>NZ_JBIATN010000004.1:0-488298 GCF_042891825.1 Streptomyces sp. NPDC001852
GTTGATAGGCCGGATCTGGAAGCCAGGTAACTGGTGGAGGTGACCGGTACTAATAGGCCGAGGGCTTGTCCTCAGTTGCTCGCGTCCACTGTGTTAGTTCTGAGGCAACGACTGTTGCCGGCTTCAGAGCAGAACGCATAACTACAGAGTGTGCTTGTTCGCTCGAAACCATTAGGGTTTCGGTGGTCATAGCGTGAGGGAAACGCCCGGTTACATTTCGAACCCGGAAGCTAAGCCTCACAGCGCCGATGGTACTGCAGGGGGGACCCTGTGGGAGAGTAGGACGCCGCCGAACAATCTTTGGGGGGACCCCTGGTCACCAGCGTTCAGCTGGGACCAGGGGTCCTTTCGTTTTTACAATGCTTGCGGTACCGAAGACAGGAGTCACCATGTCCACCAACTCTCCCGACGACCGACCGGAGCGCGACCAGCGGCGACGGGACAGTGGTGACCGCGGTGACCGCGGCGGCTACCGCGGCGACCGTGGCGGCTTCCGCCGCGACAACGAACGTGGCGCTTACGGCAGTCGGCGCGATGACCACCGCGGCGACCGCGGAGGCTTCCGCCGCGACGACCGGCGTGACGACCGCCGCGATGACCACCGTGGTGACCGGCGTGATGACCACCGTGGTGACCGGCGTGATGAGCGTCGTGATGACCGGGGTGGGTTCCGGCGTGACGACCGTGGTGGTTATGGCCGTAGGGACGATCGTCGTGAGGGGGATCGGGGTGCGCGTCCGGCGTTCCAGCGGGACGACCGTGACCGTGGTCCGCGTCGGGACGACCGCCGCGACGACCGTGGCTTCCGCCGTGACGACCGGCGTGACGACCGGCGTGACGACCGTCCGTCCTTCCGCCGTGACGACGACCGTGGCGGCTACGGCCGGCGCGACGACCACCGCGGCGACCGCGGAGGCTTCCGCCGCGACGACCGCCGCGACGACCGGCGTGATGACCACCGTGGTGACCGGCGTGATGAGCGTCGTGATGACCGGGGTGGGTTCCGGCGTGACGACCGTGGTGGTTATGGCCGTAGGGACGATCGTCGTGAGGGGGATCGGGGCGCGCGTCCGGCGTTCCAGCGGGACGACCGTGACCGTGGTCCGCGTCGGGACGACCGCCGCGACGACCGTGGCTTCCGCCGTGACGACCGGCGTGACGAGCGTCGTGACGACCGGGGTGGCGACCGTCCGTCCTTCCGCCGTGACGACGACCGTGGCGGCTACGGCCGGCGCGACGACCACCGCGGCGACCGCGGAGGCTTCCGCCGCGACGACCGCCGTGACGACAGCCGGGGCGACCGCGGAGGCTTCCGTGGCCGGGACGACCGTGGTGACCGTGGGCCCCGTCGGGACGACCGTGGTGGGCGGCCCGGTGGCTTCCGAGGACGTGACGACCGGCGTGACGACCGGCGGGGCGGTGGCCGGTTCCGCGACGAGCGTGACCGCGACCGGGACCGCGAGCCGATCAAGCGGCTGCCGATCCCGGAGGACGTCACGGGCGACGAGATCGACAAGGACGTCCGGCAGGAGCTCCAGAGCCTGCCCAAGACGCTCGCGGACGACGTCGCCAAGAACCTGGTGATGGTCGCACGGCTCATCGACGAGGACCCCGAGGGCGCCTACGGCTACTCCAAGGTGGCCCTGCGGCTGGCGTCCCGCGTGGCCGCCGTACGCGAGGCCGGCGGATTCGCGGCGTATGCCAACCAGAAGTACGGCGAGGCCCTCGCCGAGTTCCGGGCCGCGCGGCGGATGACGGGATCCGTGGAGCTGTGGCCGGTGATGGCCGACTGCGAGCGCGGGCTCGGGCGGCCGGAGAAGGCGCTGGACATGGCCGGTGCGCCGGAGGTGCACAAGCTGGACAAGGCCGGTCAGGTCGAGATGCGGCTCGTCGCGGCCGGTGCCCGGCGTGACATGGGCCAGCTGGACGCGGCCATCGTGACCCTGCAGAGCCCGGAGCTCGCCTCCAACTCGGTTCAGCCGTGGACCGCGCGCCTGCGGTACGCCTACGCCGACGCCCTGCTGGCCGTCGGCCGGGAAGCGGAGGCGCGGGAGTGGTTCGCGAAGGCCGTGGAGGCCGACCGGGACGGCAGCACGGACGCCTCCGACCGGCTCGCCGAGCTGGACGGCGTGGAGTTCGTCGACGCCCTGGACGAGGGTGAGGCCGAGTCCGTCGAGCCCTCGGAGGAAGAGGGCGACGAGGACTGACGAAAGCCACTGAGAAGAGGGCGGGTTCCCCGAGGGAGCCCGCCCTCTTCGCCGTTCCGGGCCCTCAGATGTCCAGTGCCCGCAGCACCAGCCCCGACGCCGGCTTCGGGCCGAACGACGTCGACTTGCGGGGCATCGTGACGCCCTGGCGGGCCAGGTCGCGTACGACCTCCTCGCGGACCGGGTGCATCAGGACGGCCGTACCGCCGTCGCGTTCCGCCTTGGCGACCGTCGCGGCGGTGTCGTGGATGTACGCGATGTGGGCCGGGGAGTCCTCGGGGATGTGCCAGACGTGGTCGAGGAGCGTGGCGTGCAGGACCGTGGCGTCCAGGGAGCGCCAGGCGGCCGGGCGGTCGGCCGGGATCGTCCGTGCCAGCAGGTCCGGGTCCGGGCGGTCGAGGAGGTGGAAGGCGCCGTCGCCGGCCAGCAGGAAGGCGTTGCCCGCGCAGGAGGCGTCCGCGAGGGTCTCCAGGGCCTCGGTGAGCGGTGTGTCGAGGCGCCGTACCCGGAACAGCCCCTGGACCGCCGCGAGCGCGTCCGCGACCGGCAGGCCGTGCAGCAGGCGGTGGATGGCGCGGACGCGCAACGGATAGCGGGCGGTGTCGACGAGCAGGACCAGGCCGTGGTCCCAGGGGCTGGGGGAGGGGTGCTCGGCGCGCAGCCGCAGGTAGGTGGCCCAGCGGTGGTGGCCGTCGGCGATCAGGGCCTGCTGGTGGGCGAGGTCGGAGCGGATGCGGGCCAGGTCGGCGGGGTCGGTGACGGACCACAGGCGGTGGTGGTAGCCGTCCTCGGTGGTCGTGTCCAGCAGCGGGGGCTTCTCCGCCGTGCGCTCGACGACCTCGGCCGCCCTGCCGTCGCCGCGGTAGGTCAGCAGCAGCGGTTCCAGGTTCGCGCGCGTGGCCCGCATCAGGGCCGCGCGGTCGGCGACCACGGGCGGCATGACGTCCTCGTGCGGCAGCACCACGCCCTCGGCTGGCGCCGAGACCCGCAGGGCGCCGATCACACCGCGCTGGAGCATGCCGCTCTCGTCGCGCTGCTCGTAGACGTACAGGCCGGGTTCGGGGTCCGCGGTGAGGACGCCCTCGTCCAGCCAGCGGCGCAGGGTGTCGGCCGCCTGCTCGGTGCGGGCGCTCGGGGTGCCGGCCTGCGGCAGGATCAGCCGGACGATGTTGTACGGGTCGGCGGACTGGAGGTGGTGCACCCCGTCGGGGCGTACGACGACGTCGTACGGCGGGGAGGTGACGGAGGCGAGGCTGCCGACCCGGTCGGGGTCGTAGCGAAGGCCGCGGAACGGCGTGAGTTCCAGGCCCTGGCGCGCCGTTGCTTCCGAGTGACCTGCAGTGTTCATCCCGGCATCGTACGTGTGTCAGTGGCGTGCGGGATGATCGGGGGAAAGGCGATGGACAGCCTTCGGACGTCGGTGAACGAGGAGCGATGTGGAATGAGCCAGGCGGTCAGGACGAGGCCCGAGGGCAGTGGGCAGCCCCTGAGCGAGGCGTACGACACGGCGCTGCTCGATCTGGACGGGGTGGTGTACGCCGGCGGGAGCGCGATCGCACACGCGGTCGACTCGCTGGCGGTGGCGCGCTCGGGCGGTATGCATCTGGCGTACGTCACGAACAACGCGCTGCGGACGCCGGACGCGGTGGCCGAGCACCTGACGGAGCTGGGCATACCGGCGGGTGCCGATGACGTCATCACCTCCGCGCAGGCGGTCGCGCGGCTGATCGGCGAGCAGGTGCCGGCCGGGGCGCGGGTGCTGGTGATCGGCGGCGAGGGGCTGCGGGTGGCGCTGCGCGAGCGGGGCCTGACGCCGGTGGAGTCGGCGGACGACGATCCGGCGGCGGTCGTGCAGGGTTACGGCGGGCCGGAGCTGACCTGGGGCCGGTTCGCGGAGGCGTCGTACGCCGTCGCGCGCGGGGTGCCGTGGTTCGCGTCCAACACCGACCTGACGATCCCGAGCGGGCGGGGCATCGCGCCGGGCAACGGGGCGGCGGTGGAGGTCGTACGGATCGCGACGGGCAAGGAGCCGCAGGTGGCGGGCAAGCCGCTGCCGCCGATGCACCGGGAGACGATCATCCGGACCGGCGCGAAGCGGCCGCTGGTGGTCGGGGACCGGCTGGACACGGACATCGAGGGCGCGTTCAACGGCGGGGTGGACTCGCTGCTGGTGCTGACCGGTGTCACCGACGGCGCCCAGCTGCTCGCGGCGCCGCCGCAGCACCGTCCGACGTATGTGGACGCCGATCTGCGCGGGATGCTCACCGGGCAGCCGGAGGTCACCCCGCTCACGGAGGGCTTCCGGTGCGGTGGCTGGACGGCGACGGCCGGGGCGGACCGGCTGGAGCTGGAGGGCGACGGGGAGCCGCTGGACGGGCTGCGTGCGCTGTGCGCGGCGGCCTGGACGGCGGCCGGCGAGGGCTCCTGCGGGCTGGACGGGGGGAAGGCGCTGGCGCGGCTCGGACTGTGAGCAGGGTGCGGGGCGGATCGTGACGCCTGCGCACCCCGGGGCTCGAGACCGATAGCGAGGGTAGGCTAACCTAACCTCGTGTTGGTCGACAGTCCTCCGGAACCGCGCGCGGAAACCGCCCCCGCGCCCCCAACCCGCCGGGCGGCAAGGGCCCTTGGGCTCCTGGTCTCCGCCGCGATCCTGGTGCTCGTCGCCCTGGCGAGCATCGCGATCGGGGCGAAATCGCTGTCGGTGGACCAGGTCTGGCACGGCCTGTTCCACGACACGGGGACGTACGGCGACGTCGTCGTGGACGAGCGGCTCGCGCGTACGGTCCTGGGGCTGCTCGCCGGTGCCGCGCTCGGCCTCGCGGGCGCCGTGCTGCAGGCGCTCACCCGCAATCCGCTGGCCGACCCCGGACTGCTCGGGATCAACGCCGGTGCCTCGGCCGCCGTCGTCACGGCCATCACGTACTTCGGCGTCACCAGCCTCACCGGCTATGTGTGGTTCGCCTTCCTCGGGGCGGCGGCGGTCGGCGCGCTGGTGTGGTTCCTCGGCGGCAGCCGCGGCGCCACCCCGGTGCGGCTCGCGCTCGCCGGTACGGCGATCAGCGCCGCGCTGTACGGCTATCTCCAGGCCGCGATGATCCTGGACGACGCGGCGCTGGCCAGGATGCGCTTCTGGACGGTGGGTTCGCTCGCCTCGGCCACGCACTCGACCATCGTGCAGGTGCTGCCGTTCCTCGCGGCCGGCATGGTCCTCGCGCTCGCGCTGGCCCGGCCGCTGAACGCCGTGGCGATGGGTGACGACACCGCCCGCGCCCTCGGTGCCCACCTGGGCCGCACCCGCGCCCTGGCCATGCTCGCCGCCACCGTCCTGTGCGGTGCCGCGACCGCCGCCTGCGGCCCGATCGTCTTCGTCGGCCTGATGGTGCCGCACGTCGTGCGCTCCTTCACCGGCCCGGACCTGCGCTGGATCCTGCCGTACGCCGCGGTCCTGTCGCCCGTGCTGCTGCTCGGCGCCGACGTCGTCGGCCGGGTCGTGGCCCGCCCCTCGGAACTCCAGGTCGGCATCGTCACCGCGATCATCGGCGGCCCGGTCTTCATCTTTCTCGTACGACGGCGGAGGACGGCCCAGCTGTGAAGAGCCGAACCATGACCCGGGCCGTCCGCACTCCCGGCGGGCTGTCCCTGCGCCTGGACCTGCGGGTCCTGCTCGTCGTCGTCCTGCTGTCGGCCGCCGCCGGTGCCGCCGGCATCGCGCTGATCGGCACCGGGGACGCGAAGATCCCGGCGGCCGACGTGCTCAGGACCCTCGCCGGGAACGGCAACGCCTACCAGGACTTCATCGTGAACGAGCTGCGACTGCCGCGCGTCCTCGTCGGGCTGCTGGTGGGCGCCTCGCTGGGCCTCGGCGGCGCGCTGTTCCAGTCCGTCTCCCGCAACCCGCTCGGCAGCCCGGACGTGCTGGGCCTCTCCCAGGGCTCGACGGCCGGCGCGCTGGTCGTCATCGTGCTGCTGTCCGGCAGCACCACCCAGGTCACCGCCGGCGCGCTGATCGGCGGCCTGGTCACCGGACTCGCCATCTATCTGCTCGCCTGGAAGCAGGGCGTGCACGGATACCGGCTCGTCCTGGTCGGCATCGGTGTCTCCGCGATCGCCACCGCGGTCAACGGCTATCTGCTCACCAAGGCCGACCTGGTCGACGCGGCCCGCGCGGTGGTGTGGATGACCGGCTCTCTCAACGGCCGTGACTGGGACCAGGTCTGGCCGCTGCTCGCGCTGTGTGCCGTCCTGGTCCCGCTGGTCCTCGCCAACGCGCGCGGCCTGCGGATGCTGGAGATGGGCGACGACGTCGCGAACGCCCTCGGCGTGCGCGTGCAGCGCGTCCGGCTGGTGCTGATGGTCTCCGCCGTACTGCTCACCGCGGCCGCCACCGCCGCCGCCGGACCGGTCAGCTTCGTCGCGCTCACCGCCCCCCAGCTGGCCCGCTGCCTGACCCGCTCGCCGGGCCCGAACCTCGTGCCCTCCCTCTGCATGGGCGCCGCCCTGCTGGTCGCCGCCGACTGGGCCTCCCAGCGCGCCTTCGGTGCCGACCAGCTGCCCGTCGGCGTGGTCACCGGCGTCCTCGGCGGCGCCTATCTGCTGTGGCTGCTGGTCACCGAGCGCAGGGCGGGCCGGATATGACCGCCACCGGCGCGCCGAACAACCCGAGGAGCACTGTGAACCGCCTGTCCGCCGAGAACGTCACCCTCGCCTACGACCAGCGCGTCATCGCCGAGCGGCTGTCCGTGGAGATCCCGGACAACTCCTTCACGGTGATCGTCGGCCCGAACGCGTGCGGCAAGTCGACGCTGCTGCGGGCGCTGTCGCGGATGCTCAGGCCCAGCCAGGGCCGGGTGCTGCTCGACGGGCAGGTCATCCAGTCGATGCCCGCCAAGAAGGTCGCCCGCACCCTCGGCCTGCTGCCCCAGTCGTCCATCGCGCCCGACGGCATCACCGTCGCCGACCTGGTCGGCCGGGGCCGCTACCCGCACCAGGGCCTGCTGCGCCAGTGGTCGGCGGAGGACGAGCGGGTCGTGCAGGAGTCGATGCGGCAGACGGGGGTCGCCGAACTGGCCGACCGGTACGTCGACGAACTGTCCGGCGGACAGCGGCAGCGGGTGTGGATCGCCATGGCGCTCGCCCAGCAGACCCCGCTGCTGCTCCTGGACGAGCCGACCACCTACCTGGACATCCAGTACCAGATCGACGTCCTCGACCTGTGCGCCGAGCTGCACGAGACCCAGGGCCGCACCCTCGTCGCCGTCCTGCACGACCTGAACCACGCGGCCCGCTACGCCACCCACCTCATCGCCCTGCGCGACGGCGAGGTGATCGCCGAGGGCGCCCCGAACGACATCGTCACGGCCGAGCTGGTGGAGCGGGTGTTCGGGCTGCGCTGTCAGGTCATCGACGACCCGGAGACCGGGACGCCGCTGGTGGTGCCGGCGGCGCGCACGGCACGCTCGGAGAAGGTCACAGCAGCTTCCTGAGCCGGAACAGATCCAGCAGGTTCGCCTCCAGCCGCACCCGGCCCCTGCCCCAGGCGGTCGCGAAGTTCAGCTCGCCGTCCACCAGGGCCACCAGGTCGTCCCCGGCCATGGCGAGCCTGAGCTGCGCCTTCTCCCGCGGCGGGCCGGGGTGGGTCTCGTCCACCTCGATCCGCCCGCCCGTCATCCGGCCGGCGAAGGTGACGTCCAGGTCGGTGATGTGACAGCTCACCGAGCGGTCCAGGGCGGCGGCCGCTCCGACGTCGCCCTCGGCGCCCTGCATGTTGTCCGAAAGCTTTCCCAGTGCGGCGCGGCACTCCTCGATCGTGGCCATCGCCCACGACGGTACCCCAGCGGTTCGCGGTAGCGTCGGGGCATGAGCGACTCGGTTCCGGAGACGGAGAACCCGCAGGATTCGGTGCGGGAGGCGGCGGAGGCACTTCAGGCGTACGACCCCGCCGCGCCCGCCCCCCTGAACGTCCCGCGCACCCCCACCGGCCATGCCGAGGTCGACGACCGGCTGGAGCGGCTGGCCGACGCCGACCACCTCGCCACCGACGGCCA
Source organism: Streptomyces sp. NPDC001852 (assembly GCF_042891825.1). Lineage (NCBI taxonomy): Bacteria > Bacillati > Actinomycetota > Actinomycetes > Kitasatosporales > Streptomycetaceae > Streptomyces > Streptomyces sp. NPDC001852. The sequence goes on from NZ_JBIATN010000004.1 coordinate 8,252, forward strand.
CATCGAGGTGTACGAGGATGTACACGGGGGGTTGCGCGACGCGCTCACCGCGCTCGACGCCCGCCCGGGGCCTCCGGCCCCCCCGTCACCCTCGTACCACCAGAGCAGGAGCTGAACCGAACGTGGCAGGAGTCGCACGCCGCCGTCTGGACGCGGAGCTGGTCCGCCGGAAGCTCGCGCGCTCGCGCGAGCACGCCGGCCAGCTGATCGCCGCCGGGCGGGTCACCGTCGGCAGGACCGTGGCGACCAAGCCGGCCACCCAGGTGGAGACCGCCGCGGCCATCGTGGTCCAGGCCGACGACAGCGACCCCGAGTACGTCTCCCGCGGCGGGCACAAGCTCGCCGGCGCGCTGGAGGTCTTCGTGCCGCAGGGCCTCGTGGTCGAGGGCCGGCGCGCGCTGGACGCCGGCGCGTCCACCGGCGGCTTCACCGACGTCCTGCTGCGCGCGGGCGCCGCGCACGTCGTCGCCGTGGACGTCGGCTACGGGCAGCTCGCCTGGTCTCTCCGGAACGATGAACGCGTCACCGTCAAGGACCGTACGAACGTACGCGAGTTGACGCTCGAGGCGATCGATGGGGAACCTGTGGATCTTGTCGTGGGCGATCTGTCCTTCATCCCGCTCGGGCTGGTGCTGCCGGCCCTGAAGCGGTGTGTGAAGCCGGACGCCGACCTGGTGATGATGGTCAAGCCGCAGTTCGAGGTCGGCAAGGAGCGGCTCGGCAGCGGGGGTGTCGTACGGAGTCCGCAGTTGCGGGCGGAGGCCGTGCGGGGAGTGGCCGGGAAGGCCTGGGAGCTGGGGCTCGGGGTGCAGGGCGTCACCGCGAGTCCGCTGCCCGGCCCCTCGGGGAACGTCGAGTACTTTCTCTGGCTGCGGGCGGGGGCACCCGAGGTGGACCCGGCCGACGTCGACCGTGCAGTGGCGGAGGGGCCGCGTTGACACAGAACCTGGTGCGTACTGTTTTCCTGCTCGCCCACACCGGGCGGCCCGCGGCGATCCGCAGTGCGGAACTCGTCGTCAAGGGCCTGCTGCGGCACGGCATCGGGGTGCGGGTGCTGGAGGAGGAGGCGCGCGACCTGCCGCTGCCGGACGAGGTGCAGCTGGTCAAGGAGGCCACTCCGCAGTGCCTCGACGGGTGCGAGCTGCTGATCGTGCTCGGCGGCGACGGCACACTGCTGAGGGGCGCCGAGTTCGCCCGCGCCTCCGGGGTGCCGATGCTCGGCGTCAACCTCGGGCGGGTGGGGTTCCTCGCGGAGGCCGAGCGGGACGACCTCGATCGGGTGGTCGACCGGGTGGTGGCGCGGTCGTACGAGGTCGAGGAGCGGATGACCGTCGACGTCGTCGTGCACCGCAACGGGGACATCGTGCACACGGACTGGGCGCTGAACGAGGCGGCCGTGCAGAAGGCCGGCGCCGAGAAGCTGCTGGAAGTCGTGCTGGAGATCGACGGGCGCCCGGTGACGGGGTTCGGGTGCGACGGCGTCGTGCTCTCCACGCCGACCGGCTCCACGGCGTACGCCTTCTCCGCGGGCGGGCCCGTGGTGTGGCCCGAGGTGGAGGCGCTGCTGATGGTGCCGATCAGCGCGCACGCGCTGTTCGCGAAGCCGCTGGTGACCTCGCCGGATTCGGTGCTCGCGGTGGAGGTGCTGCCGCACGTCCCGTCGGGGGTGCTGTGGTGCGACGGGCGGCGGACGGTCGAGTTGCCGCCGGGGGCGCGGGTGGAGGTGCGGCGGGGGGCCGTGCCGGTGCGTTTGGCCCGGCTGCACCATTCGTCCTTCACCGATCGCATTGTGGCGAAGTTCGCGCTGCCGACCACGGGGTGGCGGGGGGCGCCGCACTAGCGGCTCGTTCGCGCGTACTCCATGCCGGGCAGGCGGTGGCCTGTCCGGGTGGCACGGGCCACCGTCGGCATATGTTGTCGGCAATTTCCGGATATGTCTCCCTGTGTCAGGCGGTTCAGAGGCGAGGAGACGACGACGATGAGCAAGCAGCACGTGGTGCTGGCGGGGAGCGCACGGCCGGCCAAGGCCGGCGCGACCCGGCTGCGGGACGCGGCCCCGCAGGACCAGGTGAGGGTGACCCTCACCTTGCGCGGGCCGGTGGTCACCGGCGACCGGATCCCGGTCGAGCGAAGCCAGGACGCGGAGAAGACGAAGGCCGTGCTCGAACGGTGCGGCCTCACCGTCGACGAGGTCCGGCTCGAACCGGGCAGCATCGTGGCGAGTGGCCCCGTCTCCGCCATGAACGCCGCCTTCGCGGCGAACCTCGGCATCTACGAGAGCCCCGATCAGGGCGAGTTCCGCGGACGCGAGGGCGAGCTGAGGATCCCGGCCGAACTCGACGGAATCGTGACCGGTGTCTTCGGGCTGGACCAGCGGCGGATGGCCCAGCGCTCGGCCGTCAAGGGATCGGGTTTCCACGGCTCGTTCACGCCGGACGACCTGGCGAAGATGTACAACTTCCCGGCAGGCCAGGCAGAGGGGCAGCGGATCGGCATCGCCGAGTTCGAGGGCTTTTTCACCGCCGATGATCTGCAGTCCTTCTGCGACCGGCACGGTCTGCAGGTGCCGCAGGTCGAGGTGGTGCCCCTGAACCTGGAGCCGCTGTCGGCGCAGGAGTTCCAGCAGCTGTCACCGCAGCAGCAGCAGGACGAGATCGACGCGGCGGGCGAGGTGATGATGGACGTGCAGATCGTCGCCGGTCTCTGTCAGGCGGCACAGATCTCGGTCTACTTCGCCACGTTCGACCAGCAGGGCTGGATCGAGATGATCGACCGGGTGGTCGCGGACAGGCCGGTGGCGGTGTCCATCAGCTGGAGCCGTGCCGAGGACAACCCCGGCTGGTCGGGCAACGCGATCGACGAGATCAGCAAGCGCCTCGAGGGTGCGACGAAGAAGGGCGTCACGGTCTGCGTCTCCTCCGGTGACGACGGTGCGGGGCACCAGAGCGCGGACGGACGCGCACATGTCGGCTTCCCGAGCGCCAGTCCGTACGTGCTGAGCGTCGGCGGCACGATGATCGACGCGTCCGGACAGGAGGTCGCCTGGTGGGAGGCGCCCGGCCGGCGGACCGATCACGGCGGCGGCTCGAGCGGGGGCGGTGTCTCCGTGCACTTCGCGCGTCCGGACTACCAGCAGCACATCAAGGTGGACTCCCTGAACCCGGACGGCATCAGGGGGCGAGTGGTGCCGGACGTCGCGGCGCTCGCCGGCCGCCCGCTGTACGACCTGACGTTCCTCGGCGAGCTGAGGCCCAACGGCGGCACCAGCGCCTCCACCCCGCTGTGGGCGTCCCTCATCGCCCGCATCAACGCCCTGCTGCCCCCGGAGAAGCAGCAGCGCTTCCTCACGCCGCTGCTCTACCAGGGCGGAGCCAACGGCACACCGCTCGGCCGGGCCGCCTGCCGGGACATCGCCGCCGGCCACGACAACGCCTCCAACCCGCCCGCGGTGGGCTACCCGGTGCAGGAGGGGTACGACGCCGTCACCGGCTGGGGCGTGCCCGACGGAGTCGCCCTCCTCAAGGGACTGCACTGAGGGCGCTGCACTCGCCCGGGTGACAATGTGAGCCCGATCCGCATTCGTCACCTGCACCTTCACACAACCGGGCCGGGGTCCGTCGCAATCCCGGCCCCTCACCTCGTAAGGTCTTGTCCGTGTTGGAGGAGATGCGGATACGGTCGCTCGGGGTCATCGACGATGCCGTCGTCGAGCTGTCGCCCGGGTTCACCGCCGTCACCGGTGAGACGGGTGCGGGCAAGACCATGGTGGTCACCAGCCTGGGGCTGCTGCTCGGTGGGCGGGCGGACCCGGCGCTGGTGCGGATCGGGGCGGAGAAGGCGGTCGTGGAGGGGCGGGTCACCGTCCCCGCCGACGCCGCCGCCGTCGTACGCGCGGAGGAGGCCGGGGCCGAGCTGGACGACGGGGCCCTGCTGATCAGCCGTACCGTTTCCGCCGAGGGCCGTTCCCGGGCCCATCTGGGCGGGCGCAGCGTGCCCGTGGGGCTGCTCGCCGACCTGGCCGACGACCTGGTGGCCGTGCACGGGCAGACCGACCAGCAGGGGCTGCTGAAGCTGTCCCGGCAGCGGCAGGCCCTGGACCGGTACGCGGGCGACGCCGTCGCCGTACCGCTCGCCAAGTACACCGAGGCCTACCGGCGGCTGCGGTCCGTCGCCACCGAGCTGGAGGAGATCACCACGCGCGCGCGTGAGCGGGCGCAGGAAGCCGACATGCTGCGGTACGGCCTCGAGGAGATCGCCGCCGTGGAGCCGCGCGCCGGGGAGGACGCCGAGCTGTCCGAGGAGGCCGAGCGGCTGGGGCACGCCGAGGCGCTGTCGTCCGCCGCGACGGCCGCGCACGCCGCTCTCGCGGGCAATCCCGAGGACCCCGAGGGGATCGACGCCCAGGCCCTCGTCGCGGGCGCCCACCGCGCGCTGGAGGCCGTGCGCTCGCACGACCCGGCGCTGGCCTCCCTCGCCGACCGGATCGGGGAGATCGGCATCCTGCTCGGCGATGTCGCCGGGGAGCTGGCGGGGTACGCCGACGACCTGGACGCCGATCCGCTGCGGCTGGCCGCGGTGGAGGAGCGGCGGGCGGCGCTGACCGCGTTGACGCGGAAGTACGGCGAGGACGTGAACGCCGTCCTCGCCTGGGCCGAGCAGAGCGCCGCCCGGCTCACCGAGCTGGACGGCGACGACGAACGGATCGGGGAGCTGACCGCCGAACGGGATGCGCTCCGTGTCGAACTGGGCGGTCTGGCCCAGGCGTTGACGGACGCGCGGGCCGATGCCGCCGAGCGGTTCGCCGCCGCCGTGACGGCCGAGCTGGCCTCGCTGGCGATGCCCCACGCGCGCGTGTCGTTCGACATCCGGCAGACCGAGGACCCGGAGGGCGTCGAGGTCGGGGGGCGTACGGTCGCCTACGGGCCCTCGGGCGTGGACGAGGTCGAGCTGCTGCTCGCCCCGCACCCTGGTGCCCCGCCGCGGCCCATCGCCAAGGGCGCGTCCGGCGGTGAGCTGTCCCGGGTGATGCTCGCCGTGGAGGTCGTGTTCGCGGGCACCGACCCCGTGCCGACGTACCTCTTCGACGAGGTCGACGCCGGTGTCGGCGGCAAGGCAGCGGTCGAGATCGGGCGCCGGCTGGCGAAGCTCGCCAGGACCGCACAGGTCGTCGTCGTCACCCACCTGCCCCAGGTCGCCGCCTTCGCCGACCGGCAGTTGCTGGTCGAGAAGACCAACGACGGTTCGGTCACCCGCTCCGGCGTGAAGGTCCTGGAGGGCGAGGAGCGCATCCGCGAGCTGTCCCGGATGCTGGCCGGCCAGGAGGACTCCGAGACGGCCCGCGCCCACGCGGAGGAACTGCTGGCGACGGCCCGGGCGGACCTGTAGGCGGCTGGGCTTCTAGGGTGGCGGGATGATCGGCAAGCGTGAGTTCCGTTCCTTCCTGCTGTCCGCCGCGGTCACCCGGGCCGGCCAGGCCCTGCTCCGCAGCGATCCGCCCGGCGGACGGGAGCGCTGGGAACGGAAGAACCACGCCGGGCGCACGGTCGAGCTCTACGCCGGGCCCGCCTCGGCGCTCGGTGCGGCCGTGGCCGCCGCGCGGGTGCGTCCCGCGGCCGGGCTCGCCGTGCTCGCCGCCGGGGTCTGCGGGGCGTACGACGATGTCGCCGGGGACGACCGGCGGGGGTTCCGGGCGCATCTGCGGGCCTTGCGGGACGGCGAAGTCACCAGCGGGGCCGTGAAGTTGTTCGGGATCTCGGCCGCCGGGCTGGTCGCGGGGGCGCTGATGAAGGAGCGGCCGCTGGACAAGCTGCTCGCCGGGATCGTGATCGCCGGTACCGCGCACTTCGTGAACCTCGTCGACGTACGGCCCGGGCGGGCCGCGGGCGCGGTGCTCGCGCTCGGGGCGCCGGGGCTGCTGCGCAAGGGGCGGGGGAGCGAACTGTCGGCCGTCGCGATGGGCGGCGCCGCGGCCGTCCTGCCCGACGACCTCGGGGAGCGCGTGATGATCGGGGACACGGGGGCGCACGCGCTCGGTGCCGCGCTGGGGGCGGCCGTCGTGGCGGGCAACCGGCGCGCGGGACTGTTCGTACACGCCGTCGCGGTCGTGGCCGCCGCCGTCCACGGGGACCGGGTGAGTGCCTGGGCGGGCGCTGTGAGCGTGTGACCTCGCCGGACGCGATCGCACAGCGTTCGCCCGCGCCGGACCTTTGTTCACCCGTGTGGGTGACGTGCTCCGGCGCATTGCCCCGGCCCGCCGCACAGTGCGCCCTCCGGATTTCCCGTAACGGCCGTGTCCCCTGGCATGCTTGAAGGCACACGGTCCGCGCGGGAGGGCGCGCGGGGTACGTCCTTCCGCCCCCTTGAGCCCGCTACCTTCTGTACGTTTCCTCGTGACCGCCCACGCCGAACCAGGAGCCCCGGCCCCGTGAGCCCCCTGAGCAGCAACGCACCGCACGGCCAGTCGCCGCTGCGCACCGTGCAGGTGCTGGGCGGGGGCAACGCCGGCAGCAGCGCGCACGTGCGCTCGCTGGCCGAGGGGCTCGTGGCGAGGGGCGTGCGGGTCACGGTGTGCGCCCCCGTCGAGGCCGACCGCGCCTACGACTTCACCGGCACCGGTGCCGACCACGTGCACGTGCCGCGCAGCAGCGACCCCGTCTCCGTGGCCGCGCTGCGCACGGCCTGCGCCCACGCCGACCTGGTGCACGCGCACGGACTGCACGCCTCCTTCCGGGCCGTCCTCGCACTCGGCGGCCGGAGCACCCCGCTGGTGGTCACCTGGCACGACCGGGCCCAGGCGGAGGGCCCGCGGGCGCATCTGCTGCGGCTGCTGGAGCGGCGGGTGGTGCGGACGGCGGCCGTGGTCCTCGGCACCAGCTCCGACCTGGTGGACCGGGCCCGGGACACGGGGGCGCGGGACGCCCGGCTCGCCGCCGTCGGCCTGCCGGGGCAGCGGCGGCCCGTCATCCTCGACGAACCCGACCCGCTGCGCCCCAAGGTCCGGGCGGAACTCGGCGCCATCGACCGCCCGTTGCTCATCGCGGTCGGCTCCCTCGACCGGCAGCGCGGCTACGACCACCTGCTCGACGCGGCCCGCGCCTGGCGGGACCTGGACCCGGTGCCGCTGGTCGTCATCGCCGGAGAGGGACCGCTGCGGGCGGCGCTGCAGCGGCGGATCGAGGACGAGGAGCTGCCGGTGCGGCTCGTCGGGCGCCGCGAGGACGTGCCCGATCTGCTCGCCGCCGCCGATCTCGCGCTGCTCACGAGCAGTTGGGAGTCGAGGTCCGTCCTCGCCCAGGAGGCCCTCTACGCGCGCGTGCCGCTCGTCGCGACCCGGGTCGGCGGCATCCCCGACCTCGTCGGCGACGCGGCCGAACTCGTCCCGTACGGCGATCCGGAGGCGCTCGCGGCCACCGTCGTCCGGCTCCTCGCGGACCCGGAGCGCCGGGAGGAGCTGCGCGAGCGCGGGGTGCGGCAGGCCGCCGGCTGGCCGACCGAGGACGAGACGGTCGCCCAAGTGCTCAGCGTCTACGACGAGTTGACACAGCCGCGACCGCTGGCCTAGTGCCCCGGCAGGCAACGTTTGCCCGTCAAGGAGCGGCGTCCGGTGCGTGCTCTGGGGGTCCCCCCGGCCGAAGGCTGGGGGAGTGCCGGGTGCAAGTCCTCGTACTGGATGTACTTGGGCTTGTGCCCGGTGCGGCGAGTGGGGGCACCTCCCACGCCCTTAAGGCAGTGGGGGAGCGTGCCGGGCGTCGCGACGGGGCGAACGTTGCCTGTTGGGGCACTAGGGCACGTGTCTGCGGGCCCGCAGGGCCAGGCTCAACGCCAGGACCGTCTGCGGGTCGTCGAGGTCGGTGCCCAGCAACTCCCCGATGCGGGCGAGCCGGTTGTACAGGGTCTGCCGGTTGAGGTGGAGTTCGCGGGCCGTCTCCGCCTTGCGGCCGGCGTGCGCCAGATAGGTCTGCAGGGTCGGCAGCAGCGGCGGCTTGGACCGGTTGTCGTGATCGCGCAGCGGGCCGATCGCCCGGTCCACGAACGCGGCGAGGTCCGGATGGTCGCGCAGCCGCCACAGCAGCAGGTCGATGTCGAGGCGGCGGGCGTCGTACCAGGGCCGGTCGGTCAGGCCCTGCGCGGCCGTCGCCGTCTCCGCCGCGTGCCGCAGCCCCGCGGAGGCGGCCGCCCAGCCGCCCGCCACACCGACCACCACGACCGGCGGCGGCGAGCCGGGCCGGCGCATCCCGGCCCGCTCCACGCCCGCCCTGAGCGCCGCCGCCACCCGGTCGGCGACCGCCGCGCGCTCCGCCTCCGCACGCAGGCCCAGCAGCACCAGCACCCGGCCCTCCACCGGCCGCACGCCCAGCAGCACCGGCATGCCCACGGCGGCCAGCTCCTCGGAGACCGCCCGCGCCAGCACCGCCCAACCCCCGCCGGGCGCAAGGGAGTCACCGATCCGCATCACCACCGGCAGCAGCGGGCTGTCGCCCGGCTTGAAGCCGAGGACCCGGGCCTGCGCCGGGGCGTCCTCCGCGGTGATCCGGCCCTCGGCGAGATCCGTGAGGAAGTCACCGCGCCCCCGCGCCGCCAGCTCCTCCTCCTGCCGGGCCTGCATCAGCACCACGGCCAGGATGCCCGCGGCCCGCTCGGCGGCGATCCGGTGCACCGGGGCCAGCGGGGCGCGGACCGGGAGCAGGACCAGACGGGCGCGCACGGAACCGGCCGTACCGGGCCCGCCGCCGGGCACGTCCACCAGCACCGAACCCGCGGGCGGCGGCGCGTCCTTGTGCGGGCCGCGCAGCCCCTCCCACACCTGCAGCGGGTCCGCGCCCTCGGGCCCCTCCCCGGCGGCGTACAGCAGGCGGCCGTCGGCCGTCTCCAGGAACACCGGGTTGCCGCTGAAGTCCGCCAGGATGCCCAGCACCTGTGGCACCCCGCCCCCGCCCAGCAGCGCCTCGGTGCACCGCCGGTGCACCTCCTCCGCGCGCTGCAGCAGGGCGTAGTGGCCGTTGACGATCTCGGTGTGGATCTCCTCGGTCACCGTCACGAACGGCACCTCGCGGTGCAGCTGGACCAACGGCAGTCCGGCGGCGCGGGCGGTGTCCACCAGGGCCGAGGGCAGCCGGCTGAAGCGCGGGCCCAGCTCCACCACGAGGGCGGCGATCCCGCGCTCGGCGAGGGTGCGCACGAACGCCCGCTGTTCGGCCGGGCGGGTGCCGAGGCCGTAGCCGGTGGTCAGGAGCAGCTCGCCGCCCTTGAGCAGCGAGGCGATGTTGGGCACCTCGCCCGCGTGCACCCAGCGCACCGTGCGCCCCAGCCGGTCGGCACCCGCCAGGATCTCCGGCAGCCCGCTGCGCAGACCGGGCAGTTCCAGCGCCCGCTGAACGGTGATCCCGGCGCCCTGGGTGTCGAATCGGTTGTCCGTACGGCTGTCCATGCAGCGGACGCTACCTGCGTAAACGCCCTTCAGGACAGCTCCGGGCTACACGGGCGCGATGTTGTGGTTGAACCGGAAGACGTTGTCGGGGTCCCAGCGCCGCTTGACCTTCTCCAGACGCAGCAGGTTCCCGGCGCCCAGGCCCGCCCGCACCCGCTCGGGCCCCTCGTCGCCGATGAGGTCGAGCGGGACGGCACCGGTGCGCCACGGCCGGACGTCGGCGCACGTGTCCCGCACCCAGGCGAGGGCACGCTCGTCATCGGCCGGGTCCGTCCAGCGGGCGAAGGGGTGCAGCAGCCAGGGCGCGTCCCGGTACGGCACCGGGTACCCGGCCGGGCCGGTGACGACCGCACCGCCCAGTGGGAGGAGCACGGGCCGGAAGCCGCCCGGCGCCGGTACGGCCTGCGCCCGGTCACAGAAGACGTCCACCAGCTCGTCCGGCAGGCCCGTCAGGCACTCCGCCGACCAGTGCGCCCGCCCGCCCGGGGAACACAGCAGGCGCCCGGCCTCGGCACCGGTCAGCTCCGCAGTGTGCGGCAGCGCCAGCAGCGGTTCGGCGAGTTCACGCAGCCCCGCCTCGCCACCCGCGTAGGTCAGCAGCGCGCCGCACAGCACCCTGTCCGGGCCCAGATACATCACGGCGCCGCCCACCTCGTCCGGACCGGTACGGACGAGCTCGCGGAAGGTGCGGACCACGTCCGGGCCGGACTCCGGCAGGCACAGCAGCAGCACCTCGGAGAACTCCGGCAGCTCGTGCAGCTCCAGGGTGAGCGCCGTCGCGATGCCGAAGTTGCCGCCCCCGCCGTGCAGCGCCCAGAACAGCTCGGGGTTCTCGTCGGCGTTCGCGTGCACCCGCTCGGCGTCGGCGGTCACCAGCTCGACCCCGATGAGATCGTCCACGGCGAGACCGAAGGCACGGTCCAGCCGGCCGGTGCCGCCGCCGAGCACGAAGCCGGCGACACCGGTGGCCGGAGCACGGGCGCCGGCGGTCGCGAGGCCGTACGGCCGGGTCGCCCGGTCCAGGTCGCCCATCGTGGCGCCGCCCTCGACCCGGACCGCCTCCGCCGCCGGGTCGACGGTGACCCCGTGCATCCGGCGCAGGTCCACCACGAGCGCGCCGTCGACCCGGGCCCCCGCCAGGCCCTGCCCGCCGCCACGCACCGCGATGTGCAGGTCCAGCTCGCGCGCGAAACGGACGGCCCGCGCCACGTCGGCCGGGTGCGCGCACCGGGCGATGACGGCCGGGCGCCGGTCGATCATCGCGTTGAAGACGAGCCGGGCCTCTTCGTAGCCCGGCTCTCCCGGGGCGAAGACCTCGCCCGTCAGATCCTCACGGAGCGCGCCGAGGGCCGTGTGCGCCTTGGAACGGGTGGCCATGGCCGGGACCCCCTTCCAGGAGGGGTCACCTTCCAGCCTAGGGGCCCGCTAACCGCCGTACGCCCCGGACGCCGTCAGCCGCAGTGCCGTGTCGATCAGCGGCACGTGGCTGAACGCCTGCGGGAAGTTGCCCACCTGCCGCTGCAGGCGCGGGTCCCACTCCTCCGCCAGCAGGCCGAGGTCGTTGCGCAGCGCGAGGAGCCTCTCGAACAGCTTGCGGGCCTCGTCCACCCGGCCGATCATCGCCAGGTCGTCCGCCATCCAGAACGAGCAGGCCAGGAAGGCGCCCTCGTCACCGGGCAGGCCGTCGACGCCCGCGTGGGCGCCCTCCGTCGGGTAGCGCAGGATGAACCCGTCCGGGGTGGACAGCTCGCGCTGGATCGCCTCGATCGTGCCGATCACCCGCTTGTCGTCCGGCGGCAGGAAGCCCATCTGCGGGATCAGCAGCAGCGAGGCGTCCAGCTCCTGGGAGCCGTAGGACTGCGTGAAGGTGTTGCGCTCCTTGTCGTAGCCCTTCTCGCACACGTCCCGGTGGATGTCGTCGCGCAGTTCCTTCCAGCGCTCCAGCGGGCCGTCCGCGTCCCCGGACTCGATCAGCTTGATGGTGCGGTCCACCGCGACCCAGGCCATCACCTTGGAGTGCACGAAGTGCCGGCGCGGGCCGCGCACCTCCCAGATGCCCTCGTCCGGCTCCTGCCAGTGGTCCTCGAGGTAGCGGATCAGCTTCAGCTGGAGCAGGGAGGCGTAGTCGTTGCGGGCCAGGCCCGTCATGTGCGCCAGGTGCAGGGCCTCGGTGACCTCGCCGTACACGTCCAGCTGGAGCTGGTGCGCGGCGCCGTTGCCCACCCGGACCGGGGCCGAGGCCTCGTAGCCCGGCAGCCAGTCCAGCTCGGCCTCGCCCAGTTCGCGCTCGCCGGCGATGCCGTACATGATCTGCAGGTTGTCCGGGTCGCCGGCGACCGCCCGCAGCAGCCACTCGCGCCAGGCGCGGGCCTCCTCGCGGTAGCCGGTGCGCAGCAGGGAGGACAGGGTGATCGCCGCGTCGCGCAGCCAGGTGTAGCGGTAGTCCCAGTTGCGGACCCCGCCGATGTCCTCCGGCAGCGAGGTCGTCGGGGCCGCGACGATGCCGCCCGTGGGGGCGTACGTCAGGGCCTTGAGGGTGATCAGGGAGCGGACCACCGCCTCGCGGTACGGCCCGTGGTACGTGCAGTGCTCGACCCACTCGCGCCAGAACTCCTCGGTCGCCACCAGCGAGGCCTCCGGCTCCGGCAGCGGCGGCGGCTCCTTGTGCGAGGGCTGCCACGAGATGGTGAACGCGATCCGGTCACCCGGGGCGACCGTGAAGTCGGCGTACGTCGTCAGCGACTTCCCGTAGGTCTCGGCCTCCGTGTCGAACCACACCGAGTCCGGCCCGGCGACCGCCACCGTACGTCCCTCGTGCTTGTGCACCCAGGGGATGACCCGGCCGTAGGAGAACCGCATCCGCAGCGCCGAGCGCATCGGCACCCGGCCGGTGACGCCCTCCACGATCCGGATCAGCTGGGGCGCGCCCTCACGCGGGGGCATGAAGTCGGTCACCCGCACCGTGCCGCGCGGGGTGTCCCACTCCGACTCCAGGATCAGCGAGTCGCCGCGGTAGCTCCGCCGGGCGGCCGTGGGCGGCTCGGCGTCGGCGGCGTGGGCCGGGCCGAGCCGCCAGAAGCCGTGCTCCTCGGTGCCCAGCAGGCCGGCGAAGATGGCATGCGAGTCGAAGCGGGGCAGGCACAGCCAGTCCACCGTGCCATCCCGGCAGACCAGGGCAGCGGTCTGCATGTCTCCGATGAGTGCGTAGTCTTCGATGCGCCCGGCCACGTGCAACTCCAGTCGAACGGCCACGTCGCCCCCGCAGGGGGCTGTCGCTAGTGCGGTCAAGGGGTCGTTGTTATGCGTCGTTGAGCGGTGAAGCAAAGCAGCCCGCCGAGCCCTGAGGCAATACGACAGTCTTTGCTCAACGAGCTGCCGCGCTCAAGGTCTTCCGGGTGATGCCGGCGGGGGTGTGCCGTCGTTCCGGCCGGGCTCGGCAGCGAGTGTCCGAGCAGGATACGACGCACGTAGATGATCTGCGTCCCGCTCCGGGCAACCCGTGTGGGCCGAATGGGTGAGCAGCGGGTGATAGCCGTGTGACCTGTGCGTGCCTGTGCTGACATGTGTGGCGACCTGCACTGTCCCCGCGGCCCGGCACCGGCTGAGCGAGCCGCCCGTACCCGGGCGGGCGCGGAGCGTGGCCGGAAGCCATCCGTCCCAGGCGCTGATACCCTGGTAGCCCGTGGACCGGTGGGCCCCAGAGCAGAAGAGAGGGGTCCCCCGAACCGCAGCGACGGCACCCCCGGAAGGCTCCGGGACGGCAGCCGCACCGCCTCACAGACAGCGACCACGGGAGCCCCCTCTTGGCCATGCCGCCGCCCTCTTTTCGATCGAGCACAGCCACGACGACCAAGCACATCTTCGTCACCGGGGGTGTCGCCTCCTCGCTCGGCAAGGGCCTCACCGCCTCCAGCCTGGGCATGCTGCTCAAGGCCCGCGGCCTGCGCGTCGTGATGCAGAAGCTCGACCCGTACCTGAACGTGGACCCGGGCACGATGAACCCCTTCCAGCACGGTGAGGTGTTCGTCACCAACGACGGTGCCGAGACCGACCTGGACATCGGACACTACGAGCGCTTCCTCGACCGTGACCTGGACGGCACCGCCAATGTCACTACAGGCCAGGTGTACTCGACCGTGATCGCCAAGGAGCGGCGCGGCGAGTACCTCGGCGACACGGTGCAGGTCATCCCGCACATCACCAACGAGATCAAGCACCGCATCCGGCGCATGGCCACCGACGAGGTGGACGTCGTCATCACCGAGGTCGGCGGCACCGTCGGCGACATCGAGTCGCTGCCGTTCCTGGAGACCGTCCGCCAGGTCCGCCACGAGGTCGGCCGGGACAACGTCTTCGTCGTGCACATCTCCCTGCTGCCGTACATCGGCCCCTCCGGCGAGCTGAAGACCAAGCCGACCCAGCACTCCGTCGCCGCGCTGCGCAACATCGGCATCCAGCCCGACGCGATCGTGCTGCGCTGCGACCGCGAGGTGCCGACCGCCATCAAGCGCAAGATCTCGCTGATGTGCGACGTCGACGAGGCCGCCGTGGTCGCCTGCCCCGACGCCCGCTCGATCTACGACATCCCGAAGGTCGTGCACTCCGAGGGCCTGGACGCCTACGTCGTGCGCAAGCTCGACCTGCCGTTCCGTGACGTCGACTGGACCACCTGGGACGACCTGCTGGACCGCGTCCACAACCCCGACCACGAGATCACTCTCGCGCTGGTCGGCAAGTACATCGACCTGCCCGACGCCTACCTGTCGGTCACCGAGGCGCTGCGGGCCGGCGGCTTCGCCAACCGCGCCCGCGTGAAGATCAAGTGGGTCACCTCGGACGACTGCAAGACCCCGGCCGGCGCCAAGGCCCAGCTCGGCGACGTCGACGGCATCTGCATCCCGGGCGGCTTCGGCGACCGCGGTGTGCTCGGCAAGGTCGGCGCGATCCGCTTCGCCCGCGAGAACAAGATCCCGCTGCTCGGCCTCTGCCTGGGCCTGCAGTGCATCGTGATCGAGGCCGCCCGCAGCCTCGCCGACATCCCGGACGCCAACTCCACCGAGTTCGACCCGGCCACCGGCCACCCGGTCATCTCCACCATGGCCGAGCAGCTGGACATCGTCGCCGGTGAGGGCGACATGGGCGGCACCATGCGGCTCGGCATGTACCCGGCGAAGCTCGCCGAGGGCTCGATCGTGCGCGAGGTGTACGACGGCAAGGAGTACGTGGAGGAGCGGCACCGCCACCGCTACGAGGTCAACAACGCCTACCGCGCGGAGCTGGAGAAGAAGGCCGGCATCCTCTTCTCGGGCACCTCGCCGGACGGCAAGCTCGTGGAGTACGTGGAGTACCCGCGTGACGTCCACCCCTACCTCGTCGCCACGCAGGCGCACCCCGAGCTGCGCTCGCGGCCGACGCGTCCGCACCCGCTGTTCGCCGGGCTGGTGAAGGCCGCGGTCGAGCGGAAGATCTCGAAGTAACACAAGGGTTGTACGGTGGCCGGGGCGCGCGCACTCAAAACGATCGCGTCCCGGCCGCTCGCGCACGTGGGGAAGGACAGGGCATGACGATCAAGGACACCGCCGAGGAGTGGGAGATCCGGGCGACGGAGACCCCCTTCACGGGCAACAAGACCTCCGTCCGCACGGACGACGTGGTCATGCCCGACGGCTCGGTGGCCCGCCGCGACTACCAGGTCCACCCCGGCTCGGTCGCCGTCCTCGCACTCGACGAGGAGGACCGGGTGCTGCTGATCAACCAGTACCGCCACCCGGTGCGGCACAAGCTGTGGGAGATCCCGGCCGGCCTGCTCGACGTGCCCGGCGAGAACCCGCTGCACGCCGCCCAGCGCGAGCTGTACGAGGAGGCGCACGTCAAGGCCGAGGACTGGCGGGTGCTGACCGACGTCTACACCACGCCCGGCGGCTGCGACGAGGCCGTACGGATCTTCCTCGCCCGGAATCTGTCCGAGGCCGAGGGCGAGCGGTTCGCGGCGGAGCACGAGGAGACCGACATGGAGCACGCGCGCGTGCCGGTCGAGGAGCTGGTGCGCCGCGTGCTGGCCGGCGATGTGCACAACAACTGCCTGGTCGTAGGTGTCCTCTCCCTGGTGGCCGCGCGTGGCGGCGACGGCCTCGACGCGCTCCGCCCCGCCGACGCCCCGTGGCCGGCCCGCCCCTTCCAGTCCTGAGCCGCACCCGCCGCCCCGTGCCCACTCGTCCGGCGCAGTGGTGTGACGATCGCCTGATCCGATCGGGGGACCTGCCCGTCGCGCTCCTCACGGCACCTGCAAGAGCGTGAACTAGGCTCTTCACGCCCGCAGTGGACCATCCGGCGGGCTTGCGCGTGCGGTGGGACGGGAGTGTGGCCCGTGACGGATCAGGTCGTGGACACAGGCGGCGTGCGGCTCTCGGGTCACGAGGGCGCGGAGAGCCATTTCCTGGGCCGTACACGGGAGTTGAAGGAGCTGCGCGCCGACATCGAGCGTGCGGGTCTGGACACCCTCTCCGGCCGCAAGGCGCCACGCGCGCGCGTGCTCCTGATCGCGGGCCGCCCCGGCTCCGGCCGCACCGCCCTCGCCGGGGAACTCGTACGCCAGGTTGCCGACCGCTACCCCGACGGGGTGCTGCGGGCCCGGCTCAGCGAGCCCGACGGCACCCCCGTCCCCGTCGGGCGCGCCGCCCGCGACCTGCTCGCCGCGCTGGAGCTGCCCGCCCCGGCCGGTGCCGCCGAGGACGACCTCACCGAGGCGCTGCGCACCGCCCTCGCCGGCCGGCGCGCCCTGCTGCTCCTGGACGACGCGGCCGGCGCCGAGCAGGTCGACGCACTGCTCCCCGAGGCCCCGGACTGCCTGGTGGTGGCCGTCTCCTCCGGCCCGCTGACCGGCATCGCGGACGTCCGCCCCTGCACCCTGGGCGGCCTGGACACCAAGTCGGCGGTGGAACTCCTCACCCGCTACGCCGGCACGGTCCGCATCACGGTCGACCCGCGCTCCGCCGAGAGCCTGGTCGAGGCCTGCCAGGGCCACCCCGCCGCGCTGGTCCTGGCGGGCGGCTGGCTCGCCGCCCGCCCCAAGGCCGCCGTCTCCGACCTCGCCAAACGGCTGCACACGGCCGCGGACGACGGCCCGGACGTCTCCCCACTGGCCCGTGTCTTCCGCCATGTCCTCGGCGAGTTGCCGGGCCCGGCCGCCCGGATACTGCGCCTGCTCTCCCTCGCCCCGACCGGGCTGATCGACCCGCACACCGCCTCGGCCCTGGCCGGCTGCTCGGTGAGTGCCGCCCGCGCCACCCTGGACGACCTCGTCGCCCTCGGCCTGCTGCGCCCGGTGGACTCCCCCCTGCCCCAGTACGAGGTCCCCGGCTGCCTGCACCCCCTGCTGCACGCCTGCGCCCAGGGCCAGGAGCGGCCCGCGGAGCTGCAGCTGGCCCGGGCCCGGATGCTGGAGCGGACCGTACGGCTGCTGCAGTCGTGCCGGGCGATCACCGAGACGGACAGCCCGCAGGCCCGGGAGAAGCTGAACGCGATGGCTCCGGAGGTGCGTTTCCCGAACCCCAGGGCGGCCGCCGACTGGCTGCGCATCCGGCGCCCCGCGCTGCTGGCGTGCGCGCGTCTGGCGGTGGCCGACGGCGAGCTGGACACCCTCGCCCGGCGACTGACGTCCCAGCTGGTCAGGGCCTTGGTGGCGCACGTCGGCACCCGGGCCGCCGCTGCCGACCTGTACGAGATGCACAGCCTGGTCCTCGATGTCGCCGAGCGGCGCGGGCTGGCCCGGGAGCAGGCCGCGGCCCTGCTGAACCTCGGTGACGTGGACGCGCAGACCGGCCGTACCCGGGACGCGCTGGCACGCTATCGGTCGGCTTTGGACGCAGGACGCAGAGCAAATGACCCGTACGCGACCGGTCGCGCAATGGAATCCGTAGGTGGTGCCTACCAGGAGCTCGCGGACCACGACCGGGCCGCGGACTGGTTCGGCCGTGCCCTGGCCGAGCGGCAAGCCCGCGGCGAGCGTGAGCACGCCGCCCGGCTGTACGGCCGGATCGCCACCGCCCACACCTACGCGGGCCGCTACGGCGAGGCCCTGCGGAACTGGCGGGCCGCCGTCGCCGGCTACCGCAAGGCCGGCGATGTCGCCGCCCACGCGCGGGCGTTGAGCGAGGTGGCCCGGGTGCAGGAGTACGCGGGACGGTTCGAGGAGTCCCTGCGCACCTGCCACGAGGCGGTGGAGTGGGCGCGGCGCGCCGACGACGTCCGGTTGCAGGCCGCCCTGCAGCTCCGGCTCGCCGACACGCTGGAGCGCCTGGGCGACGCGGCCGCCGCCCGTCTGCACCGCACGGCGGCCGCGCGCATGCTGGACGATGAGGGCCAGGAGGGCGGGACAAGGGTGGAACAGGCCACGAATGCCTGCGAAATCCGTAGTGCATCCATCGAAGATTGATGCAATGAAAGGCTAGACAGGCAGAACACCTTCATTAAACTGGCTCTGCCGCACGTTCTCCTGCGGTGTCTCCCGGTGTGCCCTTGCGTGCCCGGGTATGTCATGTAATGCACCCCCCATACCCTCTGAGCCAAGGACCGTGATCGACGTGAAGGTCGGCATCCCCCGCGAGGTCAAGAACAACGAGTTCCGGGTGGCCATCACCCCCGCCGGTGTGCACGAGCTGGTGCGCAACGGGCACCAGGTCGTCATCGAGCGGGGCGCCGGCCTCGGCTCCTCCATCACGGACGAGGAGTACGTCTCCGCCGGTGCCGCGATCCTCGACACCGCCGACGAGGTGTGGGCCGCCGCCGACCTGCTGCTGAAGGTCAAGGAGCCCATCGCGGAGGAGTACCACCGCCTCCGCAAGGACCAGATCCTCTTCACCTACCTGCACCTGGCCGCCTCCAAGGAGTGCACGGACGCGCTCATCGAGTCCGGCACCACGGCCATCGCCTACGAGACCGTCGAGCTGCCGAACCGCGCGCTGCCGCTGCTCGCCCCGATGTCCGAGGTCGCGGGCCGGCTGGCCCCGCAGGTCGGCGCCTACCACCTGATGCGCGCGGCCGGCGGCCGCGGCGTGCTGCCCGGCGGCGTCCCGGGCGTGACCCCGGCCAAGGCCGTCGTCATCGGCGGCGGTGTCTCCGGCTGGAACGCCACCCAGGTCGCCGTCGGCATGGGCTTCGACGTGACCCTGCTGGACCGCGACATCAACAAGCTGCGCGAGGCCGACAAGATCTTCGGCACGAAGGTCAAGGCGATCATGTCCAACTCCTTCGAGCTGGAGAAGGCCGTCCTCGACGCCGACCTCGTCATCGGCGCGGTCCTCATCCCGGGCGCCAAGGCCCCGAAGCTGGTCACCAACGAGCTGGTGGCCCGCATGAAGCCCGGAAGTGTCCTTGTCGACATCGCGATCGACCAGGGCGGCTGCTTCGAGGACTCCCGCCCGACGACGCACGCCGAGCCGACCTTCCCGGTGCACAACTCGGTCTTCTACTGCGTCGCCAACATGCCCGGCGCGGTGCCCAACACCTCCACCAACGCCCTCACCAACGCGACGCTTCCGTACATCGTCTCCCTCGCCAACAACGGCTGGGTCGAGGCGCTGCGCCGCGATGCATCGCTCGCCAAGGGTCTCAACACCCATGACGGCAAGGTCGTTTACAAGGAGGTCGCCGAGGCCCACGGCCTGGAGCACGTGGAGCTCGAGACGCTCCTCGGCTGACCCAAAAGGCGATTCGTCAACACGACTCGTCAACAGCGCGCACCCGGCCGGACCTTGCCCGACAAGGTCCGGCCGGATGTGTGTATGGTCACTTGGCGACTCTTGGCCAACTCGCCTCGAACGCAACCCTTCGACCGATTCGTACACCGGTGAAACCTGCTGTGCGACGGCCGTACGCCCTTGACAGCGAGATGTTTCATTGCCGACACATCCTGCCGGGTCCGGCGGATTGTGTTGCTGCGGACCGCCGACACGCCATAGAGTCGCCAACCGTCGGCATGGTGCCACGCTGACCTTGTCTAGAAGTTTCCTGGTCACCAAGGAGGTAAGACGACTTGTGAATGAGTCGACATTTTCTCCCGGGGGTGGTCAACCAGGAATGCCTGCACGGGGCCAGGGCCCCGCGGGATTCGAGGCTGTCGGCTCCGTAGCTGTGCGCACCTTCGCAGCCCACCAGAGTTCCGGTCCGCAGGCGGCCGGGACAGCACACCAGAGCATGGATGGCCATCACGTGAACGCCATGGCCGGCGACGGAAGTGGCGCGCCCCACAACCAATTCGCCGACTACGACGAACTGCCCGAGGGGCACTTCTACGACCCCGACGCCGAGTACGAGCCCGATCCGGAGTACGCAGCCACGCTCGCGCCCGACGCGGCCCGCCAGCGCCGCGAGCGCGTCGGTCCGACCGGACGCCCGCTGCCGTACTTCCCGATCCCCGGCCCGCTGACCGACCACGGCCCCGCGAAGATCATCGCGATGTGCAACCAGAAGGGCGGCGTCGGCAAGACCACGTCGACCATCAACCTGGGTGCCGCGCTCGCGGAGTACGGCCGGCGCGTGCTGCTCGTGGACTTCGACCCGCAGGGCGCGCTGTCGGTGGGTCTCGGTGTCAACCCGATGGAACTCGACCTGACGGTCTACAACCTGCTCATGGAGCGGGGCATGTCCGCGGACGAGGTCCTGCTGAAGACGGCGGTCCCCAACATGGACCTGCTGCCCAGCAACATCGACCTGTCGGCGGCAGAGGTCCAGTTGGTGTCGGAGGTGGCGCGCGAGTCGACCCTGCAGCGCGCCCTGAAGCCGCTGATGCCCGACTACGACTACATCGTGATCGACTGTCAGCCCTCGCTCGGCCTGCTCACCGTCAACGCCCTCACGGCCGCTCACAAGGTGATCGTGCCGCTGGAGTGCGAGTTCTTCGCCCTGCGCGGTGTGGCCCTGCTGACCGAGACCATCGAGAAGGTCCAGGAGCGGCTCAACCCCGAGCTCGAACTGGACGGCATCCTCGCCACGATGTACGACTCGCGCACGGTGCACAGCCGTGAGGTCCTGGCCCGCGTGGTCGAGGCGTTCGACGACCACGTCTACCACACGGTGATCGGACGCACGGTCCGGTTCCCGGAGACCACGGTCGCCGGTGAGCCCATCACCACCTACGCCTCCAACTCCGTCGGTGCCGCCGCCTACCGCCAGCTCGCCAGGGAGGTGCTCGCCCGGTGTCACGCCGAGTGAGTCTGCCCGGGGCCGACGAACTCTTCCGTACGACAGGGGGGACGGCGCTTCAGCCGTCGACTCCCCGGCGCTCGGCCAACGGTGAGGCCCGTGTGCCGGCTCCCGCAGGGGAGAGCGACGACGTGGCCGCCGCCGAGGACGCACCGCAGGCGGTGCCGGTCCAGGGCGGTGACGGCGAGGGCGCGGAGCATGTCGCGGCGGAGGCCGAGCCGGACGGGGCCGGCGAGTCCCGCAGCCGCCCGCCGCGCCGCCAGGCGGCGCAGGAAGGCTCCGGCGGACCCGCCGCGGCCGCGCAGCCGCGGAAGCGGGGCCGGTCGGCGACACGGCGGCCCAGTGGGCGCGAGCGCCACGACGAGAAGATCACCGTGTATGTGTCGGCCGAGGAGCTGATGGACCTCGAGCACGCCCGTCTGGTGCTCCGCGGTGAGCACGGGCTCGCGGTCGACCGCGGGCGGATCGTCCGCGAGGCGGTGGCCGTGGTCCTGGCCGACCTGGAGTCCCGCGGGGACGCGAGCATCCTCGTACGCCGGCTGCGGGGGCGGTAGCGGTAGCCTGCGGGGGCCATGACCTCGTCCGACGTTCCCGCCCCTGCCTCCGGCCCCGCTGCCGGCCGCCGGCGTGCGCTGGGGCGGGGGCCGGGGGTCGTACCTGCCGCGGAACCCGAACCACCCGAGCCCGCTCCCGAGCCTGAGCCCGCTGCCGGACCCGAGCCCGCTCCCGGGCCTGAGCCCGCTGCCGGACCCGGGCCCGTTCCCGAGGCCGTCCCGGCGCCACGTCCGGAACCTGAAGCGCCCCCCGCACCCGAAGAGCCCCGCGACGGCGTCTTCAAGGTCCGGCTCGCCAACTTCGAAGGGCCCTTCGACCTGCTCCTCCAGCTGATCTCCAAGCACAAGCTGGACGTCACCGAGGTGGCCCTGTCCAAGGTCACCGACGAGTTCATGGCGCACATCCGGGCCATGGGCCCCGACTGGGACCTGGACCAGACGACCGAGTTCCTCGTCGTGGCCGCCACGCTGCTCGACCTGAAGGCGGCCCGGCTGCTGCCCGCCGCCGAGGTCGAGGACGAGGCCGACCTGGCGCTGCTGGAGGCGCGGGACCTGCTGTTCGCACGGCTGCTGCAGTACCGGGCGTACAAACAGGTCGCGGACATCTTCAACCAGCGGCTCGACGAGGAGGCCCGGTGCCGGCCCCGTACCGTGGGCCTGGAGCCGCACCACGCCGAGCTGCTGCCCGAGGTCGTCATCAGCATCGGCCCCGAGGGCTTCGCCAGGCTCGCGGTCAAGGCGATGCAGCCCAAGCCCAAACCGCAGGTGTACGTCGACCACATCCACGCCCCGCTCGTCAGCGTGCAGGAGCAGGCGGGAATCGTGGTCGCGCGGCTGAGGGAGCTGGGCGAGGCCAGCTTCCGGGCGCTGGTCGAGGACACCGACGACACGCTCACCGTCGTGGCCCGGTTCCTCGCCCTGCTGGAGCTCTACCGCGAGAAGGCCGTCGCCCTGGAGCAGGAGACCGCGCTCGGGGACCTGCTCGTGCGCTGGACCGGCGGAGACACCGACACGGCGCCCATGGTCACCGACGAGTTCGACCGGCCGCCCGAGCAGCCCGAGGAGGAGAAGAAGGCATGAGTGAGACCACCGAGCTCCCCCCGGGGCTGCGCGGCGTAGCCGACCTCGACCTCAAGCCCGCCCTGGAGGCGATGCTCATGGTCGTGGACGAGCCCGCTACCGAGGAGCACCTGGCCAAGCTGCTGGAGCGGCCGAAACGGCAGGTCTCGGACGCGCTGCGGGAGCTGGCCGACGAGTACACCGTGCAGGGCCGCGGCTTCGAGCTGCGGTTCGTCGCGGGCGGCTGGCGCTTCTACACCCGCGCCGACTACGCCCCGGCCGTCGAGCGGCTCGTCCTGGACGGCCAGACCGCCCGGCTCACCCAGGCCGCCCTGGAGACCCTCGCGGTCGTCGCCTACCGCCAGCCGGTCAGCCGCAGCCGCGTCTCCGCCGTACGCGGAGTCAACTGTGACGGTGTGATGCGCACCCTCCTGCAGCGCGGTCTGGTCGAGGAGGCGGGCACGGAACCCGAAACAGGTGCGAT
Organism: Streptomyces sp. NPDC001852; assembly: GCF_042891825.1. Lineage (NCBI taxonomy): Bacteria > Bacillati > Actinomycetota > Actinomycetes > Kitasatosporales > Streptomycetaceae > Streptomyces > Streptomyces sp. NPDC001852. The sequence continues at coordinate 30,978 of NZ_JBIATN010000004.1, forward strand.
CCTGTACAGGACGACGAACTACTTCCTGGAGCGGATGGGCCTGCGTGGCCTGGACGAGCTTCCGGAACTCGCGCCCTTCCTCCCGGAGGCGGAGGCGATCGAGGCCGAGACCCAGGAGGGGGTCCCGTCGTTCGACCCGGACGCGCCCGACGCGCCCGGCGGTCAGGACGCAGACGACTAAGACGGAACTTTGATGCGAAGCAGCGGCAGCGGCAAGAGCGGCGGGCGCGGTAACTACCGCGGCGCCGGCAACGACAGGGACCAGAAGCAGGGGCAGGGCCGTCCCCGCAAGCCCCGCCCCGAGGAGCGCCGCTACGACGTGGGTCCCGGCGCCTCCCAGGACGGCCCGAAGTCCGGACGCGGCGGTGCCGCCCGCGGGGGAGCCAAGGGCGGCCCGAAGAAGCCCCAGCAGGGCGGCCGTACGGCCCCCGCGCGCTCGCGTGAGTACGAGACGCGGGTCGAGGAGCGCAACCGGGAGCGCTACGCCGGGAAGAAGGACATCAAGCTGCCCAAGACCTTCCCGGGCGCCGAGCAGGAGGGCGAGCGGCTGCAGAAGGTCCTCGCGCGCGCCGGCTACGGCTCGCGGCGGGCCTGCGAGGAGCTGATCGAGCAGGCGCGGGTGGAGGTCAACGGCGAGATCGTCCTGGAGCAGGGCCGCCGGGTCGACCCGGAGAAGGACGAGGTCAAGGTCGACGGCCTGACCGTCGCGACGCAGTCGTACCAGTTCTTCTCGCTGAACAAGCCGGCGGGCGTGGTGTCCACCATGGAGGACCCGGAGGGGCGGCAGTGCCTCGGGGACTACGTCACCAACCGCGAGACGCGGCTGTTCCACGTCGGCCGGCTGGACACCGAGACCGAGGGCGTCATCCTGCTCACCAACCACGGTGAGCTGGCGCACCGGCTGACCCACCCCAAGTACGGCGTGAAGAAGACCTACCTCGCGGCGATCGTCGGCCCGATCCCGCGCGACCTGGGCAAGCGCCTGAAGGACGGCATCCAGCTGGAGGACGGCTACGCCCGCGCGGACCACTTCCGGGTCGTGGAGCAGACCGGCAAGAACTACCTGGTCGAGGTGACCCTGCACGAGGGCCGCAAGCACATCGTGCGGCGCATGCTGGCCGAGGCCGGCTTCCCCGTGGAGAAGCTGGTGCGCACCTCCTTCGGCCCGATCACCCTCGGCGACCAGAAGTCGGGCTGGCTGCGCCGCCTGTCGAACACCGAGGTCGGAATGCTGATGAAGGAAGTCGACCTCTGAGTCGATCGCCCGAACGGCTTGCGGTGATCACCGTCTCCCTTTATTGTCAGGGTGACGATAAAGGGGGATGGTGATCCTATGTCCAAGCGCGCCGCCACCGGGGCACTCCTGGGCCTCGCCCTCGGGGACGCCCTGGGGTTCCCGACCGAGTTCAAGACCGTGCCGCTGATCCACACGATGTTCGGGCCTTGGCGCCGGATGGAGCTGCCGCAGCGCGCCCGGGTGTCCGACGACACCCAGATGACCCTGGCCGTCGGGCGCGGGCTCAGGACGGCCATGGAGCGCGGGTACCTCGCCCCGCTGCGGCTGGAGCGGCCGCTGCGCGAGGAGTTCGTGGACTGGTACCACTCGCCGGAGAACAACCGCGCCCCGGGCCACACCTGCCTGACCGCTTGTGGCCTGCTGAAGGAGGAGGGCCGCGCCTGGCAGCACGCCAGCCAGATCGACTCCAAGGGCTGCGGCGCCAACATGCGGGTCGCCCCCGTCGGCCTCGCCCCCGGTCTGAGCGACGAACAGCGCGCCGGCGCCGCCCAGTTGCAGTCCGCGCTCACCCACGGCCACCCCACCGCGCTCGCCGCCTCCGACCTCACCGCCCGGGCCGTCCACCTGCTCGCCCGGGGCACCGACCCGACCGGACTGGTCGGACAACTGCGCTCGTACGCCCTCGACCACCGCACCCACTACGACCACACCTGGCTCGGCGACCTGTGGACCCGCTCCCAGGACCCCACCCCCGAGCACTTCATCGCGCGCGGCTGGGACGAGTGCCTGGCGATCCTCGACCGGCTCCAGGAGGCCGTGCGGACCGTCTCCCCGGAGACCGACCCGTGCCTGGCCACCGGCGAGGGCTGGATCGCCGAGGAGGCCCTCGCCACCGGGCTGCTGTGCTTCCTGCTCTTCCCCGACGAGCCCGTCACCGCCCTGCGCCGGGCCGCCTGCACCTCGGGCGACTCCGACTCCATCGCCTGCCTCACCGGCGCCTTCGCGGGCGCCTGGCTCGGCGCGGAGGCCTGGCCGGCCGACTGGGCCGAGCGGATCGAGTACCGGGGCGACCTGTTGGCCCTGGGAGCACTCTGGGACGCTTAGGCCCATGATCGACGACCTCGACATCGACCTGAAACCCGTGGTCGCGGAACAGCCCGACCCCCTGCTGTTCGCGACCGTCTCCGGAGCCCATCTGTACGGCTTCCCCTCGCAGGACTCGGACGTGGACCTGCGGGGCGTCCATCTGCTCCCGGCGGCCGACCTGGTCGGGCTGCGCGAGCCGGAGGAGACCCGCTCCCGGGCCTGGGTGCGCTACGGCGTCGAACTGGACCTCGTCACCCACGATCTGCGCAAGTTCGTACGGCTGATGCTGCGCCGCAACGGCTATGTGCTGGAACAGCTGCTCTCGCCGCTGGTCGTGCACACCGGGGACGCGCACCGCGAGCTGGCCGCGCTCGCCCCCGGCGTCCTCACCAGCCACCACGCCCACCACTACCGGGGGTTCGCGGTGACCCAGTGGCGGCTGTTCGAGAAGACCGGCGAACTCAAGCCGCTGCTCTACACGTTCCGGGTACTGCTCACCGGCATCCACCTCATGCGCAGCGGAGAGGTGCAGGCCCACCTGCCCACGCTCCTGGAGCAGCCCGGCGCCCCCGGCTATCTGCCCGAGCTGATAGCGGCCAAGAGCGAGCGCGAGCACGGGGCGGCCGCCGTCGAGCACGCCCGCGTGGAGGCCGACGTGGAGCGGTTGCACGCCGTCCTCGACGAGGCCCAGGCCACCTCGGCCCTGCCCGACGCGCCCGGCGCGTACGACGCCCTCCACGACTTCGTGGTCCGCGTCCGCCTGGCGGGGTGAGACGGGGCGCGGGCCGTCCGGTTCCGGGCCGGTGCCGGCCGCCCCTCCGGTCCGCTGCCGCGGGGGCCGCCGTACGCGCCGGGAGTTGCGGTCAGCGCAGGGCGGGCGCCGTGGTGCCGTGCGAGGCCTGTGCGGAGGCCCGGCGGGTGCGGAACAGGAAGTCGGCCACGCGTGCCTGGTCCGGCTCCGGCGGCAGCGGGGTGTGGTGCAGGGCCTGTTCCGTCTCCGCGCCCAGGCGGGTCATCCACCTCTCGGCCTCGGCCCAGGGGACCTCGCCCCGCTTCACCGCGAGGAGCGGCTCCCGCTGGTCGCCGACGTCGATCCGCAGCTCGCCGGTGCGCAGCAGGTCCCGGGCGCTCATCAGCAGGCGCAGCAGGTGCATGGCGTGCTTCCAGCGCGGGGCGCCCGTCATGCGGACGTCGGCGTCGAGCTTCCTGCGCTGGCCGAGGGCGTAGCGGGTGAAGGTGTCGTAGGCCCGGCGGGAGAGGAAGGCCCCGCGCAGCGACAGCAGCTCCCGTCCGGTGTCGTCCACCTGCTCCACCAGCGGCGAGTGCAGGCACTCCAGGATGTTCGGGTTGCCGCGCAGCGCCAGCTCGCAGAACCGCTCCAGCTCCCAGGAGAACTGTTCCTCGCCCGGCCCCTCCACATGCGTCGGCGGCTTCTCGAACCGCCAGAACAAGGGGGTGGGGGCGAGGAACACACCCCGCCGGTCGGTGTCGCTCGTGTCCGTCGCCAGACCGAAGGCCCGGGAACCCATGACACAGGCGTAGACGGTGTGGTCGCGGACCAGGGTCTCGGGCTGCATGCCCGGAGCGTACGCCGACCCCTCACGCCAGTTTGATCGAATTTCCCTGCACCTTGATCGACTTCGGTGGCAGTGGCCTCTTCGCCGGGCCGTGGGCCACCGAGCCGTCGGCGATGTGGAACTTGCTGCCGTGACAGGGACAGTCGATCGTGCCGTTCGCGACCCTGCTCACCGTGCAGCCCAGGTGCGTGCAGATCGCCGAGAAGGCCTTGAAGTCGCCCTTCTTCGGCTGGGTGACCACCACCTTCTGGTCCTTGAAGATCTTGCCGCCGCCCTCCGGGATGTCACTGGTCTTGCCCAGACCCCCGCCACTGCTTCCGTCGGCGTTGCCGCCGCATGCCGCGACGGGTGCGACGACCGCCGCCGCGCCCGTCGCCAGAACCGTGCGCCGCGTCGCGCCCTCAGCCATGCCGTTCCTCCGTACAACACGTCGAAATCGGTGAATACCGGATGCACCGCATCGTCTCAGCGGTCGGGCGCCGTGCGCTTGGTCCGCGCGTGCTGACTACGCTGGACGGACCAAGAAAAGATCCGCATGTCAGCAGGGAGCAGCGCCGTGGCGGTACGAGCGGTCCGGGGGGCCGTCCAACTCGAGCGGGACGAGGCCGGGCACATGGACGAGCAGGTCGGAGCCCTGCTCACCGCGGTCCTGGAGCGGAACGGGCTGACCGCCGACGACCTGATCAGCATCTGGTTCACGGCCACGCCCGACCTGCACAGCGACTTCCCGGCCGCCGCGGCCCGCAAGCTCGGCATCGTCGACGTACCGCTGATCTGCGCCCAGGAACTGGCCATCGAGGGCGCCATGCCCCGGGTCGTACGACTGCTCGCGCACATCGAGTCGGACAAGCACCGCTCCGAGATCAACCACGTCTACCTCGGCGCCGCGGCCGCCCTGCGCAAGGACATCGCCCAGTGAGAACCGCACTCGTCATCGGCACCGGCCTCATCGGCACCTCCGCCGCCCTGGCCCTGGTCCAGCGCGGCGTCACCGTCCACCTCGCCGACCACGACCCCGAACAGGCCCGTACGGCCGCCGCGCTGGGCGCCGGCACCGACGAGGCCCCCGAGGGCCCGGTCGACCTGGCGATCGTCGCCGCCCCGCCCGCCCATGTGGCCGGTGTCCTCGCCGACGCCATGCGCCGCGGGGTGGCCCGCGGCTACGTCGACGTGGCCAGCGTCAAGGGCGGCCCGCGCCGCGAGCTTCAGGCGCTCGGCCTGGACCTGTCGGCGTACCTGGGCAGCCACCCCATGTCCGGCCGGGAGAAGTCCGGCCCGCTGGCCGCGACCGGCGACCTCTTCGAGGGCCGGCCCTGGGTGCTCACCCCGACCCGGGACACCGACACCGAGGTGCTGAACCTCGCCCTGGAGCTGGTCTCGCACTGCCGGGCGGTCCCGGTCGTCATGGACGCCGACGCCCACGACCGCGCCGTGGCCCTCGTCTCCCACATGCCCCACCTGGTGTCCAGCATGGTCGCCGCGCGCCTGGAGAACGCCGAGGAGGCCGCCGTACGGCTGTGCGGGCAGGGCATCCGGGACGTGACCCGGATCGCCGCCTCCGACCCCCGCATGTGGATCGACATCCTGTCCGCGAACCCGGGCCCGGTCGCCGACCTGCTCTCCGACGTCGCCGCCGACCTGGGCGAGACCGTCGAGGCGCTGCGCGCCCTGCAGTCCTCCGACGAGGCCAAGCGGCGCGAGGGCACCGCCGGCATCGAGGACGTGCTGCGCCGCGGGAACGCGGGTCAGGTGCGGGTGCCCGGCAAGCACGGGTCCGCGCCGCGGGTCTACGAGGTCGTGGCCGTGCTCATCGACGACCAGCCCGGGCAGCTGGCCCGCATCTTCGCCGACGCGGGACGGGCCGGGGTCAACATCGAGGACGTACGGATCGAGCACGCGACCGGACAGCAGGCGGGTCTGGTGCAGCTCATGGTCGAGCCGAAGGCCGTGGCGGTGCTGAAGGAGGCGCTGCGGGAGCGGGGCTGGGCGCTGCGGCAGTAGGGCGGTCCACAGGCGTCCGGACGAGTGACCCGCGCCCGGTAACCTTGTGCAGGGCGCTCTCGCTCCCCGCACCCCGCCCACACCGCACCAGGAAGGTGTCCCTCCGTGGAAAACGGCGCCGCCCCGACCGCCAAGCCCGTGATCGTCGCGATCGACGGCCCCTCCGGCACGGGCAAGTCGAGCACGTCGAAGGCCGTCGCCGCACAGCTCGGCCTGAGCTACCTGGACACCGGCGCCCAGTACCGGGCGATCACCTGGTGGATGGTGAACAACGGCATCGACCTGGAGGACCCCACCGCCATCGCCGCCGTCGCGGGCAAGCCGGAGATCGTCTCCGGCACCGACCCGGCCGCCCCGACCATCACGGTCGACGGCGTCGACGTGGCCGGACCGATCCGCACCCAGGAGGTCACCTCCAAGGTCAGCGCGGTCAGCGCGGTGCCCGAGGTGCGCTCCCGGATCACCGAGCTGCAGCGCTCGATCGCCTCGGGCGCGGAGAACGGCATCGTGGTCGAGGGCCGTGACATCGGTACGACCGTCCTCCCGGACGCCGGCCTGAAGATCTTCCTCACCGCCTCCCCGGAGGCCCGCGCGGCCCGCCGCAGCGGCGAGCTGAAGGGCGCCGACATCCACGCCACCCGCGAGGCCCTGATCAAGCGGGACGCGGCCGACTCCTCCCGCAAGACCTCGCCCCTCGCCAAGGCCGATGACGCGGTCGAGGTGGACACCACCGAGCTCACCCTCGCCCAGGTCATCGAGTGCGTCGTCACCCTGGTCGAGGAGAAGCGGGCCGGCAAGTGAACCTGCCTTCCGAGAGGGGCGCCGAGGTCGGCCGGCGCATCGGCGTCGGCCTGATGCACGGGCTGTTCAGGCCGCGCGTGCTCGGCGCCTGGAAGGTGCCCGCGAGCGGCCCGGTGATCTTCGCCGTGAACCACTCCCACAACGTCGACGGCCCCATGGTCATGGGCGTGGCACCCCGGCCGACGCACTTCCTGATCAAGAAGGAGGCGTTCATCGGCCCGCTGGACCCCTTCCTGACCGGCATCGGCCAGCTGAAGGTGGACCGCGCCGCCGCCGACCGCACCGCGATCACCCAGGCCCTCGGCGTGCTGGAGGCCGGGGGAGTGCTGGGCATCTTCCCGGAGGGCACCCGGGGCGAGGGCGACTTCGCCTCGCTGCGCGCCGGGCTCGCCTACTTCGCCGTACGCAGCGGGGCGCCGATCGTGCCCGTCGCCGTACTGGGAAGTTCCGGCAAGCGCGGACGGTTGATAAAGGGACTCCCGCCCCTGCGTTCCCGCATCGACGTCGTCTTCGGCGACCCCTTCGACGCGGGCGACGGCAGCGGGCGGCGTACGCGCAGGGCGCTGGACGAGGCGACCGAGCGCATCCAGAAGCAGCTCACCAGCCACCTGGAAAACGCCAGGCGCCTGACCGGGCGCTAGGCGACACTTGAGTAGTGGATCAGCCCACGAGGGTGCACCCCGTCGGGACCTGCTCCACCGATCACCACGATGAACGACGAGGTACGGACTACATGAACGACGACATCCAGCCCGGCGACTCGGCTGAGCACGAGTACGACCACGGGGCTCTCGGCGACGCCGAGTACGCGGAGTTCATGGAGCTCGCCGCGGAAGAGGGCTTCGACATCGAGGACGTCGAGGGCGCCATCGAGGCGGCGGGCCACGGTCCGCTGCCCGTGCTCGCCGTCGTCGGCCGCCCCAATGTCGGCAAGTCGACCCTGGTCAACCGGATCATCGGCCGCCGCGAGGCGGTCGTCGAGGACAAGCCGGGCGTCACCCGCGACCGCGTCACCTACGAGGCCGAATGGGCCGGCCGCCGCTTCAAGGTCGTCGACACCGGCGGCTGGGAGCAGGACGTCCTCGGCATCGACGCCTCCGTGGCCGCCCAGGCCGAGTACGCGATCGAGGCGGCCGACGCGGTCGTCTTCGTCGTGGACGCCAAGGTCGGCGCGACCGACACCGACGAGGCCGTGGTCCGGCTGCTGCGCAAGGCCGGCAAGCCCGTCGTGCTGTGCGCCAACAAGGTCGACGGCCCGAGCGGTGAAGCGGACGCGGCCTACCTGTGGAGCCTCGGCCTCGGCGAGCCGCACCCGGTCTCCGCACTGCACGGCCGCGGCACCGGCGACATGCTGGACGCCGTGCTCGAGGTGCTGCCGGACGCTCCGCGCGAGACCTTCGGCGGGGCCGGCATCGGCGGCCCGCGCCGGATCGCCCTGATCGGCCGCCCGAACGTCGGCAAGTCCTCCCTGCTGAACAAGGTGGCGGGGGAGGAGCGCGTCGTCGTCAACGAACTGGCGGGCACCACCCGCGACCCGGTCGACGAGCTGATCGAACTGGGCGGCGTGACCTGGAAGTTCGTCGACACGGCGGGCATCCGCAAGCGCGTCCACCTCCAGCAGGGCGCCGACTACTACGCGTCCCTGCGTACGGCGGCCGCGGTGGAGAAGGCGGAGGTCGCCGTCATCCTGATCGACGCCTCCGAGAACATCTCCGTGCAGGACCAGCGGATCGTCACCATGGCCGTCGAGGCGGGCCGCGCGGTGGTCATCGCCTACAACAAGTGGGACACCCTCGACGAGGAGCGCCGCTACTACCTGGAGCGCGAGATCGAGACCGAGCTGGGCCAGGTCGCCTGGGCCCCGCGCGTGAACGTCTCGGCCCGCACCGGACGCCACATGGAGAAGCTGGTCCCGGCCATCGAGACCGCCCTGGCCGGCTGGGAGACCAGGGTCCCCACCGGCCGCCTGAACGCCTTCCTGGGCGAGCTGGTCTCGGCCCACCCGCACCCGATCCGGGGCGGCAAGCAGCCGCGCATCCTCTTCGGCACCCAGGCCGGCACCAAGCCCCCGCGGTTCGTCCTCTTCGCCTCCGGCTTCATCGAGGCGGGCTACCGGCGCTTCATCGAGCGCCGCCTGCGCGAGGAGTTCGGCTTCGAGGGCACCCCGATCCACATCTCGGTGCGGGTGCGCGAGAAGCGCGGCGCGAAGAAGAAGTAACGGCGGTACGACACGAAGGGCGGCTCCTGGAGATCCAGGGGCCGCCCTTCACCGTACGCCGCTCACATGCCCCGGCGCGGCCCCGGCGGCAGGGCCGCCGGAACGTGCTGCATCCCGGTGTCCTGCTGCCGCCCCAGCGAGCTCACCCGCTGCCACTGCGACTGCTGCCGCGCGCTGTACGCACCCGCGCTGTAGGCGCTGTACGAGCTGCTGAACGACCCGGCCCGGTGACCCCCGTAGGAGCCAGTACGGTCCGGCAGGCTCCCGAAGGGGCAGAACCTCAGCCCTTCCTCCCCGCTCCGGTCGCCCGGCAGCGTACGGAAGGTCTTCACCCACTCCGCGTAGAGCGAGTCGTAGATCGGCGTGGCCGAGGCACCACCGCCCCCGTCCTGCGCCAACCGGGCAGACGGAACAGAGACGAAGGCGGACCGGCGGGGAGGGGGAGTGTCGTATGCGTGCACGTATGTCCAAACGACCGCATCCCTAAAGAGATGCGGTTGTGCGGCATGCCTTTGGGGGCACGGGGCACCTCATCACGTACCCGCGAGAGGAAGCGCCGCGGCGACCAGCTTCCCCTGCGCCGCCGCCTTGTCGAGGGACTCACGCAGCAGGTCCTCCCGCGGCTGCCGGCCGATGGACCCCACCGGCGCCGCGAACATCAGCACCTGCTGGTGCTTGTTGGCGGCGGCCCGCCAGCTGTCCGTCACCTGCAGCGGCTGATGCGCCTGCCACCAGGCGACCGGCTGCCCGCCGTGCGCCGAGGGCTGCAGCACCGCGTGCAGCTGGCCCACGGCGAGCAGCACCGACCAGCCGTGCAGCACCGGCGGCACGGACGCCAGCTCGGTCAGCGGCATGAACCCCTGCTCGATGAGCAGCGGAAGGAAGTCGTCACCGGCCCCGGTGGAGCCCGGACGCACGATCGGCGAGGTCGGCTCGACCACGAGCGCGGGGTGCAGTTCGCCCTCGATCAGGACGAGTCCGCTGGTCACGCCGAGGACCGCCTGCTCGGGCACGGCCTGCTGCGGCTCGCCCGCCCCGGCGGCGATGCCACCGATGGACCGGACCGCGCCCTGCAGCTGCTCCTCGGTGACCTGGACGACCTGCGAGGGCAGACAGCTGGCGTGGGCGAAGGCGAGGACGGCGGTCTCGTCGCCGACGAACAGAACGGTGCTGGTGCGCTCCTGCTCGGAGTCGCCCGGGGTGCGGCAGGACGTGCAGTCGTAACTGCCCGGGGCGTTCTCTCCGGCGAGCAGCCGGTCGGCTTCTTCGTCGCCGATCTCGGCGCGTACGGCGTCACTGACGTCGAGCATGCGCGGCACGGTGGCTCCCTCGGGATGCGTGCTGGGGTCGGCCGGGTGGCTCCCGGCCGCTGAGTTCCGGGGTTCCGGGCTCATGAAGAAGACAACGGACGTCCTGTGGTGGGAGTCACGCCCCGGCGACAACCGGTTCGAACCAACCGGCGCACACGGTCACCAACCGTCCGGAATGCGCTACTCCCGGTCAACTCGTCGCCAAGTCAAGGAACTTGAAGGGGTGAAGTGGGTCACAGATCGCTTCGGTCACTGGTCGACAAATCAGGAAATCAGCGAATGTAGTGGGTGTCCGAAAATCGCCGATACTCGCGGTAACCCGCAACTGGCCTCGCATGACGGGGAGTTGGTTGATTCCGACGGCTCGTCCTCCCTACATTCCTCCGCCGTGTGCAACGAGCACCGCTCGGGTACGTCCGACGCCCGGCACCGGCAGAGCACGAACGCCGGCACCGGTCGCCCGGACGGGGCGGGCACGAGCAACCGCGGTCCTGCGCGGCGAGGCGTGCTCCGCCCGGGGGAGCCCGGGTTCGTGGAGAGGGAATTACATGTCCGAGTGTGCCGATACCACCCGCAACACCGCCCGTCCCGAGGGTGCCCGCAAGGGCCGTACGGCGGCAGCGCTGGCCGGAGCCGCGCTGCTGGCCCCGCTGGGACTGCTGGCCGCCACCGGCAACGCCGCCGCGGCGGACGACGGAGTGTGGGACCGCATCGCCCAGTGCGAGAGCGGCGGCAACTGGCACATCAACACCGGCAACGGCTACTACGGCGGGCTGCAGTTCTCCGCCGGCACCTGGCGCGCGTACGGCGGCACCGCCTACGCCCCGACGGCCGACCAGGCCTCCAGGAGCGCCCAGATCGCCGTCGCCACCAAGGTCCAGCAGGCCCAGGGCTGGGGCGCCTGGCCGGTCTGCTCCGGCCGCGCCGGAGCCTTTGGCGCCGCTCCCGCGGCGGCACACACCGGCTCCTCCGGTACGGCGGCCCCGGAGAGCAGCGTGACGACGAAGTCCGCCCCGGCGAAGACGCCGGAGCGCCCGAGCGGCCACACCAACCGCAGTGAGTCCCGCGGCACGGGTGACTACACCGTCCGCGAGGGCGACACCCTGAGCGCCATCGCCGAGCGGCACGGGACCACCTGGCAGCGGGTCTACGCCGCCAACAAGAAGGTCATCGGCGACGACCCCAACCTGATCGTGCCCGGCCAGCGCCTCGCGCTCTGAGCACCGCGCACCCGCGCAGAACAGCCGCTGCCCGTCGAGGACAGCGGCTGTCCGCGTTCCCTGACAGACTCGGCCCCATGTTGGAGACCTCGGCACGTCTGCTGCGCCTGCTCTCGCTGCTCCAGGCCCACCGCGAGTGGTCTGGCGCCGAGCTCGCCGACCGGCTCGGCGTCACGACGCGCACGGTCCGCCGCGACGTGGACCGGCTGCGCGAGCTGGGCTACCCGGTCAACGCCAGCCCCGGCACCGGCGGCGGCTACCAGCTGGGTGCGGGCGCCCAGCTCCCGCCGCTGCTGCTGGACGACGACGAGGCCGTGGCCGTGGCCGTCGGTCTGCGGACCGCCGCCGGGCAGGGCATCGAGGGCATCGGCGAGACCTCCGTACGCGCCCTCGCCAAGCTGGAGCAGGTGCTGCCGGGCCGGCTGCGCCACCGGGTGAGCGCCCTGGGCGCCTTCACCGTGCCCATGATGAGAAGCGGCCCGCCGGTGTCGCCGGTCGACCCCGCGCTGCTCACCGAACTCGCGCACCTGTGCCGGGACGCCGAGCGGCTGCGGTTCGAGTACCGCACGCACGACGGCGCGGCCGGCCGCCGTACCGTGGAGCCGCACCGGCTGGTGTGCACCGAGCGCCGCTGGTACCTGGTCGCCTGGGACGTCGACCGGGCGGACTGGCGGACCTTCCGCGTCGACCGCATCACCCCCAGGCCACCGCACGGGCCCCGGTTCACCCCGCGCGAGCCGCCCGCCGAGGACCTGGCCGACTATGTCTCGAAGGGGGTCTCCACGCGCGCGTACGCCACGCACTCCGCCGTACGGCTGCTGGTTCCGCTGCACGAGGCCGCCGAGCGGATCTCGCCGTCGGCGGGGACGCTGGAGGCCGACGGGGAGGACGCCTGCATCCTGCGCAGCGGAGCGCCGAACCTGGAGGTGATGGTCATTCACATCCTGATGACCGGCTTCCCCTTCGAGGTGCTCGAGCCCGCCGAGCTGACCGAGGAGATCGTCAGGCTCCGGGACCGGCTCGATGCGGCTCTGGCGCGGGGTGCGGCTCCGGCTCCTTCTGCGCGTACTCCGGGTGATGCAGGTCGAACGCCGGGGACTCCGAGCGGATCCGGGGCAGCGCGTTGAAGTTGTGCCGGGGCGGCGGGCAGGAGGTCGCCCACTCCAGCGAGCGGCCGTAGCCCCAGGGGTCGTCGGCCTCGACCTTCTCGCCGTACCTGGCGGTCTTCCAGACGTTGTAGAGGAACGGCAGCGTCGACAGGCCCAGCAGGAACGAGCCGATCGACGAGACGGTGTTGAGCGCGGTGAAGCCGTCGGCCGCCAGATAGTCGGCGTACCGGCGCGGCATGCCCTCGGCGCCCAGCCAGTGCTGCACCAAGAAGGTGGTGTGGAAGCCGACGAACAAGGTCCAGAACTGGATCTTGCCGAGCCTCTCGTCCAGCATCTTCCCGGTGAACTTGGGCCACCAGAAGTAGAAGCCGCCGAACACCGCGAAGACGACCGTGCCGAACACGACGTAGTGGAAGTGCGCGACGACGAAGTACGAGTCCGTGACGTGGAAGTCCAGCGGCGGGGACGCCAGGATCACCCCGGTCAGGCCGCCGAACAGGAACGTCACCAGGAATCCCGTCGCCCACAGCATCGGCGTCTCGAAGGACAGCGAGCCGCCCAGCATCGTCCCGGTCCAGTTGAAGAACTTCACGCCGGTCGGCACCGCGATCAGGAACGACATGAAGGAGAAGAACGGCAGCAACACCGCACCCGTGGCGAACATATGGTGCGCCCACACCACGACCGACAGCCCGGTGATCGCCATCGTCGCGGCGACCAGCGTCAGGTAGCCGAAGACCGGCTTGCGGCTGAACACCGGGATGATCTCCGTGATGATCCCGAAGAACGGCAGCGCGATGATGTACACCTCGGGGTGCCCGAAGAACCAGAACAGGTGCTGCCACAGCAGCGCCCCGCCGTTCGCGGCCTCGAACACCTGCGAGCCGAACCGCCGGTCCGCCTCCAGCACCAGCAGCGCCGCCGCCAGCACCGGGAACGCCAGCAGGATCAGGATCGACGTGAACAGCGTGTTCCAGGTGAAGATCGGCATCCGGAACATCGTCATGCCCGGCGCGCGCATCCCGACGATCGTGGTGATGAAGTTGACCGCGCCGAGGATCGTCCCGAAGCCGGACAGTGCCAGCCCCATGATCCACAGGTCGGGGCCGACGCCGGGCGAGTGCAGGGAGTTGTTGAGGGGCGCGTAGGCGAACCAGCCGAAGTCGGCCGGGCCGTCCGGGGTGAGCAGCGAGCCCAGCACGATCAGCCCGCCGAACGTGAACAGCCAGTACGACAGCATGTTCAGCCGCGGGAACGCCACGTCCGGAGCGCCTATCTGCAACGGCATCAGCTCGTTGGCGAAGCCCGCGAAGCTCGGGGTCGCGAAGAGCAGCAGCATGATCGTGCCGTGCAGCGTGAAGAGCTGGTTGTACTCCTCGCTGCTCATGATCTGCAGTCCCGGCCGGGCCAGTTCGGCGCGCATCAGCAGCGCCATGACCCCGCCGGCCAGGAAGAAGCCGAACGCCGTGATCAGGTACAGATGCCCGATCTTCTTGTGGTCGGTGGTGGTGAGCCAGTCGACCACCACCCGGCCGGCCCGGCTCCTGCCGCGCACCGGCCTTGCCGTCGTCCCTGCGGTCTCTGTCTCCATCGCTCGCCCGCCCCTTCGCATCGCCGCGCCCGGGCCCGCGGTCCGCGTACCCACGGACCGGCGCCATGATGCTCGCGGTGCCGCCCGCTCCGACAGGGTGCGTGCGATGGTTATGTGCTGAAGTCGTGAAATTCCTATGCGGCGTCAGCTGCCGTGGCATCGCTGCCCGATTGCCCGGGGAATGACATCTCCGGACGCTGCCGGGATCTCGGCGGGGGAACTTTCCACCGGGTAATTCGACGCGGTGATCAGGGGCGCGTGAATTCTGTTCGATTGCCCCGGCGGGCCCCGCGGAAACCCTCGTACGTGTGACGCCCGCTGCGGCAGCGGCTAATGACGCGGCGAGGGATACGCGACCCTGCGGCTGTGACAGAAGTGTGACGGGAGCCTGATGCAACTCTTACCCTGCGCTGCGCGGTAGCGTGGCGGCATGGCACCGAATCCCTCTCCGCCGGCGGAGCCCCAGGACAGTCCCGAAGAGTACGTCGGCCTCGATGCCGCCGACGCCGAGCGGCTCGCTCGGGAGCGGGGGTGGTCGACCGTGCGGTCGCTGCCGCCGGACGCGGTCATCACCATGGAGTACCGGGTGGGCCGGCTGAACTTCGAGGTGCGGGACGGGCGGGTGGCCCGCGCCTGGAAGGGCTGAGGACCGCCCCCCTGGGTGCACATGCGCGACGAAGGCCCCGTCTCCCTCCTCAGGGAAGCGGGGCCTTCTGCGTGTGCGCGGGGCCGTTGTGCGTACCGGGCCCCGTCGTCAGCCGCCCGTCAGCGGGCGGGCCGGCTGGGTGGTGCCGCGCGGGAGGCGGTGGTCGGCGTGCGGCGGGCGGCGGCTGCCCACCGGGGTGACCGGAGTGCGTTCCGACCGGGCCGTGTGCGGTCCCGGGGCCAGATGCGCCGGCCCTCTGGAGGCACGGGTCGAGGCGACCGGCTCGCGCGCCGGGGCCGACTGCTCGACCGGTGCGCCGCGCGGCCTGAGCACCACCGGCGTGACCGGGACGAGCGGTTCCGGCACGGGCCGGCCGCGGCGGACGCGCCAGCGGTCGCGCAGGTCGAACAGCGCGGTCTCGGACTTGGCGATCAGGGGCTCGAACCACGGCAGGGCGAGCAGGATCAGCAGGCCCGCGGCCCAGCCCAGCAGGACGTCGCTCAGCCAGTGCGTACCGAGGTAGACGGTGGTGAGGCCGACGCCCAGCGAGGTGATCGCGGACAGTGCCGACAGCCAGCGGCGCGCCCTCGGGGTGGAGGCCAGATAGGCCAGGATGCCCCAGGTGACGACCGCGTTGGCGGTGTGGCCGCTGGGAAATATATCGCCGCCCCGCATCATCTCGTTCGAGCCGATCACGGTCGCGTAGTGCGGACCGAGGCGCCCCATGCCGTACTTGGCGGCGCCGACCGTGATGTTCAGCAGCAGCAGCGAGGTGGCGAGGGTGAGCAGTGGGCGGAGGGTGTGCTGCCGCCAGGAGCGCCAGCCGAGCCAGGCCGCGACCATCACCGCGGTGGGGCCGCGCTGGCCGAGCACCACGTAGTAGTCGAGGAAGGCGTGGATCTGCGGCCACTGCTGGTACGGCCGGAAGAACATGACCTGCCAGTCGAGCCGGACCAGCCAGGACGTGATCACCACGGCCCACACGATGGCCAGGTAGAAAGCCAGGGTCGCGGTGAACAGAACGACCCGGTGCCGGCTCATCCTTGGCACATCGATGTGGGCCGGTCGTTCCGGCTCACGGTCGAGTCTGGCGAACACCCGGTCCAGACGCCGGGTGAGGTTTCGTTCGGTACGCACCCAATCGACGTTACAGCGAGTGAGCTGTGTTCCCGGTCGAAACAGCGGGTTTGTGATGACGATGTGATGTGGGAAACCTCTCAAGGGCGGCCAGAATTCCAGGTATTCCGCAATCCTGTGGGGCCCTTTCCTGCAATTCCTTTGATCATGCCGGGCGTTGTTTATATGGCACTTATGAATGCGTTAACCCGGCCCTGGCGCGGAATTTTCCGGAGCGTCACCGGTGGGAGAAGTCGATCACGGGGGCCCGGAGCCGTTCAGCCAGAACGCCCCGTAGACCGCCGTGGCGAGGGCCAACCCGGTCGTGACCAGCGCGGATCGGGAGGTGCGCAGCCGGGCGAGGGCGCAGGCGAGCGGCAGCAGCACGGGGAAGGCGGGCATCAGCAGCCGCGGCTTGGAGCCGAAGTAGCTCGACGCGCACAGGGCGAGGGCGAGCACGACACCCGTGTACACCAGCAGTCCGACCGGCTGACGCCTTCGGACGCCGGTCGCGTACAGCCAGAGCAGCAGGGCCACCCCGATGATCAGACCGGCGCCCGCGAACGCGGTCGGAAATGACGTGAACTTGTCGGCCACGAAGCGCGCGAAGGCATAGCCGCCGTCGAACCCGTTGCGCCATCCGGCCTGGACGTCCAGATATCCGAACACTCCCTTCCCGGTCCGCTGCCCGACCCAGAGCACGTATCCGGCGGCGCCGAGCGGAGCGATCACCATGCCGAGCACGCGACGCCACAGCGGGGCGCGCGGGGTGCCGGAGGCATGAGTGACAAGCGGGAGCTCAGGTCTTCGTGGGTTGCGCGAGGTGGTGTGTGTGCCCGGTGTGCGAGCTGGGGCTTGTGTGACGCCAGACACGCCGGATGTGTGCGCCGGGGCGTGCTCGTTGTCGTACGCGCCGGGCGTGCGCATCACGCTCCGCTCCCGCACGAACGAGATCACGCCCGCCACCCACACCGCCGCGACCACCGCGGCCCCCACCGGCCGGGTCAGCCCCGCAAGACCCGCCAGCGTGCCCGCGGTGATCCACCGTCCGGTCAGCAGCGCGTACAGCGACCAGGCCGCCAGCGCCGTGAACAGCGACTCGCTGTACGCCATCGACTGCACGATCCCGACCGGCAGCACCGCCCACAGCAGCACGGCGCAGACGCCCGCCCGCGAGCCGTACACCCGCTCGGCGACGGCGAAGATCCCGCAGGCCGCGGCGAGCGAGGCGAGCAGGCTGACGACGAAACCGGCGTCCGCGTACGACAGCGGCAGGGCCGCGTGCCCCAGCCGCTCCAGCCACGGCAGCAGCGGGAAGAACGCCAGGTTGGAGTGCACGTCGCCGTTCGGCAGCCGCACCTCGTAGCCGTACCCCAGCTCGGCGACCCGGGTGTACCACAGCGCGTCCCAGCGTGCCGTCAGCAGCGTGTACGCACTCTTGCCGCGCGCGGCGCTCCACACGGCCAGCACCACCAGCCCCAGGGCGCGCACCGCCGCATAGCCCAGGAGGGCCGGTACCGCCCGGCGCAGGAGTGGGGCGTGGAGGGGGTCCACGCGCGTGTCAAGATCGGTCACGGACCCGATTATCGACGGGCGGCGGAACCGCACCGGCCTCCGGGGCGTGGTCAGGAAGGGGCGACGTGGCGTACGCCACACGGGTTCCTTCGCGCGTGTGAGAGGTCCGCCATGTGTCCCCGTGGCGAACTCGCGTACGCTGACGAGTCACCCGCGTGGGTTTGCGCGGGCCGGAGACCCCGCTCCTCTCCGGCCGTACGACAGGGAGTCCCCACCCCGTCGGTCCGCCCCGCGCGCGGCATATCTGGGAGGTACGTACATGTCCGGGACGACCACGGCTGCCGTGGCCCCGAGCCGTCGGCCGGCCGGGGCCGGTGCGAGCCGCTGGGTCGTCCTCGTCGTCCTCTGTGTCAGCCTGCTGCTCGTCGCCCTCGACGCGACCGTGCTGCACGTGGCGGTCCCCGCCGTCACCGAGGACCTCAGGCCCAGTGCCATAGAACTGCTCTGGATCGTCGACGTCTATCCGCTGGTCTGCGCCTCGCTGCTGATCCTCTTCGGCACCCTCGGCGACCGGGTCGGCCGCAGGCGCGTCCTGCTGCTCGGCTACGGCCTGTTCGGCGTCGCCTCCGCCGTGGCCGCCCTCGCACAGACGGCGGAGATGCTGATCCTGGCCCGCGCACTGCTCGGCGTCGGCGGCGCCATGATCATGCCGGCGACCCTGTCGATCCTGCGTCAGGTCTTCCCCGACCGGCGCGAACGCGCGCTCGCGATCGGCATCTGGAGCGCGGTGGCCGCCGTCGGCGCGGCCGTCGGCCCGCTGCTCGGCGGCTTCCTGCTGGAGCACTTCTGGTGGGGCGCGGTCTTCCTCGTCAACATCCCGCTGATGCTGGTCAGCCTTCCGGTCGGCCGGATCCTGCTGCCCGAGTCCCGCGGTGACCGCAGCGGCCCGTGGGACGTCGTCGGCGCCCTGATGGCGGCCGGCGGTCTCTTCGGCGTCGTCCTCGGCGTGAAGCGGCTGGGCGGGGGAGAGGCGTCGGCGAGTCCCTTCACCGTGCTGCCGCTGCTGGTCGGCGCGGCCCTCCTCGTCCTCTTCGTGCGGCGGCAGCGCAGGCTTGCGCATCCGCTGGTGGATCTGCGGATGTTCCGCCGGCCCGCGTTCAGCACCTCGGTGGGCTGCATCGTGCTGGCGATGCTCGCGCTGGTCGGCCTGGAGCTGATCGCCGCCCAGTACCTGCAACTGGTGCTCGGGCTCTCCCCGCTGCAGACCGGCCTGAGGCTGCTGCCCCTGACCGTCGCGGCGATGGCGGCCGGACTGGCGGGCGCGCGGATGCTGCGCCGCTTCGGGCCGCGCCGGATGGTCTGCTTCGGCTTCTGCCTCACCACCGCCGCGGTCCTGACGCTCACCGCGATGGGCGGCACCGACAACGCACCGCTGCTGCTCTCCGGTTTCGTGCTGCTCGGCTTCGGTCTGGAGACCACGCTCTTCGGGGCGTACGAGTCGATGCTCAGCGAGGCCCAGGCGGACCAGGCCGGCGGGGCGGCCGCGATCGGCGAGACGTCGTACCAGCTCGGCGCCGGCATCGGCATCGCCCTGCTGGGCAGCGTGATGAACGCGGCCTACGCCCCGCATCTGCGCTCGGTGCCGGGCGTTCCGCACCACGCGTCGGCGCGGGCGGGCCACTCGCTCGGCGAGGCCTACGAGGTCGCCGGACGGCTGGGCGGCCCCACCGGGGCGGC
Organism: Streptomyces sp. NPDC001852; assembly: GCF_042891825.1. NCBI lineage: Bacteria > Bacillati > Actinomycetota > Actinomycetes > Kitasatosporales > Streptomycetaceae > Streptomyces > Streptomyces sp. NPDC001852. The sequence continues at coordinate 50,142 of NZ_JBIATN010000004.1, forward strand.
GCTGCGCCGGGTCGCACGGGAGTCCTTCGTGCACGGGCTGCATGTGACGCTGCTGGTGAGCGCCGGCCTGTTGCTGCTGGGCGCGGTGATGGCGCTGCGGCTGCCGCGGGTCATGCAGTGCGCGGAACCGACGGCGGCGGTGGAGGCGGTGGAGCTGCCGGCGCCGCGGGACGTGGTGGAGTCCCGCGTCTCGGCCTGAGCTGCCCGGCGTACTGGACGTGCAGGACACCGCGCCGTAACGTCGGCGGCACCTGCCTGATTAGCGCTGCTAGTTTTCTGTGTGCCGGAGGGTGTCCCATGTCCGCGTCCGCGAAGTTGCCCCCTTTCGATCCCGCCGACCCGCTCGGGATCGACGACCTGCTGGAACCGGAGGACCTGGCCGTGCGGGACACCGTGCGGGCCTGGGCGGCGGACCGGGTGCTGCCGTACGTCGCCGAGTGGTACGAGAAGGGCGAGCTGCCCGGCATCCGTGAACTCGCGCGCGAACTCGGCTCCCTCGGTGCCCTGGGCATGTCCCTGACCGGATATGGCTGCGCGGGGGCGACGGCCGTGCAGTACGGCCTGGCCTGCCTGGAGCTGGAGGCCGCCGACTCCGGCATCCGGTCCCTCGTCTCCGTGCAGGGCTCGCTCGCCATGTACGCGATCCACCGGTTCGGCAGCGAGGAGCAGAAGCAGCAGTGGCTGCCCCGCATGGCGGCCGGCGAGGTGATCGGCTGCTTCGGGCTGACCGAGCCCGACCACGGCTCCGACCCCGCCTCCATGCGCACCCACGCCAAGCGCGACGGCGACGACTGGGTGCTGAGCGGCCGCAAGATGTGGATCACCAACGGGTCGGTCGCCGGGGTGGCCGTCGTCTGGGCGCAGACCGAGGACGGCATCCGCGGTTTCGTGGTCCCCACCGACACCCCCGGCTTCTCGGCGCCGGAGATCAAGCACAAGTGGTCCCTGCGCGCCTCCGTCACCAGCGAACTGGTGATGGACGACGTACGGCTGCCCGCGGACGCCGTACTCCCGGAGGTCACCGGACTGCGCGGACCGCTCAGCTGTCTGTCCCACGCCCGGTACGGCATCGTCTGGGGTGCGATGGGCGCGGCGCGCAGCAGCTTCGAGGCGGCGGTCGACTACGCGAAGACGCGGGAGCAGTTCGGGCGGCCCATCGGCGGCTTCCAGCTCACCCAGGCCAAGCTCGCCGACATGGCGGTGGAACTGCACAAGGGGATCCTGCTCGCCCACCATCTGGGGCGGCGGATGGACGCCGGCCGCCTGCGCCCCGAGCAGGTCAGCTTCGGCAAGCTCAACAACGTCCGCGAGGCCATCGAGATCTGCCGTACGGCGCGGACGATCCTCGGTGCCAACGGGATCTCCCTGGAATACCCCGTGATGCGGCACGCGACCAACCTCGAGTCGGTGCTCACCTACGAGGGCACCGTCGAGATGCACCAGCTCGTGCTGGGCAAGGCGCTCACCGGGCTCGACGCCTTCCGCTGATCCCCGTCAGCAGGCAGGGCCGGTGAGCGGCCCTGCCTCAGCTCTGGTTGAAGAAGCCGTCCTCGCGGTGGGCGGACGCCTCGCCGCTGATGATCTGGGTGTCGGCCGGCGTGAGCAGGAACACCCGGTTGGACACGCGGTCGATCGAGCCGCGCAGACCGAAGATGAGCCCCGCCGCGAAGTCCACGACCCGCTTGGCGTCGCCCGGCTCCATGTTGGTGAGGTTCATGATGACCGGGACCCCGTCCCGGAACAGCTCACCGATGGCGCGGGCGTCCCGGAAGCTGTCCGGGGTGACCGTGCCGATCCGGCGCCCCTTCTCCTCGGCCGTGTCCGAGGCCACCTTCACGCGGGGGTCGGTGACCCAGGCGCCCTCGGACTCGGTGCCCTCGGAGTACTCGTCGTCGTAGTAACGCTCGTCATCGTTGTCGTCGACGAGGCCGAGCCACGCACTCGCCTTGCGTACCGATCCCATGGACGCCTCCTCTCACAGCGGTCTTTTTCTGCTTTCCGCGTCCCTATGGTCATCCATGATGCGGACGGCGCGCCAAGTGGATAGACGCCGCGCGGGGGGTTTGTGACGGTACTGGTGCACAGCCGATCCGTCGAGAGTCCTTGTGCCCCAAGGGTCGTTACTCATACGGCTGCTGACTGAGAGTGAAATATGATAGTCGTCGGCGGATGGGTGATGATCGGTGCGTCCGGGTGAACGTCAACGTCGTACCACATCACGGGGGATCGTCGTGTTCGGAATCGTCAGACCGTGCTCTCATCGGCTCGGTGAACGTCTCAAGGCCGAGTGGATGGCGCACTTGTGCGGGCTCTGCCTCGCACTGCGCCGCGATCACGGGCAACTCGCGCGCATCGTGACGAACTATGACGGGCTTCTCATATCGGTCCTGACGGAGGCTCAGACGGGACGGACCGCCGACGGCCGCCGCACGGCCGGGCCGTGCGCGCTGCGCGGGATGCGCACCGCGTCCGTCGCCCGGGGCGAGGGCGCCCGGCTCGCCGCCGCCGTCTCGCTGGTGCTCGCCGCGGCGAAGGTGCGCGATCATGTCGCCGACCGGGACGGGCTGCTGGCCCGCCGCCCCATGGCCGCCGCCGCGCGCCGGGTCGCCGCGGGCTGGGGCCGGGCCGGTGCCCACAGCGGCGCCGCGGTCGGCTTCGACACCGGCGTCCTTGTCGAGGCCGTCGACCGGCAGCTGGGCCTGGAGACCCTCGCCGGGTACGGCACCCCGGTCCTGACCGTCACCGAGCCGACCGAGAGCGCGACCGCCGCCGCCTTCGCCCACACCGCGGTGCTGGCCGGACGGCCGGGCAACGCGACTCCTCTCGCCGAGGCGGGCCGGCTCTTCGGCCGGCTCGCGCATCTGCTGGACGCGGTGGAGGACCAGGAGGCCGACGCCGCGTCGGGCGCCTGGAACCCGCTCACCGCCACGGGCACCTCCCGGGCCGAGGCCCGCCGGCTCGCCGACGACGCCGTGCACGGCATCCGGCTCGCCTTGCGGGAGGCCGAGTTCGCCGACGGCAGGCTGGTCCATCGGCTGCTCGTGCACGAGCTGGAGCGCTCCGTGGAGCGTGCGTTCGGCACCCGCTCGTGCGGACACGCGCCCGAGGCCTCGTTCGGACCGCCGCCCGGTCACCACGCGCCGAACACGCCGGGCCACCCGTACGGCAACCCCTTCGGCGGGCAGCCGCCGCACCCGGACAAGCGCGGCTTCTGGGCCGGGTGCGCGGCGGCCCTCGGCCTGTGCTGCACCTGCAAGGTGTGCTGCGCCGACGAGTTCGAGGGCCCTTGGTCGCGGAAGAGGCGCGAGGGCTGCTGCACCGACTGCGACTGTGACTGCGACCTCTCGTGCTGCGAGGCCTGCCAGTGCTGCGAGTGCTGCGAGTGCTGCGAGTGCTGCGAGTGCTGCTCGGGCTGTGACTGCGGGGTGTGACTGCGGGTTGTGTCCGCTGGTTGTGACCGCCCGAACCGTCCCGCTCAGTTCTTCTGTTCCGGCGGGCTGATCCGCGACGTGGTGATGGCCGAGCCCGTCGTGCCCCACTTCCTGAGGATCTTCTCGTACGTGCCGTCGGCCAGCAGCCTGTTCACCGCCGCCTGGAAGGCGGGCGCCCACTTCGTGCCCTTCTTGAAGGCGAAGCCCACGTCCAGGCGGTGGTACTCGTTGAGGAACTTCAGGCCCTGCTGGTGGGCCACGGCGTAGCGCAGGCCGTTGATGGTGGACATCACCACATCGCTGCGGCCCTGCTGGACGGAGGACCAGATCGCGCTCGGCTCGGAGTACGTCTGCACCTGGTACGGCTTCTTGCCGGCGTCGGTGCAGACGTGCTTGTTCTCCGCCAGCGTGGCCTCGAAGGTCGTGCCGGCGCCGGTCGCCACGTTCAGCCCGCAGAGCTGCTTCAGATCGGTGATCTTCGTCAGCTTGCTGTCCGTGCGGGCGGCGAAGCCCTGGCCGTCGTTGACGTAGGTGACGAAGTCGATGGTCCTGCGGCGCTCGTCGGTGACGCCGAAGTTGGACGCGCCGAAGTCGTACTTGCCGCTGTCCAGCGCGGGCAGGATCGCCTCGAAACTCGCCTGCTCCACCTTCAGCTTGATGCCGAGCACCTTGGCGACCGCCTTGGTGAAGTCGACGTCCTGGCCGGTCAGTGTCCTTCCGTCGGACAGATAGGTGGTGCCGGGCGGCGTGCCGCCGACGCTGATAGCGACGGTGAGGCGGGTGGTGCCGGCGGGCAGCAGCTTCGCCGCCGCGTCGTCCTTCTTCTCGGCCGAGACGACATCGGTGGTGGGCACCTGGTCGGACTTGGCGGCCACCGCGGACGTGCCCGTCCCGTCCGAGCCGCACGCGGTGAGAAGCAGGGTGGCGGCCGTGATGCCGACAAAAGGTGCAACGAGGCGCGTACGCATCGGGGCGGTCTCCTGGGAGCAGACAGGGTGGCGGAGCGCGAGGGGAGGGGAGTGCGCGTGAAGGCGAGGGAGATGAAGAGGGAGAACGCGAGTGCGCCCGCCCGGAGGGCAGGCGCTTGCAGGGGGTCAGCTCAACAGGAGGAGGACCACACGCGACCGAAGTCGATGTGGGAGCGGGTGACCAGCCACTGCTGTGGATGCATGGGCCAAGTGGAACAGGCATCCGGTTCCGCGTCAACTGACTTGAGACGTACGGCTCACAGTTCGGACAGCCTTGACAGCGGCGGGAAACGCCCACGTACTCTCGGTGGACGGCCCTGCTGAGGGGCTCGGCCGTGTGAAGGCGCCACCTGACTCTTTCGTGTCACGGAGCCTTCGCATGTCATCCGACACCCTCGCCAAAGTCCCCACCGCTGCCGGGACACCCGAGCCCGGCCACGTCCCGCGGATCGTCCCGCAGCGCCGGTACGGCCAGTGGACGGCAGCCGTCGTCGTGCTCGTGCTGCTCGGGCTCGCCGTCACCTCCGTCCTGCGCAACAGGGCGTTCCAGTGGGACGTCGTCGCCGAGTACGTCACCTCCGGATCCATCCTGCGCGGGCTCTGGCTCACGCTGTGGCTGACCGCGGTCGTGATGGTCCTCGGCTTCGCCCTCGGCACCTTGCTCGCCGCCTTCCGGCTCTCCGCCAACCCCGTGCTGCGAGCGGTCAGTTGGGGCTATGTGTGGCTGTTCCGGTCGATCCCGATCCTGGTGCAGCTGCTGCTGTGGTTCAACATCGGGGCGCTGTACCCGCAGGTGCTCGGCGTGAGGACCGTCAACCTGCTCACCCCGGTCGCCGTCGCGATCGTCGGACTCACCCTGCACGAGGCCGCCTTCGCCGCCGAGGTCGTCCGGGCCGGCATCCTCTCCGTCGACCGCGGGCAGATCGAGGCCGCCCAGGCGCTCGGCCTGAGCCGGTCGCGGCGCTGGTGGCGGATCGTGCTGCCACAGGCCATGCGCTCCATCGTGCCGCCCGCCGGCAACATGCTCGTCGGCACCCTCAAGGGCACCTCGATCGTCAGCGTCATCGCCGTCAACGACCTGCTGTTCTCCGCCCAGCTGATCTACCACCAGACCTATCAGGTGATCCCGCTGCTCATGGTCGCGACCCTCTGGTACGCGGTCGTCACCTCGGTTCTCGGCCTCGGCCAGCACTACATCGAGAAGTACTACGCGCGCGGCACGGAGAACGCCCGATGAGGCCGCAGCTGGTGATCGTGGGAGCCGGGCCGCGGGGGACCGGTCTGCTGGAACGCATCGCCGCCAACGCCCCCGAGCTGTACGCCGGTTCGGGCCTCGACATCCACCTGGTCGACCCGTATCCGCCGGGCGGCGGACGCATCTGGCGCCAGGCGCAGTCACCGCTGCTGTGGATGAACTCGCACGCCGAGGACGTCACCATGTTCACCGACGAGACGGTGGCCATGGACGGCCCGGTGCGCGAGGGCCCCACCCTGCACGAGTGGGCGGGCCTCGACGGGGGCACCTTCGCCGACCGGCAGCTCCAGGGCCGCTATCTGCGCTGGGTGTACGAGCGCGCACGGGCCGAACTGCCCGAGGGCGTCACCGTCCACCACCATCCCCGGCGCGCCCTGCGGATCAGCGGCCCGCGCGAGGGCCGCCAGCAGGTGTGGCTGGAGGGCCGACCACGTCCCCTCCCCGCCGATCTGGTGGTCCTCGCGATCGGCCACCTGGACGCCGAACCCGACGGCGAGCAGAGCGCGTTGGCCGCCTACGCCCGCGAGCACGGCCTGGTGCACCTGCCGCCCGACTTCACGGCCGACAGTGACCTGTCCCCGCTGCGGCCCGGTGAACCCGTCCTCGTGCGCGGCTTCGGACTGGCCTTCGTCGACCTGATGGTGCTGCTCACCGAGGGGCGCGGGGGGCGGTACGAGGGCGACACCTACGTTCCCTCGGGGCGGGAGCCGGTGCTCTACGTGGGCTCGCGGCGCGGAGTGCCGTACCACGCGAAGATCGGCTACGACTGGACCGGCGACCGGCCCCCGCTGCCCCGCTTCCTGGGGCCGGCCGAGGTCGAGGCCCTGCCGGCCGGACCGGAGGGCCTCGACTTCCGGCGCGATGTGTGGCCGCTGGTGGAGAAGGAGCTGGGCTTCGCCCACTACCACCGCCTCTTCACCGCCCACGCCGAGCGCACGGCCATGGCCTGGGCCGACTTCGAGGAGAAGTACGCGGCCGCGAGCGACGTCGCCGAGGTGCAGGCCCTGGCCGCCGCCGCCGTGCCGGATCCGGCCGACCGCCTCGACCTCACCGCGCTCGACCATCCGCTGGACGGGGTGCGGTACGCCTCCCACGAGGACTTCCAGGAGGGCATGCGGCGGTATGTGGAGGCCGACCTGAGCCGACGTCATGACCCGGCCCACAGTGCGGACCTGGGTGTCTTCCTCGGGCTGCTCTCCGTCTACGGGCAGCTCGTCCGCCTCGGGAACACCGGCCCCTGGTGGCACGGCTTCTTCAGCTACCTGGCGTCCGGGCCGCCCGGACCCCGGCTGCGGCAGATGCTCGCGCTGTCCCGGGCCGGCCTGCTCAGGTTCGTCGGCGCCGACATGACCGTCACCGCCGAGGACGGGGTGTTCCGGGCCGCGAGCCGCACCGTGCCGGGCTTCTCCGTCGAGGCCCGCGCCCTGGTCGAGGCCCGGCTGCCCGAGCCCACCGTCGGCCGGGCCCGTGACCGCCTGCTGCGCGAACTGCACACCGACGGCGCCGCCGAGACCCCCGACGGACTGCTCCGGGTCGACCCCGGCGACGGCCGGATCCTCGACGGCGCGGGGCGGCCGCATCCCCGGCGCTTCGCGCTCGGCCCGTACACCGACGCCCGTACCCCCGGCGCCTTCACGCGGCCGCGCACCGGAGGGGCCGCGTTCCGGCAGAACGACGCCACCGCCCGCGCGGCGCTGGCCTTCCTAAGCACCTCACTGAGAAGGGAACTCACGCGATGAGCGTCATGGTCGACATCAGGTCGGTGCACAAGAGCTTCGGCCCGCTCGACGTCCTCAAGGGCATCGACCTCCAGGTGCGCGCCGGTGAGGTGACCGTCGTGCTCGGCCCCTCCGGCTCCGGCAAGTCCACGCTGCTGCGCACCATCAACCACCTGGAGAAGGTGGACCGGGGCGAGATCAGCGTCGACGGCGCGCTGATGGGGTACCGGCGCGCCGGGGACAAGCTGTACGAGCTGCCCGAGCGGGAGGTGCTGCGGCAGCGTACCCGGATCGGGTTCGTCTTCCAGAACTTCAATCTCTTTCCGCACCTCACGGTCCTCGACAACGTCGTCGAGGCCCCGGTGTCCGCCCTGAAACGGCCCCGGAAGGAGGCGGTGGAGGGCGCACGCCGGCTGCTGGAGCGGGTGGGGCTCGGCGACAGGGCCGACGCCTATCCACGGCAGCTGTCCGGCGGCCAGCAGCAGCGGGTCGCCATCGCGCGGGCGCTCGCGCTGGAGCCGAAGCTGCTGCTGTTCGACGAGCCGACCTCGGCGCTCGATCCCGAACTGGTCGGCGAGGTCCTCGACGTCATCCGGGGCCTGGCGGCCCAGGGCACGACGATGATCGTCGTCACCCACGAGATCGCCTTCGCCCGTGAGGTCGCCGACACGGTGGTGTTCATGGCCGACGGCAGAATCGTCGAACAGGGGCCGCCGGGTGAGGTGCTGGACCGGCCGCGGCACGAGCGGACCCGGGCGTTTCTGGCGAAGGTGCTGTGAGGGTGGGCACGAAATGGCAGGAGACGCCGAGGTGAGCGCGCGCTATGGCCGTGGGCTGCCGCATCTCGCCGCCGCCGTCGATCTGCCGGAGTGTTTCGGTGCCGAACCGTACGTCGAGCTGGTCCGGCTGGCCGAGCGCGGTGGGCTGGACTTCGTGACGCTGGACGACTCCTTCGCCCGGCCCGGGCCCGACGCGCTCGCCGTGCTGTCCCGGGCTGCCCCCGCGACCCGGCGCATCGGGCTGGTCCCGACCGTGACCACCACCCACACCGAGCCCTTTGTGGTGCAGGCGGCCGTGGCGACACTGGACTGGGTCAGCGGTGGGCGGGCCGGCTGGCGCATCGAGGTGTCGGCCGGTGCGGGCGAGGCCCGGCTCTTCGGCCGCCGGCCTGCGGCGCCGGTCCGGCAGCTGTGGGACGAGGCGGGCGAAGTCGCCGACGTGGCGGCCAGGTTGTGGGACAGCTGGGAGGACGGCGCCGAGATCCGGGACGCGCCGACCGGCCGCTTCCTGGACCGGGACAAGCTGCACCACGTCGACTTCACCGGCACCGCCTTCTCGGTCCGGGGCCCCTCGACCGTGCCCCGGCCGCCGCAGGGCCACCCCGTCCGTCTGGTCGACGCCACCGAGCGCGAGGCCCGTACCGTCGCCGCCCGGTACGCCGACGTCGCCCTGGTGCGCGCCGCGACCCCGTCGCAGGCCGCCGCCGTACGCCAGGAACTGCGCGCCGGTGCCGCCGGGTTCGGGCGGAACCCGGACACCCTGCGCGTCCTGGTGAGCCTGCTGGTCGACCTCGGTGACGGCGAGCACGCCGCCGAGCCCGGACACGGGGGCGGGGGCCCGCGGGCGACCGTGCGGGGGCCGCTGTACCGGGGCGGCCCCGTCGACCTGGCCGAACTGGTCGCCGGCTGGTACGCCGACGGTGTCACCGACGGCTTCCACCTCGTGCCCGTCGAGCCGCGCCGTGACCTGGAGCGGCTGGTCAACGGCACGGTGGCGCTGCTCCAGCACCGCGGCCTGTTCCGCACCTTCTACCCGGGCGGCACCCTGCGCGAGCACCTGGGCCTGGCCCGGCCCGCCAACCGGTACGCCGGGACCGGGAGGAACGTCATGACCGGGGGAACGTCATGACCGTACGACCGCGGATGCACCTGGCGGTCCGCCTCCCGTCGACCGGTGACACCGCGGTGTGGACACCTCCGCGCACCGGTCCGCGGATCGCCTTCCCCGCCTGCGAACGCCTCGCCCGCACCGCCGAGCGCGGGCGGTTCGACTTCCTGCTGCTCGACGAGGGGCTGCGGCTGCCCGAGCACCGGGGGCGGCTGCACGACCTGGACCCGGTGGGATGGGCCGAACCGGTCGCCATGCTGAACGCGCTCGCGGGGGTCACCGCCCGGCTCGGGCTCGCCGCCACCGTGAACACCGCCTTCGGTGAGCCGTACGAACTCGCCCGTCGGCTCGCCACCCTGGACCAGCTCAGCTCCGGGCGGGCGGCCTGGCACGCGGTGACCGCGACGGACGCCCGCGCCGGGGCGAACTTCCGCGCCGGTGCTCACTTCCGGGACGGCGGCCGTACCGATCCTGCCGAGGCCGTCGTCGCCCGGTCCGGCGAACTCCTTTCGGTGGTACGCGAGTTGTGGCGGTCCTGGACGCCCGACGGGGAGCCGCGGCCGTTCGCGTGCCGCGGTCGGTGCTTCGACATCGAGGGCGAGTTCGGGCTGCCCCGCTCTCCGCAGGGGCATCCCGTGATCATCCAGTCGGGGGAGTCCGAGGAGGCACGGGAGTCGGCCGCTGCCTCGGCCGACGTGCACCTCGTCCGGCACGGCTCGCCGGAGACGGCGCGCGTGCGGTACGCCGACGTCAAGCGGCGGCTCGCGGCACACGGCCGTGCGCCGCGGGACCTGAAGGTCATGCCCGCCGTCACCGTCGTCCTCGGGGACACCGCCGCCGAGGCGCAGGAGCGGGCCGCCGGCCTCAGACGACAGCGGGTCACCCCGCAGTACGCGCTGTACGAGCTGGAGCGGCTCTGGGGCGTGGACCTCGCCGGCCACGACCCCGACGGCCCCCTGCCCGGGATCGCGCCTCGCTTCAGGGACGCCGAAACCCTGGCACGCGTCGGGAGATGGCGGGCGCTGGCGGAGGAGAAGGGGCTCTCCAGCCGGGAGACCGTGATCGAGGCGAGCGGCAGGCAGTCCTTCGTCGGCACGCCCGACTCGGTCGCCGCCGACCTCGACGCCCACGTCCGCCAGCAAGCGGCCGACGGTTTCCTGCTCGCGGCCGACGGGCTGGAGGAGTTCGTGGACCGGGTGGTGCCGCTGCTCCAGGAACGCGGCGCGTTCCGCGCGGAATACCGGGGCGCCACGCTTCGCTCCCATCTCGAGCTGGAGCACCCGGCAGAGGAAGGCCGGGCACAGGTGAAGGGCCGAGCACGGATGAAAGGAAAGTCGGCATGACGACGGACGCAGCCGATGCGTGGAAGCAGTGGCACGAGACGCGGGTCGAGAGGGTCTCGGCGCCCTTCGGGCCGCTGGCGCTGACCGGAACGCACTGGGTCGAGGACTGTCCGGACGGGCGACTCCCGGACATCCCCGGGACCTGGGCGGCCGCGGGAGAGGGCGTGGTGCTCACCGCCGGCGAGGCCGACGGCCTGAGCGTGGACGGACGGCCGTTCGCGGGTGAGGTCCGGCTCGCCGCCGACCGCGGCCCGGAGGCGGAGGCGCGGGTCGCGCTGGGGGACAAGCGGCTGGTCGTGCTGGTGCGCGAGGGGGTCTGGGGAGTGCGGGTCTACGACCCCGCCTCCGCGGCCCGGCGCGCCTTCCGGGGCATCGAGGCCACCCCGTACGACGCCCGCTGGTCGGTGCCGGGCCGGTTCACGCCGTACGACGGCACCCGCACCGTGCGGGTCGGCAACGCGGACGGGCGCGAGCGCGGGCTCGCCCTCGCCGGGGAACTCGCCTTCGCTCTGGCCGGGCAGCAGCTGACGCTGCAGGTCGCGCAGCAGGGCGACGGGCCGCTGTGGGCGGTGTTCGCCGACGCCACCAGCGGCGACACCAGCTTCCGGTTCCGCTTCCTCCACCCGGCCGCGCCGGACGCCGAGGGGCGCACCACCGTCGACTTCAACCGCGCCCAGCTCCCACCGTGCGCCTTCGCCGACCACTTCCTCTGCCCGTTCCCGCCGCCCGGCAACACACTGGACGTGGCGATCGAGGCGGGGGAGCGCGCGATGAGCTGACCCCGTCCTGCGCTGATCCGGTGTCAGGGGACGCCACGTAAAGGTGGTTTAAAGGCCAACGGCCGAAAGGCACTCTTGTGCCGACCGGTCATTCGGCCGAATACTCCCCCTCAGCGCTTGTCAGGGGGCATGCATCTTCGCAACCCGGCGCGCCCCCCTGGCTGCGCCTCACGGGCCCCGACCCCCACGCGGGCCCCCGACTTCCCCTGGGAGGGAACGAAAAGTGAGGATCAAGCGCAACACTCCCCACATCGGCACCGCGAGACGGACCCGGCTGATCGCGATGGCCACCGGACTCCTGGCCGCGGCCGCGTTCGCCGCCCCCACCGCGAACGCCAGCGACGACCACACGTTCAGCGCAGCCCAGCTCAGCAGGGCCAACGACGCCGTCCTCAAGGCCGACGTACCCGGTACGGCCTGGGCGGTGGACAACAAGACCGACCGCGTCCTCCTCACCGTCGACAGCACCGTGTCCAAGGCAGAGATCGCCAGGATCAAGCGGCAGGCCGGCACCAACGCGGACGCGCTCACCATCAAGCACACCCCAGGCACGTTCAACAAGCTGATCAGCGGCGGCGACGCCATCTACGGCGGCCAGTACCGGTGCTCGCTCGGCTTCAACGTGCACAGCGGCAGTACGTACTACTTCCTCACTGCCGGTCACTGCGGCCAGGTGGCCTCCACCTGGTACAGCAACTCCAGCCACACCACCGTGCTCGGCACCAACGTCGGCTACAGCTTCCCGGGCAACGACTTCGCCCTGGTCCGGTACACCAACTCGTCGGTCTCGCACCCGAGTGCCGTGGGCGGCCAGTCCATCACGAGCGCGGCCACGCCGTCCGTGGGCGCGACCGTCTACCGGCGCGGTTCCACCACCGGTACGCACAGCGGCCGGGTCACCGCGCTGAACGCCACGGTCAACTACGGCAGCGGTGACATCGTCTACGGGCTGATCCAGACCACGGTGTGCGCCGAGGGCGGCGACAGCGGTGGTCCGCTGTACGCGGGTTCCGTGGCCTACGGGCTGACCTCCGGCGGCAGCGGTGACTGCACCTCCGGCGGTACGACGTTCTTCCAGCCGGTGACCGAGGCGTTGAGCTACTACGGGGTCACGCTGCCGTAGCGAGTCCGGCCCCGGCTTCCTCGGAACCCCCGCACGCCCTGTGGTGTGCGGGGGTTTCCTGGTGGCTGCGGTGCATGCGGTTTCGGCCAGTCGGTGTCGTCACCGTCCGGCGTGGGTCACTTGCGTGTCGTGTTTGCTGTGCGAATTCCCTGCATGACCGTGCTCAGTCAAAATGGCGCAGGGTGTGCGCACCCTCTCTACGCGCGTCCTGAAGTCAACCTTGTGCGCTCCCCGTGTCGTTCGGAAGAGTGGTCGCTCGTCAACCAGCCTTCCGGTCCGACAGGTCCCCACACCTCGCGGGCCATCCCCCCACAGGAGGACGTGAGTTGAAGCACCGACGCATACCCCGGCGGCGGATCGCCGTGGCCGGCGCGGGAATCGCCGCACTGGTCGCCGCGGGTGTCACCTTGCAGAATGCGAACGCCAGCGAGCCCGCGAAGCCGGCTTCGCAGCCGAAGGTTCTGTCCGCTCCGGCGGCCGGAAACCTCGCCTCGACTCTGCTGAACCGCCTCGGATCCCAGGCCGCGGGCAGCTACTACGACGCCTCGGCCAGGAGGCTCGTCGTCAACGTGGTCGACCAGGACGCGGTGAACGCCGTCGAGGCGGCCGGGGCCAAGGCGAGACTCGTCGCCAACTCGCTGGCCGCGCTCGACGGCGCGCGGACGACGCTGAAGAAGGACGCGACCATACCGGGGACGTCCTGGGCAGCCGACCCGGTGAGCAACAAGGTCGTCGTCACCGCCGACAGGACGGTCTCCGGCGCCCGGTGGGCCAAGCTGAGCAAGGTGGTCGAGGGGCTCGGCGGCAAGGCGGAACTGAAGCGGTCGAAGGGGGAGTTCAAGCCCTTCATCGCCGGGGGTGACGCGATCAGCGGGTCCGGCGGGCGCTGCTCGCTCGGCTTCAACGTGGTCAAGGACGGGCAGCCGTACTTCCTGACCGCCGGGCACTGCACCGCGGCCATCACCACCTGGTCGGACTCCAGCGGCAAGGAGATCGGGCAGAACGCGGAGTCCCACTTCCCGGGGACCGACTTCGGGCTCGTGAAGTACACGGCGCAGGTCGACCACCCGAGCGAGGTCGACCTGTACAACGGGTCCACCCAGAAGATCACCGGGGCCGCCGAGGCGACGGTGGGGATGAAGGTGACGCGCAGCGGGTCGACGACCCATGTGCACGACGGGACGGTCACCGGGCTGAACGCCACCGTGAACTACCAGGAGGGCTCCGTCAGCGGTCTCATCCAGACCGATGTGTGCGCCGAGCCCGGTGACAGCGGTGGGTCGCTGTTCTCGGGGAGCAGCGCCGTCGGGCTGACGTCCGGGGGCAGCGGCGACTGCACCTCCGGTGGGGAGACGTTCTTCCAGCCGGTCACCGCCGCGCTGTCCGCCACGGGGGCGCAGATCGGCTGACGCCGTCAGGTGTGCGTTCCGCGGAGTCCCGTCCCCCGGGTGCGGTGGGGGGCGGGGCTCCGTGCCGTGTTTGCGCAGGTGGGAAGCGGTCGAACGGATGTCGTACACACGTTCGAGAATGGGGGTATGGTGGGGGTGGAAGTAGGGAACTGATGTTCGAGAGCCGTTCGGGGCTCACGAGTGCGGGAGGTGCGTGTGCCGGGCTTCGCGCATCTGCACACCGTCTCCGGGTTCTCCCTGAGGTACGGGGCATCCCATCCGGAGCGGCTGGCGGAGCGTGCCTCGGAGCGGGGGATGGACGCGCTCGCTCTCACCGACCGGGACACCGTCGCGGGGGCGGTGCGCTTCGCCAAGGCCTGTGCCGGGGTGGGGGTGCGGCCGGTCTTCGGGGTGGATCTGGCGGTGGGTGCGGCCGAGGCCGTACGCCGCGAGAAGAGGAAGGTGCCGGTGCGGGGCGGGGCCTTCGTGGACGAGTCGGCTCCCCGTGTGACCTTTCTCGCCCGGGACGGGGCCCGCGGGTGGGCCGACCTGTGCCGGATCGTCACGGCGGCGCACGCGGGAGAGGGCGTGCCCCTGCTGCCCTGGCCGGACAATCACGGCGACGGCCTGGCTGTGCTGCTCGGCCCGGGGTCGGACGTGGGCCGTGCCCTTGCCGCGGGGCGTCCCGACCGGGCCGCGAAGCTGCTCGTCCCCTGGCGCGAGGTCTACGGCGACGCGCTGCGCCTGGAGGCCGTCTGGCACGGTCGTGACGGTACGGGGCCCGGCTCGCTGCGGCTGGCCGCCCGCACCGTCGGCTTCGCCGCCGGGCAGGGGGTCCGGCCGGTGCTCAGCAACGCCGTCCGGTATGCCGATCCCGGGGCGGGGCCCGTCGCCGACGTGCTGGATGCCGCGCGACGGCTGGTCCCGATCGACCCGCGCGGGGAGCTGGACTCCGGCGAGGCCTGGCTGAAGGACGCGCAGGGCATGCTGCAGGTCGCCGAGCGGGTCGTGGAGGCCGCCGGGTACCGGCGGGACACCGCCCACCGGCTGCTGGAGCAGACCCTGGCCACGGCCGCCGGGTGCCGGGTCGACCCCGAGGGGGATCTCGGCATCGGGACCGTGCACTTTCCCGAGGCGCATCTGGTGGGTGCCGGGCGGCGCACCGCCCAGCGGGCCCTCGCCTCGCGCGCGGTGGCCGGGATGGTGCGGCTCGGGTACGGCGGGCGGCGCGAGTACTGGGAGCGGATGCACCACGAGCTGGACATCATCGCCCATCACGGCTTCGCCTCCTATTTCCTGACGGTCGCCCAAGTGGTCGACGACGTACGGACGATGGGGATCCGGGTGGCCGCTCGTGGTTCCGGGGCGGGCTCCCTCGTCAACCATCTGCTGGGCATCGCGCACGCCGATCCGGTCGAGCACGGGTTGCTGATGGAGCGCTTCCTCTCCAAGGAGCGGGTGGTGCTGCCCGATATCGACATCGACGTGGAGTCCGCCCGGCGGCTGGAGGTCTACCGGGCGATCATCGGCCGGTTCGGCACCGAGCGGGTCGCGACCGTTTCCATGCCGGAGACCTACCGGGTGCGGCACGCCATCCGGGACGTGGGCGCCGCCCTTTCCATGGACCCGGCCGAGATCGACCGGGTGGCCAAGTCCTTTCCGCACATCCGGGCCCGGGACGCGCGCGCCGCGCTGGAGGAGTTGCCCGAGCTGAGGCGGCTCGCGGGGGAGAAGCAGCGGTACGGCAGGCTGTGGGAGCTCGTCGAGGCGCTCGACGCCCTGCCGCGCGGGGTCGCCATGCACCCGTGCGGGGTGCTGCTGTCCGACGCCTCGCTCCTCGCCCGTACGCCGGTGGTGCCCACCAGCGGTGAGGGGCTGCCCATGTCGCAGTTCGACAAGGAGGACGTGGAGGACCTCGGGCTGCTCAAGCTCGATGTGCTGGGCGTGCGGATGCAGTCGGCCATGGCGCACGCGGTCGCCGAGGTGGAGCGGGTGACGGGCGAGCGGGTCGACCTGGACGCGCTGCCGGCCGGGGATCCGGAGACGTACCGGTTGATCCGGTCCACCGAGACGCTGGGCTGCTTCCAGATCGAGTCGCCGGGGCAGCGGGACCTGGTGGGGCGGCTGCAGCCGAGCACCTTCCATGATCTGGTCGTCGACATCTCGCTGTTCCGGCCCGGTCCCGTCGCCGCCGACATGGTGCGGCCGTTCATCGAGGCGCGGCACGGGCGGGCGCCGGTGCGTTACCCGCATCCCGATCTGGAGCGGCCGCTGGAGGGGACGTACGGGGTCGTGGTCTTCCACGAGCAGGTCATCGACATCGTCGCCCTCATGACCGGGTGCGGGCGCGGCGAGGCCGACCGGGTGCGGCGGGGGCTCTCCGACCCGGAGTCGCAGGGGCGGATCAAGGTGTGGTTCGCGCAGCAGGCGGCAGCGAACGGGTACGGCGCGGAAACGATTCGGCGCACCTGGGAGATCGTGGCGGCCTTCGGGTCGTACGGGTTCTGCAAGGCGCATGCGGTCGCCTTCGCCGTGCCGACGTATCAGTCGGCCTGGCTGAAGGCCCATCACCCGGCCGCCTTCTACGCCGGGCTGCTCACGCACGACCCGGGCATGTACCCCAAGCGGCTGCTGCTGGCCGACGCGCGGCGGCGTGGGGTGCCGATCCTGCCGTTGGACGTGAACGTGTCCGGGGTCGCCCATCGGATCGAACTGGTGTCCGAGTCCGGGGTGTGGGGGCTGCGGCTCGCCCTCTCCGATGTGCACGGCATCAGCGAGGCCGAGGCGAAGAGGATCGCGGACGGGCAGCCGTACTCCTCCCTGGTGGACTTCTGGGAGCGGGCGCGACCGAGCCGGCCGCTCGCCCAAAGGCTCGCCCAGGTGGGGGCGTTGGACGCCTTCGGCGCCAACCGGCGGGATCTGCAGCTGCACCTGACCGAGCTGCACCGGGGTGCCCGGGGCGGTGGTGGCGGGCAGTTGCCGCTGGCGGGCGGGCGGAAGACCGCCTCGGCCGGGCTGCCCGACCTGACCTCGGCGGAGAAGCTCAGCGCCGAGCTGGGTGTGCTGTCCATGGACGCCTCGCGCAACCTGATGGACGACTACCGCACGTTCCTGGACGAGCTGGGCGTGGTCTGCGCACGCCGGCTGCGCGAGGCGCGGCACGGCGAGACCGTGCTGGTCGCCGGCGCCAAGGCGGCCACCCAGACCCCGCCGATCCGCTCCGGCAAGCGGGTCATCTTCTCCACGCTGGACGACGGCACGGGACTGGTCGACCTGGCGTTCTTCGACGATTCCCACGACGCCTGCGCCCACACCGTCTTCCACTCGTGGCTGCTGCTGGTGCGGGGAGTGGTGCAGCGGCGCGGCCCGCGCAGTCTGAGTGTGGTGGGCTCCGCCGCCTGGAACCTCGCCGAGCTGGTGGAACTGCGTGCCGAGGGCGGGCTCGACGAGGTGGCGGCACGACTCGCGGAGCCGGTGGCCAAGGACGCCGGCGGCGATCCGACCGGCGGGCGGCGGATCCAGCTGCCGACCGGATACGAGATGCATCCGTGGGCCGATCTGCGGCCCGCGGGGCAGGAGGCCTCTCAAGGGCCTGCTGCCGTACGGAAGTTGTGGCACCAGAGTCCGGGGAGTGCGGGATGACCATTCTCTGCGTACGTTTCCAGCTGCCGCCGATGCACGAGGCGGCCCTGCCGGGACTGCTCGGGTTGCTGGAGGACTTCACTCCGGTCGTTCAGGCGCTGCCGCCGGACGGGGTGCTGGCCGATCTGCGGGGCGCCGAGCGGTACTTCGGGCGCAGCGCGGTGGAGCTGGCCTCGGTGATCCGGGTGCGGGCCCTCGCGCTGTACGGCGTCGACTGTACGATCGGCGCCGGTCCGGGGCCGATGCTGGCCCGCGTGGCGCTGCAGGATGCCCGGCCCGGGGTGACCTGCGCCGTGCCGGAGGACGCCGTCGCCGAGTTCCTCGCCGGCAAACCCGTGTCCGCGCTGCCCGGCGTCGGCGCGGCGACCGCCCGCACCCTGAGCGAGTACGGCCTGGACACCCTGGGCCTGGTCGCCGCCGCGCCGCTGTCCACGCTCCAGCGGCTGATCGGCGCGAAGGCCGGCCGCGAGCTGCGCGAGCAGGCGAGCGGCATCGACCGGGGGCGGGTCGTGCCGAACGCCGTCTCGCGGTCGCTGGCCACGGAACGGGCCTTCGACCTCGACGAGTTGAACCCCGACCTGCACCGCAGGGCGCTGCTGTCCGCCGCCGGGGAACTCGGTGCCCGGCTGCGCGCGGTGCAGAAGGTCTGCCGCACCCTGACCCTCACCGTGCGCTACGCCGACCGCTCCTCCACCACCCGCAGCCGCACCCTGAAGGAGCCGACCGCGCACTCGACGGCGCTGACCAGGGCGGCCTACGGCATGTACGACGCGCTCGGCCTGCAGCGCGCCCGGGTCCGCGCGCTCACCCTGCGCGCCGAGGGTCTGGCCCCCGCCGACCAGGCCTCCTACCAGCTCACCTTCGACCCCGTGGACGAGAAGGTCCGCCGCATCGAGGAGGTCGCAGACCGCGCGCGGGCGAAGTTCGGGCCCCGCGCCGTGATGCCGGGGGCGCTGGGGCGCAGCGGCGGCTCCACGGGCGTCAGTTGGCCCAGGGCGGCGTGATACGGGTGCCGTCGGCCAGTTCCGCCTCCAGGCCGACGGAGGTGGTGACCCAGGAGAGCGCGGTGTGATCGGTCGGGTTCTCCACGGCGAGGGTGGCGCCGGGGTTGACGATCACCGTGTCCCCCGCGCCGATGCGGTCGGTGCGCCCGTCGAGGGTGACCAGCAGCTCGCCCACGAGCAGATGGAAGATCTCCCCGCGGCTGACGGTGTGGGCGGGCGCCTTGGTGCCCGCCGGGATCTCCCCGCGCCAGGCGCACAGCTCCTTGCTTCCGGTCAGCGGGGTGGCGTACGAGACGAAGCGGGCGCCGTGGATCTCATGGGTCGTGGCCTCGGACGAGCGGACGACGGGCATGCGGTGATCTCCGTTCAGGTGGGACAAGCGGGCAAGTGGTCAAGTGACTTGTCTACAAGGTCAAGCTGCTTGACCAATCTGTCAAGGGTGTTTCAATGCCTCCGTGCAGAACTCCGAAGCCATGGCCCTGTCCGCCGCCCTGCTCGCCGTCTCCGGCAACCTCACGCAACGCATCCACGACGGGGTCGTGGCGCGCGGGTTCACCGATCTGCGGCCGGCGCACGGCTTCGCCTTCGCGCGGCTCGCGCCGGACGGCGCCACCGTCACCGATCTCGCGACGCACCTCGGGGTGACCAAGCAGGCCGCGAGTCAGCTCGTGGACGAGATCGTATGCAAGGGGTACGCCGAGCGGCGGCCGCATCCGCAGGATGCGCGGGCCCGGCTGATCGTGCTGACCGAGCGCGGCTGGGCCTGCACCCGGGCGGCGGAAGCGGCGGCGGCCGAGGTCGTGGGGGGATGGGCCGAGCTGCTGGGGGAGGGTGAAGTGCGCGCGCTGGGGGAGCGTTTGGCGCGGATCGCGCCCGATGGTCCGATCCGGCCTGCCTGGTGATGATCCGCCAGGGTTCGAGCGGCGCTCCGGTTATCGCTGGAAGTTTTTACTGACGCGTAACTTCACGCCAGTGCTACTCGCCCGTAACTTGATGGGTGAACAGCATCCTCGTGATCCGGATCACAGGGTAAGGCCCCCACCTCCCTTGAGCCGCAAGGAGATCACCCGATGCTGCCTTGGAAACGTGCGCTCAGACCCCTCGCCGCGCTGCTCCTCACCGCCGCCGTCGCCACCGTTCCCGCCGCGACGGCCGCCGCCGACACGGCGCCCAGCAGTGGCTGGAACGACTGGTCCTGCAAGCCCTCCGCCGAACATCCCCGCCCGGTCGTCCTGGTGCACGGCACCCTGGGCAACTCGGTCGACAACTGGCTCTCCCTCGCCCCCTACCTGGAGGACCGTGGATACTGCGTCTACTCCCTGGACTACGGCCGGCTGACCGGCGTCCCCCTCTTCTACGGCCTCGGCCCCGTCGACAAGTCGGCCGAGCAGTTGTCGGCCTTCGTGGACAAGGTGCTCGCCGCGACCGGAGCCGCCAAGGCCGACCTGGTCGGCCACTCCCAGGGCGGCGTGATGCCCCGCTACTACCTGAAGTTCCTCGGCGGTGCCGCCAAGGTGAACGCCCTCGTGGGCCTCGCCCCCGACAACCACGGTGCCTCGCTGAGCGGACTCACCAACCTGCTGCCGTACTTCCCCGGCGCCTCGGACCTCGTCAAGGCCACCACCCCCGGCCTCGCCGACCAGATCCCCGGCTCCGACTTCCTCACCAGGCTCAACGCGGGCGGCGACACCGTCCCCGGAGTGCACTACACGGTCATCGCCACCAAGTACGACGAGGTGGCCACACCCTGGCAGAGCGACTACCTGAGCGGCTCCGACGTCCACAACGTCCTGCTCCAGGACCTCTGCCCGCTCGACCTCTCCGAGCACGTCGCCATCGGCCTGTTCGACCGCATCGCCTTCCACGAGGTGGCGGACGCGCTCGACCCGGCCCACGCCACGGCCACCACCTGCGCGTCGGCCTTCAGCTGACGTGCCGCCGGGGCCTGTCCGGCCTGAGCCGCCGGACAGGCCCCGGAACCTCAGCGGCGGTGCGCGCCACCCGCCGCGCGCCGCCGCACCGACAGGAACAGCGCCGCCGCGCCGCCGATCGCGACACAGGAGGTGCCGGAGGAGGCGCCCGTCTCCGCGAGGTCGCGCGAAGTACCGGCCGCCTCGGGCGTGTTGGGCGCGGTGGAGGGCTGTGGTGCGGGGGCGGCCGTTTCCTCGCCGCGGTGACCGTGGTGCCGCATCGTCGACTTGCCGGCACCGGCCGCGATCTGCTGGTCGGAGGGCGGGGAGGCGGTCGGGGCGGGGGTGGAGCCCGTGCTCCCCGTGCTGCCGCCGCCGAAGTCCACGTCCGAGCAGGAGTAGAACGCCTCCGGGCTGTCCGAGCGCTGCCAGACCGCGTACAGCAGCTGTCGGCCGGACCGCTCGGGAAGCGTGCCGGAGAACGTGTAGAAGCCGCCCGAGGCGACCGGGTCGGTGACCGTCGCCACCGGGTGCTCCAGATCCAGCCCGGACCAGGCCGGCGGCTTGGCGGGGTCGTAACCGGGCTTGGTGAGATAGACCTTGAAGGTTCCCTTGTGCGGCGCCGTCACCCGGTACTTGAAGGTGTACGACCCGCCGCGCACGCGCGTCGCCGGCCAGTCGGCGCGGGCCAGGTCGAGGCCCTTGAACTCCTCGTTGTCCGCGCTGCACAGCTTGCCGTCCGGGATCAGCCTCCGGTGCCGTCCTGCGGCGTCGCCGATCCGGATGCCGTTCCAGTCGTACAGCGCCTGGGTGCCGCCGGCCGCCACGGCCGCCCTGCACGCCGCCGACTTCGGGCTCTCCGGGCCCTCCGCGTAGCACTGCGAGACACGGCTGACCGGGTCGCCCATCGAACCGTGCGCGGACGCCGGAGCGGCGGCGAGCACGGTCAGGGCGACGGCCGGCAGACCGAGCGCGGCGGCGACGGCGGCCGTGCGGCGGGCACGAGCGGGCATGCGGAACTCCTCGGAAGACGGTCCTTCGGTGGGGCAGAACCCGGGGGAGCCCGGCGGAAGCCGGGGGGGAACCCGGGGGACCCCGTGGGGGGTGTTCCGAAGCTAGCCCCGGGAAGCCGTGAAATCGCCTGCTGCAGGCGGAGGGAGGAGATCCTTATGGTGCCGTTAAGCCGGGACTAACCGGGGGCTCAGGCTTCCCGGCCGCGGTGCCCGCCTCACTCCGGGCCGTAGAACAGCCGCAGGAACTCCTCCATCGCCGCGTCGACGCCGGCGCGGTCACCGGTGGCGAGGAGGTCGAGCAGCAGACCGCGGACGGTGGCGAGTCCCAGCCGGGCGCGGCTCCGGGCCGTCACGGGGTCCGCCCCCGCGCCGGTCTCGGCGGCCGCGAGCGGCTCCAGCCAGTCCGTCACGAGCCCTTCGAGGACCGGGACGGCCTCCGGGCGGCCGCGCAGCGCGTGCCCGCAGATCTCGAAGAAGAGCCGCTCCTGACCGGCCAGCCGAGGGTCCGTCAACTGCCGCCAGAGCAGCCGCGCGACGTCGGCCGGCGACAGGCCGGGCTCCAGGTGGAGCCGGGACAGCAGCTCGCGCCGGCGCCGCTCCGACGTCCGGACGATCTCGACGAGCAGGTGCTCCTTGGAACCGAAGTAGTGGACGAGCATGCGGTGGCTGACGCCGATCGCGGCGCCGAGGCGGCGCAGGCTCAGGTCCGCGATGCCGTGCGCCGCCACGTGGTCGGCAGCCGCGTCCACCAGGTGTGCGCGCCGGTCCCGGTCCGCGCCGTGCCCCGCCTCGCCGGAGGGATGCGAGTCGCCCGTCTTCACCACGACGCGAGTGTACCCAGGGGTACATGACCCATGTACCGTGTGGTACATGAAGCCTGTCACCGTGTCGATCGACGTGGCACAGACGCCCGAGCAGGTCTACGACTTCCTCGATGTCATGGCTCACCACGAGCGGTTCACCGACCACTACCTGACCGACTGGCACTGCAGCGGCCCCCGCCGGGGCGTCGGATCGTGCGCCAGGGTCACTGCCGCACTGGGCGGCGTGCGGACCGCCGTCACCATCGAGGTCGTCGAGGCCGAGGCGCCGCGGCGGATCGTCGAACGCAACGTCAGCGCGGCCGGCCGGCGCCTGGCCCACGGCACCTACGGCATCTACCCGCTGCCCGCCGGCGGGAGCCGTGTCTCGTTCACGTACGCCTGGGATCGCGCCCCGCTGGCCGACCGGCTGTTCGCCCCCCTCGTGCGGAGCGTGATGGAGCGCGCCAACCGCACGGTCATGCGGCGCCTGGCCGCCGAGTTGGCCCGGGCGGACAGCGTACGTCCATGATCGAAGAGGATCCCGAGCGGGTGCGGCCGGCCGTCGCCGAGGACGTGCCGGCCGTCAAGGCGGTGACGGATGCGGCCTACCACCCCTACATCGCGCGCATCGGTGTGGTGCCGCAGCCCATGGAGGCGGACCACACCGCGAACGTGGCCGCCGGCAAGGTGTTCGTCACCGGAGAACCCGTCGACGGTCTGGTCGTGGTCGAGCCCTTCGCCGACCACCTCTTCCTGGACAGCATCGCCGTCCGCCCCGGTGCCCACGGCACGGGCGTCGGACGACGGCTGCTGCACTTCGTCGACGCACGCGCGCGTGCGCTGGGTCTCGGCGAGATCAGGCTCTACACGAACGCGTTGATGTGGGAGAACCAGAAGATCTATCCGAAGTACGGATACGAGGTCGTGGAACGCCGCGTCGACGGGCCCTACGACCGGATCCACTACCGCAAGCGGCTGGACTGACGGCCGCGGCGGGTCAACCGTCGGGCCACCAGGTGCGCGCGATGTCCTTGCGCACCTCGGATCGTCCCGCGGGGCGGTCCTCCGCCTCGTCGCGGGTCCGGCGGCTGTCCGTCTTCTTCAGGGGCTTCTGCACGGTGACGCGGCGCATGGCTGCCTCCTTCAGTGCCTACCGGGTTTCCGTGTCGGCACGGTGGTAGACGCTTTTGGCGAGAGTTCCTCATCGGAGCCGGGTTGTCAGTGGCGGCTGTCACTCTTCGGGTATGACGAACATGAGTGACGACACGGTTGCGGCGGGTGTCCCCGGAGTCGACTGGGACGCCGAGGCCGACGCCTTCGACGACGAGCCGGACCACGGGCTGCGCGACCCCGGCATCCGCGCGGCCTGGGAGGACCGGCTCCGCTCCTGGCTGCCCGAGCGCCCCGCCGACGTCCTCGACCTCGGCTGCGGCACCGGCAGCCTGTCGCTCCTCGCGGCGGAGCAGGGACACAGGGTGACGGGCGTCGACTCGTCCCCGGCCATGGTCGAGCGGGCCCGCGCCAAGCTCGCCGGGCGCGACGCGGTGATCCTGCGCGGGCAGGCCGCGACGCCGCCGGTGGGGGAGCAGCGCTTCGACGTCGTCCTCGTACGGCATGTCCTCTGGACCCTGCCCGAGCCCGCCCGTGCCCTGCGGCACTGGCGGGACCTGTTGCGCCCCGGGGGCCGTTTCGTGCTCGTCGAGGGCGTCTGGGGCACGGTGCACCCCGTGGGCATCCCCGCCGGCCGACTCGCCACGCTGCTGGCACCGCTGACCTCGGACGTGCGCGTCGAGCGACTGTCCGGCGACTCCGTGCTGTGGGGCAAGCCGGTGGAGGACGAGCGGTACGCGGTGGTGGCCATGGTGTGAGAGCGAGGACGTCAGGTCAGCAGCTTCTCGAAGTCGTCGGTGTGGGCCAGTGACTCGAGTTCGTCGAGGGTGGCCACGGCGGCGGACGCGGCCTCGGGGTCCGTCTCCGTCAGGCCGCTCTCGGCGAACTCGTCCTCGTCCAGACGCCGTACGTCGCTGCCGTCGGCGGAGCGCCACAGGTCCAGGTCGAGGTCCTCCACGACCAGTTCACCGGCGGTGCGGACCGCCGGCCGGGTGATGTCGCAGTACCAGCCCTTCACGGTGCCGTCGGCGGCCCGCACCTCCTTCACCGAGTACCAGCGGTTGCGCCAGTAGTACTCGGTGAAGACGTCGCCCGCCTCGAAGCGGACGAAGCCGAAGTCGCGGACGCCGGCGCCCGCCCAGGGCGCGCGTACGGCGATGCGGGTGCCGTCGTCGGCGAGCAGCTCGGCCGGGTAACGGATCTTCGTGCGGCCCGCCTTGACCAGCACGATCTCCAACCGGGCCGTGGTTTCAGCCGAGTTCGCGGACATAGCGCACCTCCGTGGCGCAGACCTCGTATCCGAGCCATCTGTTGATCGCGATCATGGGCTCGTTGCCGGCGTCGTTGCCCGTGAAGGCCTCGGTGAGACCGGCGGCGCGGGCCCGGTACAGGGAGTGGATCTTGGCGAGCTTGGCCAGGCCACGGCCACGGTGGGCGCGCGCGGTACCGGTCATCGCGGTGGAGTAGCGGCCGGTGGCGCCGTCGGTGTAGGCCACGCTGAAGGCGACGGGACGGCCGTCGACACACGCGGCCACCGTCAGGTCGCGGTCCAGCAGCGGATGCTTCCAGTACTGCTCGACCCAGGCGTCGTAGTCCGTGTACTCGAAATCGACGTCGCCCGGTTCGTCCAGCATCGTCTCCGCGTCCAGCTCGAACAGCGGGCGCGGGTCGTCCGCGAAGTCCGCGGCCGTGCACAGTTCGACGTCCGGCGGGGTCCGAGGCAGCGGCGGGAGAGCGGTGCCCGCCAGATCGAGGCGGAGGAAAAGGGCCGGCCGGCTCCCGCGGTAGCCATGCCGCTGCGCGAAGGCACGGCTCGCCGGCTCGTCGAGGACCCAGCTGAGCAGCCTGGTCGCGCCCTGCGCGGCGAGGTGCTCCTCGCCCGCCCGCAGCAGCAGCCCGCCGGCGCCGCGGCCGGTCCGGTCCGGCCGGACGTGGATGTTCAGCAGGCCCTGGCCCGGCTCGGTGCTGTCGTGGGCCAGGTGGACCTGGGCCGTGCCGATCACCTCGCCGTCCTCCTCCGCGACCAGCGGGCGGTAGCGGGCCTCAGGCGGCATGTGTGCGGCGTTGTGGCGGACCGAGTCCGGGGTGAACAGGATGAACGGCAGGGCGAGATGGCGGACCCGGGCGAAACCCTCGGTGTCGGCCGGGACGTCGGGGCGGAGATCCCGCACGATCACTGTCATGGTGAGGCACCGTACGGGGCCGGGGGCCGGGGATGCCTCTCATTTTCCGCCGGGTACGGGACAATCGGCCCGTGAGCCTGAAGATCCGCATCGATGACAGCGCGCCCCCGTACGAGCAGGTGCGGGCGCAGATTTCCGAGCAGGCGCGGTCCGGAGCAGTGCCGGTGGGATACCGGCTGCCGACCGTGCGGGGGCTGGCCGAGTCCCTGGGCCTCGCGGTGAACACGGTCGCCAAGGCCTACCGGGCGCTGGAGAGCGACGGGGTGATCGAGACGCGGGGGCGCAACGGAACGTTCGTGGCTGCCGCCGGCTCGGCCGCGGAACGCGAGGCCTCCCTGGCCGCGCAGGCGTACGCGGAGCGGGTGCGGCGGCTGGGGCTGGGGGAGCCGGAGGCGCTGGCCGCGGTACGGGATGCGCTGCGGGCGGCGTACGGGGAGTAGGGGGTTGTGGAGGTTCGGTGACTACTGGCGTGTCGCGAGCTCCGGGATCCGGGTCACCGGCAGCCCCGCCCGCCCCGCCGCCCTCCCGAACGTCACCGCGTCCCGCACCGCCGCCCCGCCCGGATCGTTGTTGAAGTACGCGTACACGTCCTCCCCCTGCTCCCACGTCGTCGCGATGCGGTCGACCCACGTCTCCAGGGACCGCTTGCCGTAGCGGGGCCAGGGGTGGGCGCGGCCCTGGTGGAAGCGCACGTAGCCCCAGTCGGTGGTGCGCCACAGCGGGGTGACCGGGCGGGCCAGGACGTCCGCCCAGCACAGGGCCGCTTCCCGGGCCGACAGCACCTCCCGCACCTCGGGTGTCCACCAGGAGTCGTGGCGCGGCTCGACCGCGACCCGCGCACCGGACGGGAAGCAGGCCAGGCAGGCGTCCAGGAGCGCGGGGTCGGCGCGCAGCGTCGGGGGGAGCTGGAGGAGGACCGGGCCCAGGCGGTCGCCGAGGCCCGCCGCATGGCTCATCAGGCGGTGGACCGGTTCCTCGGGTTCCTTCAGGCGCTTGATGTGGGTCAGATAGCGGCTGGCCTTGACCGCGACCACGAAGTCCTCCGGAACCCGGTCCCGCCACGCCTCGAAGTTCTCACGGGAGGGAAGACGGTAGAAGGCGTTGTTGATCTCCACCGTCGCGAACAGGCGCGTGTACTCCTCCAGCCACAGCCGCGCCGGGACCCCGGCCGGATAGACGAGGTCCCGCCAGTCCTTGTACTGCCACCCGGAGGTGCCGACGAACAAGGTCACAGCACCATCAAAGCACTACAGGTACAGGCCCGCGTCCGCGCCGTCCCGCGCCCCCGGCACTGAGGTCGGTGCCGTGCCCCGGCGCAGGGCGTACAGCTCGGCCAGCGTCGCCCCGTCCCGTCCCACGGCGTCCTCCCGGTCCTGGCCCTCGCTGCCGAGCCAGTTCACCGCTTCCCGGTGGGTCAGCTTGCCCACCTCGATGCGGGCCAGACAGCGGCCGGGGCGGACCACGGCCGGGTGCAGGCGCTCCAGGTCCTCGTTGGTGGTGACGCCGACCAGGACGTTGCGGCCCTGGCCGAGCAGGCCGTCGGTGAGGTTCAGCAGCCGGGACAGGGCCTGGCCGGCCGTGTGCTTGGCCTCGCCGCGGATCAGTTCGTCGCAGTCCTCCAGCAGCAGGAGCCGCCAGCGGCCCTTGCCGGCGCCGTCCTCCTCGCCGATCGCGATGTCCATCAGATAGCCGACGTCGGAGAAGAGGCGCTCGGGGTCCAGGACGCAGTCCACCTGGCACCAGTCGCGCCAGGAGCGGGCCAGGGTGCGCAGCGCGGAGGTCTTGCCGGTGCCCGGAGGACCGTGCAGGAGGAGCAGGCGGCCCGCGATGTCCTCCGGGGTCGTCCGCATCAGGCCGTCCATGGCCTCCGCCACCGGTGCCGTGTAGTTGGGCCGGACCTCGTCCCAGGTGCCCGCGGAGATCTGCCGGGTGGTGCGGTGCGGGCCGCGCCTGGGGGAGACGTACCAGAAGCCCATCGTCACGTTCTCGGGCTGGGGCTCGGGCTCGTCGGCGGCGCCGTCCGTGGCCTGGTCGAGGACCTTCTTGGCCAGTTCGGCGCTGGTCGCGGTCACCGTGACGTCCGCACCGCGGTTCCAGCGGGAGACGAGCAGCGTCCAGCCGTCGCCCTCGGCGAGGGTGGCGCTGCGGTCGTCGTCCCGGGCGACCCGCAGGACCCGGGCGCCGTCGGGCAGCAGGGTCGCGCCGGAGCGGACACGGTCGATGTTCGCCGCGTGCGAGTACGGCTGCTCGCCCGTCGCGAAGCGGCCGAGGAACAGCGCGTCGACGACGTCGGACGGCGAGTCGGAGTCGTCGACGTGGAGCCGGATCGGCAGAGCGTCGTGTGGGTTCGCAGACATGGGGCCATGATCCGGCACGGGTGTGCTGTGCGCACGGCATTTCCGGCCGCTTGTCTGGGTGTTCCAGGACGGTTCCGGGTGTTCCCAAGACCTGCCCGAGGCTCGGGTTCCGCCGTTACTGTTGTCCCCGATGGGACGTCATGGGTGGGATTCGGATACTCGGCGGTGGCGGCTCACCGCCCTGCTCGGTGTGGGCGCCGTCGCGCTGGCCCTGGTGGTGACCCTGGTCGGCACGCTGTCCGGCGGGCCCAGCACGGCTGGCACCACACGCGACGGCGACACGGTGCACGGCACCCCCGCCGCTCCCGGAGCGAAACCGGAGCCGTACGTCGGCTGGGGCTTCACCCACACCCAGTACAGCGCCGACGAGGGCGCCGGCGCGGCGACCGCCCGCGTGGAGAAACTGCTCGGACAGGACGCCGGGCTGGCGCAGAACCAGCACATCATGGGGTGGGGCGCGGACAATCCCGAACCGGTCCGGGGGCATTACGACTTCGGTGCCCTCGACCGCCGTGTCGACTTCGTACGGGCCTCCGGCGGCACCCCGGTGATCACCCTGTGCTGCTCGCCGGACTGGATGAAGGGCGGCAGGCCCGGCGTCGGCAACACGAACTGGAGCCAGGCCGCCCTGGAGACGGCCCCCACCCCCGACCACTACCAGGACTTCGCCGACCTCGCCGCCACCGTCGCCCGGCGCTACCCGGACGTGAAGCACTTCATCGTCTGGAACGAGTTCAAGGGCTTCTGGAACGACGCGGCGTCCCGCTGGGACTACGAGGGCTACACGAAGATGTACAACCTCGTGTACCAGGCACTGAAAAGGGTCGACAAAGACATCATGGTCGGTGGGCCGTACCTGGTGATGGACAGTGTCGACCCGCGCGACCAGAACGCCTCCCGCACGCTGAAGGGGCCCTGGGGCGCCATGGACCAGCGGGTGCTCGACGCCTTCTCCTACTGGAACACCCACAAGGCCGGCGCCGACTTCGCCGTGGTCGACGGCTCCAGCTACACCCGCGACGACGACCTGCTGCCGAACGAGTTCGCGGCCACCGACAAGCTGACGGCGGTCAGTGAGTGGGTACGGCGGCAGACCCACGGCCTGCCCCTGTGGTGGGCCGAGTACTACGTGGAGCCCGGCGACGGCAACGACGACCGCAAGGGCTGGTCCGAGCCGCACCGGGTCGCCGTCCAGGCCACCGGGATGATCGCCATGGTCAAGGGCGGCGCCGAGTCGGGCTTCTACTGGAACCCGGAGGACAAGACGGGCACCGACTGCGCCGGCTGTCTGTGGACGCCCACCGACAGCGCCGGCGGGGGACAGGCACGTCCCATGTACGACCTGGTGTCCCGGTTCGCCAAGGCGTTCCCGCCCGGCAGCCGGTACGAGACGGTCCAGGTCGCGGCGGACGACGTGCCCGAGGTCCGGGTCCTGGCCACGGCCCGGACCGTCCTCGTGGTCAACACGCAGAACCGGCAGATCAGCGCCCAGGTCGACGGCAAGCGGTTCGACATGCGGCCGTACGAGGTGAAGTGGCTCGACCGGTGATCCGGCCGAGCGCCCCTCACTTCATGGTCAGGAACCGCTGCAGCAGCGAGGCCAGCACCACCGCCAGCAGCGGCAGCGCGAACCAGAAGGTGCCCTGGAGCAGCCGCAGCTGACGCACGCCCGGCCGGAGCGCGACCCGTAGGACCTCCCGCGCGGCCAGCAGCAGGATCAGGACGACGGCGGACAGGGCGCCGACCACCGACCAGGAGGTCCAGGTCACCAGGGGGCCGATGGGCCCGGGCTTCGGCTGCGGCACCGCACCCGCGGGCTGCCTGCGCAGCGCGAACACGGTGACGTCGCCGTTGACCAGGACCTTCGTCAGCTCCTGCCGGTTGTCCAGGTTCTCGACCAGCCGGGGCTCCCAGGTCGCGGAGTAGCCCGCGTCCAGCTGCAGATAGGTCACCTGACTCTTGTTGATCATCAGATACGAGTTCGGGCCGGCATCCTTGAGCGCCTTGACCAGGCCCGACACCAGCACCGGGTCGGTCGGGGCCAGAGTGGGCACGTAGTTCACCCGCTCCATGTCCTTCGACCCCCACGGCATCGCCGGGGTCACGTCGTTGACCGTGTCCTGGGTCAGCCACAGCAGCCGCAGGGTCGGCTTGTCGTGGGCATACACCCAGTTCATGGCCGCGACCTCGCCGGGCCGGGTGCGCTCGAACGGCTCGTTGCCCCAGCGGGCCACCAGGAAGCCGCCCATCAGCAGCAGCCCGGCCAGGAGCGCGGCCAGCGGGGCGAGGCTCACCCGGTCCTTCTCGCGCTCCTTCGCGGTGACACCCGTGCGCGGGAAGAGGGCGAGCGCGCCGAGCAGGGCCGCACCCGGCACCGCGAACATGAAGACACGCAGTGCCATCTCACCGCCGTACGACTGCATGCCGAAGCCCAGGAACGGCACGAAGGTCAAAACCAGCAGGGAGCGTTCGCGGTAGCGGTGGAAGCGCCGGCGCCACCAGCCCCAGCAGGCGAAGGCCATGACCGAGCCGGCCAGCAGCACCCGGGTGTACAGCACCAGCTTGTGGGTGGAACTGCCGCCCTGGATCCGTCCGGAGACGGAGGTCGAGACATTGCTGCCGACCCCGCCGACCCCGCCGAACAGGTCGTTGAAGTGCCCGGACCAGTACGGCTCGGCCATGAAGCCCACCCAGACCGCGACCAGCACCGCGAAGAGCAGCGGCAGCCCGCGCAGTTCGGACCGGCCGAGCAGGACGAGGGCGGCGAGCACGCCGAGCATGACGAACGGGGTGAGCTGGTGCGCGGGCACACTCGCCGCGTACAGGCCGATCAGCACCAGCAGCAGGACCGCCCGCCGGCGGCGGTCCGCCGGCTCCACCTCGGCCTCGCCCGGACGGAACGTCGTCCAGATCACGCGCGGCGGGCGGAACCAGACCAGCAGGATCGCCACGAACACCAGGTACAGCAGATAGGTGAAGCCCTGCGGTGAGAAGTAGTCCTGGCCGACCCAGCCGCACAGCACGAACAGCCAGATGCCGGTCCACTTCGCCCGCCAGCTCGCCCGCAGGGACCTGGTGAGCAGGAACATCGGTGCCAGATAGGCGAGTTGGATCGCCGTCGGCCACCAGCGGATGACCTCGGTGAAGTCCGTGACCCCGCAGGCCCGGCCGACGAACGCGGCCACCGCGAAGAAGCCGGGCCAGCTCCAGCGGGCGTCCAGGTCCGGTACGGCGGACCCGGTGCGGTCGATGTAGTCGATGAACCCGAGGTGCTGCCAGGCCGTCGGGAACCGCGGCTCGCTCTCGATCACGGCGGGCAGCGCGTGCAGCGAGACGACCGTCGCCACCAGGGTGAGCAGCAGCAGCGCCCGGTGCTCGCGGCGCAGCCAGAGCAGCGCGGCGAAGACGACGACCAGCAGGGCCGCTCCGACCAGCGTCGGCAGAGGCAGCACCGAGATCAGCCCGAGTCCGCCCATCCGGGCCAGGTCGGCCTCGCCGAGCCGGAGCGCGGGCACCCAGTACAGCAGCAGCGCGGCGGTCAGCAGACAGCCGAGGACGACACCGGTGCGGGTGGGCAGCAGCCGCTGCCGGAGCGAGGCGGGGGCCGGCGGTTCGTCGGGCACGGCCTGCTCCGGTACGGCGGTGTCCGCCGGCTCCTGCGCGAGGGGCGCGTCGCTCTCCATCACGGGGTCGATCCTCCCCACGGACGCGCCCAGCTCCTCCTCGGTGAACGGTGCGTCCACCTCCGCCGCCTCCGCCTCCCGCAGCAGTTCCACCTCGGCCGGGCCCAGCGAGGCCTCGCTGCCGGGCTCCCTCTCCTCCACCGGGAGCCCGACCGGAAGCGCCGGCGATGGCACCGGCGTACCGGCGGGCGGGGTGCCGGGGCCCGGGCGGACGTCCGGCCGGCGTTCCACGTGGTCGAAATCGACGTGGATGCCGAGGGCGAGGGTGTCGGAGTCCAGCGCCCAGGCCGGGCTGTGGCGGCGCGCCGGCGAGGCGACCGGGACCTCCGGTGCCCCCAGGTCGGCGAGGTCCCCGTCGGGCGCCGCCGTGTCGGGCACGGCGTCGGCCGCGCTCCGGACGGTCTTCCAGAGCTTCGGCGCGGCGATCGCGGCGATCACCGCGAGGCTGCCGGCCTCGGCGAGGCCCGCACCGGTCAGCCCCATCCGGGGCAGGAGCAGCAGCGTCAGACCGAGCGTCAGCACGCACAACAGGCCCTGCAGCCAGGCGAGTCCGCCGGTGCGACTGCGTGCGCGCAGCACCGCGAAGTAGGTCTCGATCACGACCCGCAGCACCGAGCCGACCGCGAGCCAGCGCAGCAGCGGGGTCGCCGCGTGCGCGTATCCCGCCCCGAACACGCCGAGGATCCAGGGTGCGCCGACGAACAGCAGGCCCGCGATCGGCAGCATGATCCGCGCCATCCGCTGCAGCGCGGCCCGGGTGTTGGCGGCCAGCCGTCCCGGGTCGTGGGAGCCCTCGACCGTGAGGGACGCGCCCATGTTGATGGCGAGCAGGTCGGTCGTGCCGCCGATGGTGGTGGCGATGTAGAAGTACGCGTTCTCCGCGGAGCTGACCTGCGAGGCGACGAGCACCGGCACCAGGTAGATCACCGCGAGCGAGAACAGCGAACCGGTGTAGTCCCCGGCCAGGAACCGGCCGACCTGGTGCAGTGTCGGCGGCTCGGCGCGGCCCTCGGTCGCCTTGATGTGCCGGGGCACGAGACGGCGGAAGACCAGCCAGCCCAGCGGCACCACCGAGGTGGCGATCGCGGCCACCCAGGAGACGAAGACACCGGTGGTCGGGACGGCGGCGGCGAACGCGACGAGCAGGGCCAGCTTCACGGCCGAGAACACGGTGTTGCCGACCGGCACCCAGGTCGCGCTGCGCAGCCCGGTCAGCACCCCGTCCTGCAGCGTGAGCAGGTTCCAGGCGGCGACGGCCGCGAGGAAACCGAGCCCGTTGACGGTCCCGTGCAGGAAGCGGTACGACGGCCCCCAGGTGTCCAGGGTCAGCAGGAAGACGCCCGCCGCGAACGCCACCAGCAGGGAACTGCCCGCGTAGGTACGGAAGATCAGCCGGCCGGTATGTTTCCCGGCCACCGGGATGAAGCGGGCCAGGGCGCCGGTCAGGGTCACCGCGGTCAGCCCGGCCAGGAACTTCATCGCGGCGATGGCGGCCGAGCCCTGCCCGACCGCCGACTCGGAGTAGTAGCGTGCCGCGGCCAGCCAGAAGCCGAGCCCGAGGACGGCGGAGATGCCGGTGTTGAGCATCAGCGCGTAGGCGTTGCGGAACAGCGGGCTGCCGTCGGTGGACCGGCCGGTACCGGGCAGCCGCAGGCGGCGCCCGGACTTCTCGGGCGTCTGGGCGTCGGTCGTCGTGGACTCGGTCGTGGTCGTCGTGTCAGACACGGGAACGGATGGCCTTCCGGCGAACCTGGCGTGCTCTGCGGACGAGGGCGTAGCCCTTGGTGAGGGCGCGGTCCCTGGCGAAGGTGCGGGCCAGGGCCCGGCCGTGGAGGAGCCGCTCGAACTCCTCCACGCCGGTGGAGCGCCGGACCGTGACCCGCTGGAGCGCGTACGGTCCCTGACGTCGGCGCGCGAGGGCGTTGCCGACGGCGAGGGCCTGGACGTACCCGTCCTCGCGCACGGCCCGGCGGACCCGGCGGTCGGAGTAGCCGTAGGGGTAGGCGAACGACACCGGCCGGGCGCCGAGTTCGTCCCCGACGATCTCCGTGCAGCGGCTCAGTTCCGTGCGCAGGGCTTCGTCGCCGAGCTGGTCGAGCTGCGGGTGGGTGTGGCTGTGCCCGCCGATCTCGACGCCCGCGGCGGCCAGTTCGCGCACCTGCCGCCAGTCGAGCATGGCGTCCAGGCCGCCCCCGGTGTCGTACGCGCCCCTGATCCAGCCGGTGGAGACGAACAGGGTGGCCGGGAAGCCGTGCTTGGCGAGGGCGGGCAGCGCGTGCCGGTGCACGCCCTCGTAGCCGTCGTCGAAGGTGATCAGCACCGGCCGGGCGGGCAGCGGGCGGCCGGCGCGCCAGCGTGCCGCGAGGTCGGCGGTGGTGAGCGGGGTCAGCCCCAGGTCGCCGATGAGCGCCATCTGCTCCACGAACGCCTCCGGCGCGACCGACAGGGCCCGGGTGGCGTCGTTCGGCGAGGTGGCGACGGAGTGGTACATGAGGATCGGTACGGGAGCGTCAGTCATCGGTCCCCCCTTGGTCCCGCTCGTCGCCGCGCTCACCGGCGCCGGCCGCTGCGCCCCGGCGGCGAGTCGGTTCGCCGTCGACGCTGCGTGCGGCCCGTTCGTCGCCGTCCGGGGCTGCCTCGGCGCTGCGTGCGGTCCGTTCGCCGGCGAGCGGGGTTGGTCCGGCGTTGCCTGTGGGTCGTTCCTCGCTTTCCTGGAGCGGTGACGACGCGAAGGCCGTACCGTTTCGGCGCGCGCGCAGGGTCCCCACGGCGTAACCGCCGGCGGCGCTCAGTACGCCGGCGACGATCGCGCCCGCGCGTCCCGCGCCGCCCGGCCGGGCGAGCAGGGCGTCCCGCAGGCCACGAGCGACCCCCGCGGGCAGCACCCTGGTGGTGTACCGGCGTTCGGACTCCAGCCCCTTGTCCGCGCCGACGCTCCGGGCGACCAGTGCCTTGGACAGGCCCTCGGCGTAGGTGCGGGTGCGGAAGTAGGCGAAGTGCTCGCGCGGTTCGGGCACCCGGTGGTGGATGATCGCGCGGTCGTCGATGAGCAGGACGGCGTCGGGGCGTGCCCGGGTGAGGCGGATGCACAGTTCCGTCTCCTCGCAGCCCAGCGGGCGGCGGTCCCCGTCGCGGCCGATCCCGGTCGCGAAGCCGCCCGCCGCCTGGAACGCCGTACGCCGGAAGGAAGCGTTTCCTCCCAGCACGTTGCGCACCCGGACCCGGCCCGGCGGCAGGCCCTTGTAGGTGCAGCCCACCACCCAGTCGAACTCCTCCGGGAACCAGGCCGGCCGCCGTCCCGACGCCCAGACGGGCAGCGTACGGCCGCCGACCGCCATGACGCGCGGGTCGGCGTAGCCCTCCGCGAAGCGGCGCAGCCAGTCGCGTTCGGCCACGGCGTCGTCGTCCAGGAAGGCGATGACCTCGCCGTGGGAGGCGGCGATGCCGGTGTTGCGGCCGGCGGACAGGCCGCGCGGACCCGCGTTGGCCAGCACCCGGACGCCCTCGGTCTCCTTGTACTCGCGGGCCAGCCGGTCCTTCAGGGCCGGGTTGTGGTCCACGACCAGGAGCGTCTCCAGCGCGGGGTACGACTGCGCACGCACCGAGGAGACCGCCGCGAGGATGTCCTCCCAGCGGTCCTCGGTGTACACGCAGATCACGACGGAGATGCCGGGATCTCTCAAGACACCTCTCCCCGGACCGTGTCGAGCATCGGCGAGTGGTGTTCCTGCCGGCGCAGTTCCCGCCGGTTGGAGCGCTCCTTGAGGATGACCTTGAGCACCCGGAACCCGTCGCGCACGGCCCGCAGATTGCTCGTGCCGTGGATGCGCAGGTACTCGTGGCTCGGGATCTCCTGGACCTTCAGGCCGGCCTTGACCACTCTGATGTTCATCAGCGTCTCGACCTCGAAGCCGGTGCAGTCGAGGTCGATCTTGTCGAGGCAGTGCCGCCAGAACGCGTTGTAGCCGTAGCACAGATCGGTGTAGCGCGCTCCGAACTTGCGGTTGACGACTGCGCACAGGGCCCGGTTGCCGAGCTTGCGGATGAAGGTCATGTCGTCCGTGCCGCCGCCGTTGGCGAACCGCGAGCCCTTGGCGAAGTCGGCGCCGGAGACCAGGGCGGAGACGTACGACACGATCTCGTTGCCGTCGGCCGAGCCGTCCGCGTCCACCATCACGATGATGTCGCCGCTGCAGGCCTCGAACCCGGTGATCAGGGCATCCCCCTTGCCCTTGCCGTGCTGTTCGACGACCTTGACGTCCGGCCACAGGGAACGGGCCACGTCGACGGTGTCGTCCGTGGAATTGCCGTCCACCAGGACGACTTCGTGTATCCAGTCCGGAAGCGTCTTGAAGACGTAGGGCAGATTCTCCGCCTCATTCATGGCGGGAATCACCACGCTCACCGGCGGAGTGATCGCGAGGTGAGAGGAGATCGGCCGGTAGTGCGCGGCGATTAAAGGATCTTGCCCTGAACTCGGCGGGCGCAGGACGGAACTCATGAGTCTTTTCCCTCTCGTCCGGTGGACCGCCCACCCCCGGGCGGCCCGGCTCTGTGTCCGGTTCGAAAGGGGGGTTCTCATCTTCGGCGCGGCGAACTGGTCTCCGTGCACGCAGATGAGCTGGCAAAGCTGGCCGGCCCGCCGGAGAAGAACGGCAGCCGGTCGCGCGGCACGGCTCGGTCACAGTTGCGGTCACCGAGCACGGCACCCCCCTACCGCGCCCCGCGCCGGTGGACGCCGCGGCCCTGAGCCCTCCCCTGGAGCCGTGTGCCGACGTGCCGGTGCGGGTGAGATGTACGACGGTATTGACGATTGAACCCGAAAGGCAACCCCTGGGGGACTGCCTCACGGTTTTGTTGGTTTGGCCGTTACACAACTTTGGCCCGCGTTGCTCGCTCTTGTGTACGTTTTCCGGAAATCCGTTCCCGGATCAGCACCAGGAGCAGGAGCAGCAGGCTCAGCGCGGTCACCGCGACCACCCCGCCGCGGACCGACCAGCGGTGAACCGCGAGCATGCCTTGGGCAACCAGCATGTTGACGACGACCGAGCCCGCAAGCGCGCAGAGCGCCCGGCCGAAGGGATCCAGCCCGCGCAGTGCCGCGGCGAGTGCCACGGCCGGCGCCGCGAGCAGGAAGAGCAGGGCACACGGGCCGCGCAGCGGCGAGGTGGAATCGACGAGAGCGAGCAGCCCGCCGGTCAGTGCCACGGCGGTCGCGGCACCCGCGAGCAGCGGCAATGAAGATGTCTTGATGGGTATGGTCTGCATGGCCGACTTTGCCCCCCGACGTGCCGGATGCCGGGCTTCAATGTGGCGCAGTTCATGTGGGGTCGTCAAGACGGCGATTGTCGAACCGTCAACAGATCTGGCATGTCCACGCAATAGGCGAGCGGTGAATATTTCGCGTTGATCCTGTTGAGAGCACAAAAGTCTTGGCATGGACACTTCCCGTCAACACGCGTAGTTGCTACGACAGTTGTGGCAGAGATCCTGCTAAAGGAGGTTCCATGAGACGTTCCCGACTTTCCGGATTCGTTGCCTCGCTCCTCCTCGCCGCCGGCCTCGGTCTCACGGGAGCCGGCCACGCGACAGCCGCGACCGGGGGCTATGTGGCACTCGGTGACTCCTACTCCTCCGGAGTCGGCGCGGGCAGCTACATCAGCTCCAGTGGTTCCTGCGACCGCAGCACCAAGGCCTACCCGTACCTGTGGAACGCCGCCCACAGCCCGTCCTCGTTCGCCTTCGACGCCTGCTCGGGCGCCACGACCGACGACGTCATGGCGAACCAGCTCGGCTCGCTGAACTCCTCGACCTCACTGGTGTCCATCACCATCGGCGGCAACGACGCCGGCTTCTCCGACGTCATGACGACCTGTGTGATCCAGTCCGACAGCGCCTGCATCGACCGGATCAACACGGCCAAGGCGTACGTCGACTCCACGCTCCCCGGCAAGCTGGACACCGTCTACAACGCCATCAGCGCCAAGGCCCCCGGCGCCCGGGTGGTCGTGCTCAGCTACCCCCGCTTCTACCTGCTCGGCCAGACCTGCCTCGGACTCTCCGACACCAAGCGGTCCGCGATCAACGGCGCGGCCGACTACATCGACGCCGCCATCCAGAAGCGCGCCCAGGCCCACGGCTTCGTCTTCGGCGACGTCCGCTCCGCCTTCTCCACCCACGAGATCTGCTCCGGCGACTCGTGGCTGCACAGCGTCAACTGGCTCGACATCAGCGAGTCGTACCACCCCACCGCGGCCGGCCACTCCGGCGGCTACCTGCCGGTGTTCACCAACAACGCGTGACCCGAACGGGCTCGCCCCTCAGGGTGAACTCGACGGCGAGCCCGATGCCGATGCGGAGGCCCCGCCCGACGGGGTCTCCGTCGCCGTGGCCGTCGTACAGCTCACCGAGAACGGGACCG
The DNA here is from genome assembly GCF_042891825.1 of Streptomyces sp. NPDC001852. Classification (NCBI taxonomy): domain Bacteria; kingdom Bacillati; phylum Actinomycetota; class Actinomycetes; order Kitasatosporales; family Streptomycetaceae; genus Streptomyces; species Streptomyces sp. NPDC001852. Next base: position 88,160 of record NZ_JBIATN010000004.1, read on the forward strand.
CGTTCGACGTGGTCCGCACGGGAGCGCGCACCTTCACACCGATCCGGTCCTCGGTCGTCCCGCCGCCGCGGTACACCGTCAGCGTCACCTGCACCTGCCGGGACCTCCCGCCGCCGTCCGGGAACGACAGCGTGTGCCACCCGGGATCGGACACCGATCCGCGCGTCGTCACCCACCGGTACTCCACCTGCGCGGGCAGCCGTCCCACCGTGAACGTCGCCGTGAAAGAGGGCGTCTGCGCGGCCGGCGGCGGACAGCTCCCGGAGTACGTCGTGTGCGCGCCCGCGACGGTGACCTCCACGGACTGCGCCGGCTGTGTGCCCGAAGACGTGCTGCCGCTCGGCGAGGGCGGCGCTGTCGTGCCCGGGTCCGTGCTGCCGTGCCCGGTCGGCGTCCGCGCGCCGCCGCTCGTCCGGGTGCCGCCGCCCGCGTTCTGCCCGGCGCCGTGGTCACGGTTCAGCAGCGCGTACGCCAGACCCGCCAGCGCGAGCGCGACGACGAGCAGGCCGGCCACCAGCACCGCGCCCGCCCGCCGGTTGTGCCGCGGCGCGTCGGACGTCGTGGACGTCGTGGCGCCGGACACGGGCGGCGGCGGGGTGGGGGAGGGCTGCCGGGGCGGGACAGGGACCGTCGGAGCGGTGTACGGCGGCACGGGCATCGTGGCCGCCCGAGGTGCTCCTCCCCCGGCGGGGGCACCCCCGGCCGCGACGATCCGCAGCTCGTGTTCCGCCCGCCCGGCGTCCAGCCGCTCGGCGGGGTCCTTGCGCAGCAGTCCCTCGATGACCGGGGTGAGCGGACCGGCCCGGTGCGGCGGCGGCAACTCCTCGTCCACCACGGCACGCAGGGTGCTGATGGGGGTGTCGTACCGGAACGGTGAGACGCCCTCCACCGCCGCGTACAGCAGCACCCCCAGCGACCACAGGTCCGACTCGGGCCCCGGTGTCCGGCCCAACGCCCGCTCGGGGGCGAGGAATTCGGGCGAGCCGACCACCTCGCCGGTCATGGTCAGCGCGGAGCTGCCCTCGACCGAGGCGATTCCGAAATCTGTCAGCACCACCCGGCCGTCGTTGGCGAGCAGCACATTGGCCGGTTTCACGTCCCGGTGCAGCACCCCGGCGGCGTGCGCGGCGCGCAGCGCGGACAGCACCTCGGCACCGACGTGCGCCGCCCGCTGCGGCGACAGCGGACCCTCCGCCTCCAACTGGTCGGCGAGCGACAGCCCGCGCACCAACTCCATCACGATCCACGGCCGGCCGCCTTCCAGCGCCACGTCGTACACCGTGACCACGTTGCGGTTGGCCACCCGGGCCGCCGCCCACGCCTCCCGCTCCAGGCGCGCGTACATCCGCTCCACGTCGGAGGCCGGCAGCCCGGCCGGGGCCCGCACCTCCTTGACGGCCACCTCGCGGTGCAGCACCTCGTCCCGGGCGCGCCACACGGTGCCCATGCCGCCCTCGCCCAGCGGGGACAGCAGACGGTAGCGGCCCGCGATCACACGTTCGCGGCCCGGCTCTTCGGACACGGGCGCCCCCAAGGCAGTCGCGTGATGTCTCCCCGTAGCGATATGTCACCCCAAGTTAGCTCAGCCAAGCGCCGATGCGGCCCCTTTGAGCACCAATCCGGCGCCCAGGGCCATGACGACCAGCGCGGAGGCGAGCGGCACGCAGCGGCGCACCAGCGCGGCCACCGGGTGGGCGGTCCAGCCCGGACGCCGATCCAGCACCCGGCTCAGCCCCGAACCCAGCCGCACCACGGCGAACCCGGCCGCGGTGAGCGTCAGCGCGAGCCCGGCGCCGTAGGCCACGACGAGCAGCAGCCCGAACCAGGCCTTCCCCAGCGCCGCGGCACCGACGAGCACCACCACGGCGGAGGGACTGGGCACGAGCCCTCCGGCGAAGCCGAGCAGGAGGGTGCCGCGGAGGGTGGGGGCGGTGGGGTGGGTATGGGTGTGCCCCCCGTGGGTGTGGGTGTGGCCGCCATGAGCGTGGGCGTCACTGGCGTGGCTGTGGCTGTGGCTGTGGCTGTGGGCGTGGCCGTGGGCGTGTCCCCCATGGGTGTGCTCCCCATGGGTGTGCCCCACATCGTTCGGGGGGTGATGGTGGCGGGCTGGCCACACCCTCCGTACGAGGTTGGCGCCCGCCGCGAGGACCAGCGCACCGCCCGCGATGCCCAGCCAGGCGATCACCGAGGGCGTGGCGGCCGAACCGGCCGTGACGAGCAGGCCCAGGGCGATCACGCCGAGGGTGTGGGTCACGGTGACCGAGGCGGCCAGCGGCAGCACGTCCCGCAGCCTCGCCCGGCCCCCGCGGGCCGCCGCCGCGGCGGCCATCAGGGTCTTGCCGTGGCCCGGCGCGAGCGCGTGCAGCGCGCCCAGGACGATCGAGACGAGCAGCGCGAGCGCGGCGAAGCCGACGGTGAGGTCGTGGCGGGCCACGAGCTCGTCCAGCGCGCGGGTCCAGCGGTCGGCGCCCCGCGGCAGGACCGCGGCCCCCGGTTCCGCCTGCCGCTCCTCGGCGAGGGCCGGGCCGCCGGGGCGCAGGCGCACGGAGGCGGCGGTGGTGTCGGCCGGGGAGGACAACAAGTCCTTCGGATACACGGTCAGTTCGTGCGAGACCGACGTTTGCGGGACGTCCGTCGCGGTGAGTGTCGTACGGTCGCCGCGCGCGGTGATCTCCCGCCATCCGGGGCCGCCGGTGGCCCCCGCGCTGTGGAAGCCGAGGGTCACGGTGGCGCCGCGGGGGAGCGGTGCGGTCAGCCGGCACTCCACCCGCAGGGTGTGCAGCCCGGCCTGACCGGGACGCAGCCGCGCCGTGGCGCCGACGGCGGTCAGCGTGGCCGTACGGCCGTCCACCGTGAGCCTGCTGCCCCCGGCGGCCCGCGCACACCGCTGCCGGGCCCACTCGGTCATGCCCAGCCGCTCGAGGTCGGGCCCGGCCTGGGTCGCCGGGATCTCGGCGAGGTCCTCCACGTGGTCGACGCGCAGCTGTCCGGGAGCGGCGACCAGGCCGTCGTAGCGGTTGACGGTGAAGTTCCCGAGCGGATGGGCGCTCGCCGTGCCGCCGGGAAGGAGAACCAGTACGCCGGTGGCGAGCAGCAGGAACGCGAGGCGTGGCTTCACTGCGTCGCCTCCAGGGCCTTGCGGGCCCCGGCCGCGCCGAGCGGGGAGAAGCCGGGGTTCAGGCGCAGGGCCGAGGTGAGGCAGGCGCGGCCGTCCGTGCGGTGGCCCGTGGCCAGCTCGATCATGCCGCGGTGGTACAGGAAGGCGGCGTTGCGGTAACCGGTGGCGGTGGCCCGGCGGGCGTACGGCAGGGCCTCGGTGTCCCGGCCGTTCACGTGCAGCGCCCAGGCCAGCGCGTCCGCGGTGTGCACGGTGTGCCGGCGGGCCCATTCGGCGCGGGCCGCGCGCAGGGCGGCCGCCTTGTCGCCGTGGTCGGCGGCGGCCAGGGCGGTGTCGAGGTCGGCGTTGACTCCGTTGGCCCGGGCCAGCGCGATCCACGCGTTCACCAGCGCGTACTGCCGTTGCGCCCGGACCCGGTCGCCGGCCGCGCCCCGCGCCTCGTACAGCTCGCCCAGTTCGACCAGCGGTCCCGGCAGCGGGTACCTCGACACCACCGTCTCCAGCCCCTTGATCGCCGCCGCGCGGTCCCCGCTCGCCGCCTGCGCCCGAGCCCGGCCCTCCAGCGCCGGCAGGTAGGTGTCGTCGGCGGCGAGAGCACGGGCGTAGTCGGCGAGGGCTGTCCTGTAGTCGCCCTGGTTCCAGGCGAGTTGGCCGAGCTGGGCGGACACGTACGCGATGTCGCCCCGTGTGGTGGCACCTGTCAGTGCCTGCTTCAGTACCCTGCGTGCGGTCGTCACATCACCCTGCAGCTCATGGACGTACGCGTACCGCGTGAACACCGGTACCCCCGGTTTGCGTGCGTCGGCGGTCTCGGCGGCCTTCGACGCCTCGGCGTACCGGCCGAGTTCGACCAGACCGTCGATACGGGAGGACAGCGCGCGCTCGCTGTAGGGGTTCTGCCGCAGTGCCTGGTCCGCGTAGGTCAGGGCGTCCTCGAAGTCGTGCCGGGCGGCGGCGAGGGCCGCGCGGCCGGCCAGCGCCCCGTCGTTGTCCGGGGCCAGCGCGAGGGACCGCAGCAGTGCCTTGTCCGCCTGCGGGTACCGGGAGGGGTCACCCTTGGTCCGCGCCTGCTCGACGTAGGCCAGGCCCAGTGTGGCCCAGGCGGCGGAGTCCTTGGGCTGGGTCCGCAGATGCGCCTGGAGCGCGGCGATACCGGCGTCCAGGTCGCCGCCGAGCGCGCCGGGGTCCACGGCGGTGGAGGCGGCCGGCACGGTGACGGGCGCCCGACCGGCCCCGACGGCGATGGCCCCGCCGGTCAGCGCGATGGCCAACAGGGCGGCACAGCCCACGAGTTGCGCAGCCCGCCAGCGGCGCCCGGCAGCGGCGAAGCGCCGAACGGCGGCCACGCGCTGGTCGGGGCCGACGGCCGAGGGTGTCTCCGCCGCAGTCGGTCCCATGCTCACCGTCGGCTCGCCGCCGTCCTTCTGCCCACCGCTGTCGGTCGGCTCGCCGCTGTCCGCCTGCCCACCGCTGTCCTTCTGCCCGTCCATGTCGTCGTCGTCCTGTCTGCGCGGGCCCATGCCCTCTCCTGCGTCCGTCGGTCGTGTGGGAGGCGCGGCCCGCCGTGGGGGAGGGGAAGGTACGGGCCGCGCCGGTCTCGGTGGGGGCGGGGGTCAGTACGGGCGGCGGATGCGCCGGCGCCACCAGCCGACCGCGGTGCCGAGGAGCAGGATCCCGGCCGCGCCCGAGGCCGCCGACGCGGCGATCAGCACCGTGTTGCCGGAACCGGAGCCGCCGGAGGACCCGGCCGGCTGCAGGGCGTCGCCCAGCTGGCTGCGGACGTCCGTGCCCGCCGTCGTGCCCTTGGCGAGGGGGCCGCGGGAACCCGAGGTGGGCTCGGCGACGTACGGGAAGGACTTCTCGAAGCCCTTGTCGTTCTTGTCCACGCCGTCGCCCAAGTCGTTCTTCGAGCCCACCAGTTCGCCCTCGACGACCTGCAGCGCCTCGTCGATCACGTCGTCGGTGAGCCGGCGCCCGTTCGGGAAGCCCGCGTTGTCGCCGTCGAGCACGCCGAGACGCTTGGGGTGCATGGCCGGCTTGATGGAGGTGTTCAGGCGCAGTTCCTCCGAAGGACGCACGTTCGGGGGCTGGTTGAGGCCCTTGACGCCCTTCAGGAAGACGTCGACCAGGTCGTTGCGCGGTTCGGCCGGCGCCTTGATCTTGTAGATCGACTCGATGAGCTTGGGCAGCTCGGGATTGGTGACGTTCTTCAGGAACTGGGCGTCGTACGCGGGCTGCGAGGCGTTGAACCTGTCCTTGTCCTTCTGCGGGTTGACGACCTCGTTGACCAGCGGGTTGCCCAGGCGCGAGACCTGGGTGTAGTAGCCCTGCGCGTTGCGGCGCTGGGTGGTGGACCAGACGCCGACGATCGGCTGTCCGGCCGACTCGCGGATCAGGTCGTTCGGCACCTGCAGGGCGATGGTGTTGACGTTGTAGCCCTTCAGGGTGTCCCGGCCGACCTCGCTGAGGTTGCCGCCGTACAGCAGGTCGAAGACGCGCAGATCGGCGAAGAACGGGTCGTCCGCCTGCCCGGCGAAGGTCGCGGCGCCGCCCGCGGTCCTGTACACGGCCTGCGCGCGCAGCTTGCCGTAGTCCGGCATGGACGCCTTGCCGACGTCCGAGGGCGCGACCGGCACCTTGTCCGCGATCCTGGTCCTGTACACCTCGCGCCCGTGCTTCAGCCGGACCAGATCGATGTCGTACGTCTGCGTGACGTTGAGGTTCGGGTCGTCCAGGCTCTTCACGGCACCCGTGTTGTACAGGAACGTGTTGCCGTTCCTGGTGTGCGTCTTGAAGGTGTAGCGGAACAGCAGGTCGTCCTGCGCGTCACCGTTGTTGTCGATGTGGATGTCGTACTGGGCGTCGTCGGCGAACGTGTAGAAGTTCGGTCCGCCCGCCGGCTCCTCGAACGGGATCCAGTTCGCCACGATCGTCGTCGTGTCGGGCTTGTCCGGGCTGACGAACGCGTACAGGTCGGTGTTGTCGTACTGCGGGGTCCCCGAGATCAGCGGGGCCTCCCGGTGGGAGGAGGCGGAGGCCGTCCCGGGTGCCAGCGTGGCGACGCCGGCGGCCGCGAGCCCTCCGGCCGCCAGCGCACCGCAGAGGAGCGGGACCAGGCCCCTGCGTACCGTGCCGCTCCTGGAGAAGGGGCCTCTGGAGAAGAGAGGTGTCATGCGTCCGTCCTCAGTGCCGACTTGCCGTTGACGCATGGGTCTTCGGAGCGGGCCGGCCGAGCGGATTGGTCGGACGGAGAAAAACCACCGAAAAACTTTGGGCACCTCCCGACCCGCGTTTTCGGCCCGCTGATCCGTATCTCCCGCGGGAGGTGTGCGGTGGTGCGGATGCGTGGAGTGCGCGGAAGGGCCGGCTGCGGCCACGGAGAGGCGGCCCGCATGCGGGCGGACGAGCTGCTGGTGCTCGTCGCGGACGGCGACCAGCGGGCGTTCGAGGATCTGTACGCACTGGTGTCCGGGCCGGTCTACGGGCTCGTACGACGCGTGGTGCGCGATCCCGCACAGTCCGAGGAGGTGGCCCAGGAGGTGCTGCTGGAGACATGGCGCTCGGCCACCCGGTACGACCCCGGCCGGGGCAGCGCGCTGTCCTGGATCCTCACCCTCGCCCACCGCCGCGCCGTCGACCGGGTGCGCAGCGCCCGCGCGGCCGGCGAACGCGAGCAGCGGGAGGCCGTTCGGGCCGGGGAGCCCGCCTTCGACCAGGTCGCCGAGGAGGTCGAGGCCGGCATGGAGCGCGAGTGGGTACGCCGCTGCCTGCGCCGGCTCACGGACCTGCAACGCCAGTCCGTGACCCTCGCCTACTACGACGGCTACACCTACCGTGAGGTGGCCGAGCGGCTCTCACTGCCGCTCGGCACGGTCAAGACGCGGATGCGCGACGGGCTCACCCGGCTCCGCGAGTGCCTGGGAGGCGCCGCATGAGCATCCTCGGCAAGCTGCTGCGCCGCGAGGACCTGCACTCCCTCGCCGCGCCCTACGCCCTCGACGCCCTCGAACCGGGCGAGCGGCGCCGGTTCCGGAAACATCTGCAGGGCTGCGACCGCTGCGCCGCCGAGGTGCGGGAGCTGGCCGAGGACGCGGTGCGCCTCGCGTGGTCCACGGCGGCCCACGCGCCCCCCGCCCTGCGCGAACGGGTGCTGGCCGCCGTGCGCACCCTTCCGCAGGAGCAGGCCCAGGCACCGGCCCCGGAGCGCGCACCACAGCTGCCGCCGCACGTCTGGGGCACCCAGCCCCCGCCGGGACGCACCCGTACGCCCCGCACGCGACCCCTGTTCGTGCCGTTCGCCACGGCCACCGCGGCGGCGGCCCTGGTCGTCGCCTCGCTCTTCGCGGTACAGGCGCAGCGCACCCAGCACCGGCTCACCGCGGAGCAGGCCCGGGGACGTGAGATCGCCCACGTTCTGGCCGCTCCCGACGCACGCGCCACCACCAGCAAGGACGCACAGGGCCGCGCAATCGGAGTGATCGCTTCCGCCTCGGAGCGGGAGGCCGTAGTCACCCTGAGCGGATACGGCACCCCGCCCGCCGGGCGCGTCCGTCAGCTCTGGCTCATGCGCCCCCGCGCACAGCCGCGCTCCCTCGGGCTCCTCGCGGGCGACACGCCCTTGGTTGCCAAGGGTCTCGACTCCTCCTCGACGTCACTCGCCGTAACCGTCGAGCCTGATGGCGGCTCAGCCCAGCCCACCGGCCAGCCCGTTGTCCAACTCGCCCTGAGACCGGTCGGATTCGGAGAGTAGTCAGAGAAGAATCGTCAACCGCCTTGCAGGGAAGGTGAATCCTGTGGACGCGATACACGCGTGCCCCCCTGGGGCGATAGGGTTACTCTGCCCGGGCCGGGTGGACTCGTACGGGTGGGGAGTGACATGGAGCAGATAACAGTGCGCAGCAGGGCCAGGGTCCCTGCGATCACCTGCGGCAGCAGCGCGACCAGTTCGCGCCTCGACCGCCATCTGTCGGTGCTGGCGGGTCCCGCCATACCGCAGCGGGAGACGGTCGAGGCGACCTCGCTGATGCGCGAGCTGACGGCGCGTGACACCGCACAGCAGCGCAGCGACCGGGGCCGGCGGGTCAGCCGCGTCTCCCTCTTCGCACCGCTGCGCCGGCTGCGTCGCTCGCTGTTCGGCGGCCACTGAGCACCCCTTGAGCGGCCACTGAGGGGCCGCTGAGCCGCCGTCGAGCCACCACCGAGCCGCCGCCGACCCGGCCGGGCGGCCCCCCGGAGCCCCTCCGGGCCGTCGGCGCTCAGGCCGCCACACCGTCCCGGCGCATCGCTGCGATCTCGTCGTCCGTCATCCCCGCGGCACGCAGCAGCGCCCCGGTGTGCTGCCCGAGCGCGGGCACCTCACCCATCCGCGCCTCGTCCCCGCCCGGCAGAGTGATGGGAGGCAGCAGCGCCTTCAGCGGCCCGACCGGCGACCCCACCTCACGCCACCGCTCCCGGGCGGCCAGCTGTGGATGCGCAGCGAGTTCGTGCAGGTCACGCAGCCGCGCACAGGCGATGCCGGCCTTCTCCAGCCGGGCCAGCGCCTCCTCGGCGTCCAGCACGCCGAGCGCCCGCGCCACCAGCTCGTCCGTCTTCTCCCGGTTCGCGACCCGTGAGGCGTTCGTCGCATATGCCGGGTCCGTTCCCAGTTCCGGGCGGCCCATGACCTGTTCGGCCAGCCGCCGCCACTCCCGGTCGTTCTGCACGGAGAGCAGCACCCGTCCGCCGTCCGCCGTGGGATAGGCGTCGTACGGCGCGATGACGGCGTGCGCGAGACCGGTGCGCGCCGGCGGCTCACCCCCGTGCATCGCATGGTGCAGCGGATGCCCCAGCCACTCGGCGAGCGCCTCCAGCATCGACACCTCCACCGGCCCGCCCCGCCCGGTCGTCCCGCGCCGGACGAGGGCCGCCAGGACGCCCGAGAACGCGTACATGGCCGCCGCGATGTCCGCCGCCGGGACGCCCGCCTTCACCGGCTGCTCCGGCGTCCCGGTCACCGACACCAGCCCCGCCTCGCACTGCACGAGCATGTCGTACGCCCGCTTGTCCGCGTACGGCCCCGAGGAGCCGTAACCGGAGATGTCCACCGCGATCAGCCGTGGATGAGCCGCGCACAGCGTGGCCGCGTCGAGGCCGAGGCGGGCCGCCGCCCCGTGGGCGAGGTTCTGCACGAACACGTCCGCGTCCGCGATCAGCCGCCGCACGACCGCCAGGCCGCGCGGGTCCTTCAGGTCCAGCGCGAGGGACTCCTTGCCGCGGTTGCACCACACGAAGTGCGAGGCGAGACCACGGGCCGCCGTGTCGTAGCCGCGCGCGAAGTCGCCGCCGTCGACCCGCTCCACCTTGATGACCCTGGCTCCCAGGTCGGCGAGCTGCCGGGTCGCGAAGGGCGCGGACACGGCCTGTTCGACGGCGACGACGGTGATGCCCGCGAGGGGCAGGGGCTGCTGATCCGAGCGCTGTTCCATGACCGGATCATGGCCTGTGACCGGCGGGTTTGTCAGTAGCCCGTCATCGGCCCCCGCGGGCGTACCGGCGCACGGCGAGCGGCAGGAACACCGCGGTCAGGACCAGGCTCCAGGCGAGCGCCCCGGTGACCGGGTGGGCCACCGGCCAGGCGGAGTCCGGCGGGACCGTGGCGTTGCCGAACAGGTCCCGCAGGGCGGTCGTCACCGCGCTGATCGGGTTCCACTCGGCGAGGGTGCGCAGCCGGCCCGGCAGATGGTCCGTGGGGATGTAGGCGTTCGACAGCAGCGGCAGCACGAAGGACGAGGCCCCGAGCTGCCCGGCCGCGTCCTCGCTGCGGGTGAGCAGCCCCAGGAAGATCCCGGCGCAGGTGCAGGCGAACCGGAAGAGCAGCAGCAGCCCCACCGCACCGGCCGCGTCGAGCACGGACCCCTGGATGCGCCAGCCCACCGCGAGCCCCACCAGCAGCAGCGGCACGGTCCCGATGCCGGTGACGACGAGGTCCGCGACCGCCTGTCCCAGCGGTACGGCGGACCGGCTCACCGGCATCGCGCGGAACCGGTCCATCACGCCCCGGTGGGTGTCCGCGGCGGCCTGGAACATGCCGGTCATCAGCCCGCCCGCCGCGGTCGCGACCAGCAGCCCCGGCACCAGGAAGGACCGGTACTCGCGGCCGGGCATGGTCAGCGCGCTGCCGAACACATAGCCGAAGAAGAGCAGCATGCTGACCGGCATCATCTGGGTGAGGAGCGCCAGCCCCGGAGTGTTGCGGACCCGGCGCAGCTGCCGGCCGGTCATCGCCAGTCCGTCGTACGCCAACGCGCTCATGCCGCAAGCTCCTTGCTGTCGGGGGATCCCTGGCCGGACCCACCGGTCAGCCGCAGGAAGACGTCGTCGAGGGCGGGCGGGCGCAGGCTCGCGTCCAGCAAGGGCACGCCCGCCGCGTCGAGGGCGCGCACCAGGCGCGGCAGGGTGAGGGTCGGGTCGGTGCTGACGGCGCCGACGGCGTTGCGTTCGCGGTCGAACACGGGCTCGCTGCCAGTGAGTTGATCGAGCACACCCGCTGCCACCGCGAGCGCCTCCGGGCTTGAGACCACGGCCTCCGCGCGGGACCCGATGAGCGCCTTGAGCTCGGCGGGCGAGCCGGTGTGCGCGACCCGGCCCCGGTCCACCAGGGCGATGTCGTCCGCGAGGTGGTCCGCCTCCCACAGGTACTGGGTGGTCAGCAGCACGGTCGTACCGTCCGCCCGCAGATCGCGCACCGCCTGCCAGATGCGCGCCCGGCCGGCCGGGTCGAGTCCCGTGGTCGGCTCGTCGAGGAACAGCACGTCGGGGCGGCGGACGAGACTCGCGGCGAGGTCCAGCCGGCGCCGCATGCCGCCGGAGTACGTCGAGGCCCTGCGGTCGGCGGCCTCGGTCAGCCCGAAGCGCTCCAGCAGCTGGTCCGCTCGCCCGGCCGGCCCGCGCACCCGGTGCAGCCGGGCGAACAGGCGCAGGTTCTCCCGGCCGGTGAGGTCGCCGTCGACCGAGGCGTACTGCCCGGTCACGGCGATGCGGCGGCGCACCGCGTCCGGGTCCCGGACGAGATCGTGTCCGGCGACCCGCGCCGAGCCGGCATCCGGTCGCAGCAGCGTGGTCAGCAGCCGTACGGCCGTCGTCTTGCCCGCTCCGTTCGGCCCGAGCAGCCCGCAGACCGATCCCTCGGCCACGGCCAGGTCGAGACCGCGCAGGGCATGTACGGCGCCGAAGCGCTTCTCCAGGCCCTCGCTAAGTACAGCGTACGTAGTAGTCATGTCGCGACCATATCGCACTACGTACGATGTACGTAACTAGGATGGTGGCCGAGGTGATGACCGATGGCAGTCCGAGGGGCCGTTCCCGAGGTGATCTGGGCGCGCCCCGAGCGCACCGGCCGGGGGCCGAAGCCGGCGTACACCCGCGACGACATCGCGGCGGCCGCCGTGCGGATCGCCGACGCGCGGGGGCTCGACGCGGTGTCCATGCGGCACGTCGCTGCGGAGCTGGGCTGCGGCACCATGTCGCTGTACAACTACGTCCCCCGCAAGGAGGACCTGTACGAGCTCATGGTGGACGCGGTCAGTGCGGAGCAGGTGCCGTGGGAGCCGAGCGGGGACTGGCGGGCCGACATGCTCCGGGTGGCCCGCGAGACGCGGTCGCTGATGCACCGGCACCCCTGGGTTCCGCGGCTGATGTCCCCGGTGTACGGCGTGAGCCCGCACGCTCTGCGGTATCTGGAGCACTGCCTGGCCTGTCTGGACCCGCTGGAGGGGTCGTACGGCACCAAGCTGGAGCTCGTCGCGATGCTGAACGGCGTGGTGACGACGTACGTCCGCAATGAGCTCGACACGGCGGAGCGGGTGCGGGCGCTGCCGTGGTCGGAGGACGAGGAGAACGCGGTCCGGGCCGCGTATCTCGGGCGGCAGGTCGCCTCCGGCGCGTATCCGAGGATGGCGGCGGCGTTCGCGGAGGATGCGGGGCCGATCGACCTCGAGGCGGTTTTCGAGCGGGCGTTGGTGCGGGTGCTCGACGGTTTCGACCCACGCCGCGGCGACCGTTGAACCGGCAGCGCGCCGAGCGTCAGCTCACGCTCATCGATCAGACATTGACGGCCGCTCGCCGGCACGGCGTCCCGATCTGGCTGCGCGGCGGCTGGGCCATGGACTTCTTCCTCGGTGAGGTCACCCGGGAACACGAGGACATCGACTGGTTCGCCCGGGCCGAGGACGCGGCGGACCTCGCAGAGATGCTGGTCCGGCTCGGTCACACCCCGGTCCCCGGGCCCCCGCCCGGCCTCCAGCTCGACTTCGTCAAGGACGGGCTGGACAGCAGCTTCACCCTGGTGGAGCGGGACGCCGCGGGACGCGTGGTCGTCGCGGGCGGCCCCTGGGCCGGAACCCCCTGGCCGGACGGGCTGCTGGACGCGGAGCCGGGCCGCATCGGAGGGCTCGAGGCGCCGATCGTCAGCGCCCCCGCCCAGATCGAGATCAAGCGCATGATGCCCGTCTGGGACCCTGCGCGGCCCCGACGGGCGAAGGACATCGAGGACGTCGCACGGCTGGAGGCCGCCCTGAGGCGCACGTGACGCCGCTAGGGCCTGTCTGACAATTCGCGTGGCAGACGGGAATTGTCAGACAGGCCCTAGGCGCCCGCCCTCCGGGCGGACGACGGGAAGGTGACGACAGCACCTAGATCAGCGCGAACTGCCCCTCCGGGCCCTCCTCGTGGTGGTCCAGGACCGAGGCGGGGCGGCGGGAGGCCTCCGGCACCGGGAGGACGCCGGCCGCGCGCAGGTCGGCCGCCGTGATCGGGGAGGTCACCTTCAACTCGGCTCGCTGCGGCCGCAGTTCCGCGAGCAGGGCCAGCACCGTGATCGTTTCCAGCAGTTCCGAGGTCCAGGCCTGCGGCCAGGTGGCCGGGCGGATCGCGGCCAGGGTGCCCGGCTCGGCCGGGGTCGTGCGGACGGTGAACCAGGACTCCAGGACCCGGACTCCGGCCACCTCGTAGTCCCAGGCCTCCGGCGGCACGGGGGAGACGCGGCCCTCGTCGAGGTGGAGCGTCTCCTCGTCCGGGTCGTAGTGAACGGTGACGGGCCGGGCCGGCAGGGGTGCGCGGACGTAGGGGCGGCGGCCGCCCGGCAGCTTGGGCCGTTCGCCGTCGCGGCGCATCAACCACAGCATGCGGCGGCCCAGTCCGACGCCGGCCGACCAGAGACCGGGATCGTCCGTGAGCGGGACGGTCAGGTCGGGGCCGGTGGCCGCGAGGATCCAGGAGAGGACGTCGACCGGGGTGGGGCATGCGCCCAGGCGGTCGGCGAGGTGGGCCGTCAGGCCCGGCGCGAGGTTCGGTTCGCTGCCGCCGGGGCGGCGGTAGAGCGGGCGGATGCGGCCGGTGCGGAGGGTGGGCGGCAGCGAGGTCGCCAGGATCGGGTCGTCCCCGTCTCCCGTCTCCACGGTGAAGACCTGGTGCACGTCCGCCACCCGCCACAGCTCCGGGCGCGCGGTGTCGATCAGCCGGTGGTCCGGGATCAGCCACTGCTCGTCGAAGGGCGCCGCCAGGACGCGGACCGGCTCGGCGCAGGGGCCCTCGGCGCGGGCCAGCCGCTCGGTACCGGTGGACTGGCCGGGGAGTTGGCCCACCGCGGAGCCGATGGTGCGGGCGCGGCTCGGCTCGAAGAGGGCCTCCCGGTCCGCCCCTTCGGCCTTCAGCAGGGCCTCCCAGCGGGCCTTCAGAACGCCGGGGTCGGGTGCCGCCGGCCAGGCACGGCCCGGCCGCAGCGGTGCGACGGACCACGGCATGAGGTCCGCCAGCAGCGGAGCGTCGTCGTACGTCACGCAGGGCATGGTACGACCTGTCCGCGACCCGGTATCAGGTCGCCTCCAGGGTGACCGTGAACGAGAACCGGTCCCCCCGGTACTGGATCACCGCCACGTCCAGCACCCGCCCCGCGCTGTCATACGTCACCCCCGTGTAGTGCAGGATCGGGCTGAGCAGCGGGACTTGGAGCAGCCGGGCGGTCTCCGGGTCGGCGAGCCTGGCCTCCACGGTGTCCGTGATGCGGCTGATGTCCGCCTTGACGACATCGCGCAGGACCTTGGTCATGGGCCAGCGGACGAGGTCGTCCAGGTCGATGCGCGCGGCGAGTTCGGGGCGGATGTGGTTGACCGCGTGATTGGTCGGCTCGCCGGTCTTCTCGTCGCTGCGCAGGCGGTGGTACGTCATCACCTCCGCGAGGTCCGGGAAGTACTCGGTCACCCCGGCCGGCACCGGTGTCATGCCGTGGTCCAGCAGCTCCGTCGTCATCCCGGACTGCTGGGCCACGATCGCGTCCACCGAGCCCAGCAGCCGGACGGGCGCGCCCCGCCGGACGTCGGGCTCGATGAACGTGCCGCGCCGCCGGTGGCGGCTGATCAGCCCCTCGTCCTCCAGTTCCTTCAGCGCCTGCCGCATGGTCAGCACGCTCACGCCGTAGTGCTCCGCCAGCTGCTCCTCCGTGGGCAGCCGCAGCGGGTCCTCGGGGGAGCGGCCGAGTATCGAGGCGCGCAGCGACTGTGACACCTGGTACCACAGCGGCAGCTTGCGGTTCAGGACGATCGAATCCGGAGCGAAGGAGGTCACGCGGTTATCCGTACCTGTCGGTGAACGTCAGGCGCAACAGAGGCGTCATGCGCGGAAATGGCGCTCGAGCCCCTGCCACACGTCGTCGTAGCGCTGCTGGAGGTGGTCGGCGCCGGCCGCGTGCGGGGTGAGGGCCACCGGCCAGCGGGTCTCGAACATGAACGCCAGTCCGTCGTCGATCTTCTGCGGCGTGAGCTCGGCCGCGCTCGCCCGGTCGAAGGTCTCCCGGTCCGGGCCGTGCGCCGACATCATGTTGTGCAGCGAGCCGCCCCCGGGCACGAAGCCCTCCGCCTTGGCGTCGTACGCGCCCTCGATGAGGCCCATGTACTCGCTCATCACGTTCCGGTGGAAGTACGGCGGCCGGAAGGTGTCCTCGCCCACCAGCCAGCGCGGCGCGAAGACGACGAAGTCGACGCCGGCCAGGCCCGGGGTGTCCGAGGGGGAGGTCAGGACCGTGAAGATGGACGGGTCCGGGTGGTCGTAGGAGATGGTGCCGATCACATTGAAACGGCGAAGGTCATAGACGTACGGCACATGGTTGCCGTGCCAGGCGACCACATCGAGCGGGGAGTGGTCGTAGGTGGCCGTCCAGAGGTTGCCGCAGAACTTGTTCACCACCTCCACCGGCCCCTCCACCTCCTCGTACGCGGCGACCGGCGCCCGGAAGTCCCGGGCGTTGGCGAGGCCGTTGGCGCCGATCGGACCGAGGTCGGGCAGCTGGAAGGGCGCCCCATAGTTCTCGCACACATAACCCCGCGCTGAGTCATCCATCAACTCCACACGGAAGCGCACCCCACGAGGAATCAGGGCCACATGTGCCGGATCCACAGAGAGTCGGCCGAACTCCGTGTGCAGCAGCAGTCCGCCGTGCTCCGGCACGATCAGCAACTCGCCGTCGGCGTCGGAGAAGACGCGCTCCATCGAGGTGTTCGCGTGGTACAGGTGCACGGCCATGCCGGTGCGCTGGCCGGCGTCGCCGTTGCCGCCGAGCGTCCACAGACCGGCGAGGAAGTCGGTGCCGGCCGGTGGCTCGGGCAGCGGGTTCCAGCGCAGCCGGTTGGGGTCGGGAACGGTCTCGGTGAAGGGGGCCGTGCGGAGCGCACCGTTGTCGGTGCGGGTGAACGCCGGGTGCGCGGCCGAGGGCCGGATGCGGTAGAGCCAGGAGCGGCGGTTGTGCGCCCGCGGCTCGGTGAACGCCGTACCGCTCAGCTGCTCCGCGTACAGCCCGAGCGGTGCACGCTGCGGCGAGTTGCGGCCCTCGGGCAGCGCGCCCGGCACCGCCTCGGAGGCGTGTTCGTTGCCGAATCCGGACAGGTACGACAGTCCCGCGGCAGTCTTCCGCGCGTCCCCGCTCATGATCGCTCCCTTGCGCTCCTGATCGCGCTGTTGATCGCGCTCCCCTAATTCCTATGTATCACCGTAGGAATCGCCGGGGGCGGGCGCAAGAGGGCCGGGGTACTCCGCCGGAGAGAGGGCCACGGGTACTCCGCCAGCAGGACCCCGCGGGGTGGGCAGAACCAGACTTCAGGCGGATTCGGGGGACCGGAGGGTTGTTCTAGTCTCCGGGCATGCCGAGGACGTCGTGGACCCGCAGGACGCTCGCCGCGCTCGCGGCGGGCGTCCTGCTGCCGCTCGGCGCGGCGGCCTGCTCGACCGGGCACGCCCGCGGGGGCACGGTCGCGTCCTCGCCGGTCGGCAAGGTCCTGGACGACACCGACGAGACCGGCCGGCATCTGCGCGAGGTCGGCAGGAAGAACGCGCCGGAGGTCGGTGTCGAGGTGACCCCGGACTCCGGCGGCTGGCACGTCCGGCTGACGTTCCGCCACTTCCGCTGCTCCGCACCCGGTGCAGGGTCCACGGCGGTCACCGGACGCGGGCTCGTGTACCTCTTCGTCGACGGCCGCCGGATCACCCGGCTGCGCTCCCACGAGTACCACCTGCCCGACGGTCTCGTCCCGCACGGCACCCACCACGTCACCGCCCGTCTGTACGCCGACGACGGCACCGTGTGGGCCGTGCACGGCAAGCCGGTGCAGAGCACCGCCGACATAACGGTGTCCGATGCGGAGACGGCGCCGGGTGCGTCCCCGACCGCACGGTGAGCCCGGTCGCCCGGGAAATGAGTGCACCGGCCACTCTTCTCCGTACAGGAGGGCGAGGTTCACCCGGCCCCGGCGGAGAGGCATCATGAAGTCCGTGCCCCACGCGACATCGCTCCGCCGCGCGCCCGTCCAGCGGCGCAGTGCCGAACGGCTGACCAGGATCCTCGACGCCTGCGCCGAACTCCTCGACGAGGTCGGCTACGACGCCCTGAGCACCCGCGCGGTCGCCCTGCGCGCCGGTGTGCCCATCGGGTCCGTCTACCGGTTCTTCGGCAACAAGCGGCAGATGGCCGACGCCCTGGCGCAGCGCAACCTGGAGCGGTACACCGAGCGGGTCACCGAGCGGCTGAAGAAGGCGCGCACGGGGGACTGGCGGGCCGCGATGGACGCCGTCCTGGACGAGTACCTGGCCATGAAGCGCACCGCGCCCGGCTTCTCCCTGGTCGACTTCGGCAATCAGATACCCGTCGGTGTCCGGCAGGCCGAGCCCAATACCCGCGTCGCCGACCGCCTCACCGACCTCCTCTCCGGCTACCTCGGCCGCACCCCCGACGACGAACTGCGCCGGGTCTTCCTGGTCGCCGTGGAGAGCGCGGACACCCTCGTCCAACTGGCGTTCCGCACCGACCCGGCCGGCGACGAGGCGATCATCACCGAAACCCGGGAGCTGCTGCGCGCATACCTGGGCCGCGTACTCGACTGACCCACCGGGCCCCGCGTGCCTACATGGCCCCGGATGGGATGGCGGGCGCCGGTCTGACCTGCGACGGGTTCGGGGTGGTGTGCGTGGGGCCCGACCGCGTGGTGTGGTTCGCGCCGGCCCGGCATGGTCGCGGGCGCCTGCCTGACGCCTCTGCAGGGCGTGTGCCTGCGCGGCGCATCTGCGCTGAGCCCTCCGCCGAGGCTCCGGGACCCCGGCGCGCGTGGCCCCGCGTGACACCTTCGCGCCGCACCCTCCGCCTACGCCCACGCCGTGCGGTGCGTCTACGCCCACGCCCACGCCGTGCGGTGCGTCTACGCCCGAGACGCGCCCTGCGTCTACGCCCGAGACGCGCCCCCTCCTGCGCCTGTCCCACGCCCGAGTCGCGCCGTGCGCCGCCCGAGTGGCGCCGTGCGCCGCCCGAGACGCGCCCTCGGTCCCGCCCCCGCCGTACCTTCCGCGCCCTCAGCCCCGGCCGTACCCTCCGCCCCCCGCCGCGCGCGGGCGAGCAGCTCGATCGCGCGATGCCGAATGGACACCCAGCAGGGCTCCCCTCCGTGCATACCGGTCGGTATGCTCTCGTCGAGCCTGGCGTGGCCGTCCGTGCTCGTCCGGCACCGTCGCCGACCCACCGGGAGGACCCGTGTCCCGCACCGCCCTGCGAATCTGCCCCCTGTGCGAGGCCACCTGCGGGCTGACCCTCACCATCGAGGGCACCCGTGTCACCGGCGCCCGCGGTGACCGCGAGGACGTCTTCAGCAAGGGGTTCATCTGCCCCAAGGGCGCCTCCTTCGGGGCCGTCGACTCCGACCCCGACCGGCTGCGCACCCCGCTCGTCCGCCGCGACGGCGAGTTGCGCGAGGCCACCTGGGAAGAGGCCTTCGACGCGGTCGCGGCCGGACTGCGCCCGGTCGTGGAGGGGTACGGGCCGGACTCCGTCGGTGTGGTCCTCGGCAACCCCAACGTGCACACCGTGGCCGGCGCCCTCTACCCGCCGGTCCTCCTCGCCGGCCTGCGCACCCGCAGCCTGTTCACCGCCTCCACGGTCGACCAGATGCCCAAGCACGTCTCCAGCGGGCTGCTCTTCGGCGACGCGAACGCCATCCCCGTACCGGATCTGGACCACACCGACCACCTGCTGCTCATCGGGGCCAACCCGCTGGAGTCCAACGGCAGTCTGTGCACCGCCCCCGACTTCCCCGGCAAGCTCAAGGCGCTCAGGGCCCGCGGCGGACACCTGACCGTGGTGGACCCGCGCCGCACCCGCACCGCGAAGCTCGCCGACCGGCATCTGGCGATCCGCCCCGGCGCCGACGCCCTGCTGCTCGCCGCGATGGCACACACCCTCTTCGCGGAGGACCTGGTCGACCTCGCCCACCTCGCTCCCCACGTCCAGGGACTCAACGAACTCCGGGAAGCGATAGGCGACTTCACCCCGGACGCCGTAGCGGAGGCCTGTGACATCGACGCGCAGACCATCCGCACCCTCGCCCGCGAACTCGCCGCCGCCCCCACCGCCGCCGTCTACGCCCGCATCGGCAGTTGCACCGTCCCGCACGGCACCCTGGCCAGCTGGCTGGTGGACGTCCTCAACGTCCTCACCGGCAACCTGGACCGGCCCGGCGGCGCCCTCTTCCCGCAGGCCGCCACCGACCGGACGCCCCGCCCGGCGGGCCCCGGCCGCGGCTTCGCGCTCGGCCGCTGGCACTCCCGGGTGCGGCAACTTCCCGAGGCCAAGGGCGAGTTGCCGCTCTCCGCGCTCGCCGAGGAGATCGACACCGCGACGGACGAGGGCGAGCCGGTCCGCGCGCTGATCGTCGTCGCCGCCAACCCGGTGCTCTCCGCCCCCGACGGCGACCGCCTCGACAAGGCCCTGGACTCCCTGGACTTCATGGTCAGCGTCGACCCGTACCTGAACGAGACCTCCCGCCACGCCGACGTCGTACTGCCCCCGCCGCCGCCCTCCCAGAGCCCGCACCACGACTTCGCCTTCAACACCCTCGCCGTGCGCAACCAGGTCCGATACAGCCGCCCCGCCGTCCCGCTGGAGCCCGGCCGCATGGCCGAGAGCGAGATCCTCGCCCGGCTGATCCTCGCGGCCACCGGCATGCACGGCGCCGACCCGGCCGCCGTCGACGCGCTGGTCGTCGACCAGACCCTCGGCAAGGCCGTACAGGAGGAGCACTCGCCCGTGTACGGCCGTGATCCCAAGGAACTCGCCGCGCAGCTCACCGGCGAGAGCGGCCCCGAGCGGCGCCTGGACATGATGCTCCGCCTCGGCCCGTACGGCGACGGCTTCGGCGTACGGCCCGACGGGCTGACCCTCGCCAAGCTGCTGGCCCACCCGCACGGCATCGACCTCGGCCCGCTGCGCCCGCGCCTGCCGCAGCCGCTGAAGACCGTGAGCGGCAAGGTCGAGCTGCTGCCCGAGCCGATCGCCGCCGACCTGCCCCGGCTGCGTCAGGCGCTGCGCGAGCGGCCCGAGGGGCTCGTCCTCGTCGGCCGCCGCCACCTTCGCTCCAACAACAGCTGGATGCACAACGTGCCCGCCCTCACCGGCGGCTCCAACCGCTGCACCCTGCACATCCACCCCGAGGACGCGGCCCGGCTCGGCGTCCGGGACGGGACGGACGTACGGGTGAAGGGCGCCGGGGGAGAGGTGGTGGCCCCGGCCGAGGTCACCGACGCCGTACGCCCCGGCGTCGTGAGCCTGCCGCACGGCTGGGGCCACCACCGCGCCGGAATCCGGATGGGCCACGCCGTGAAGAGCCCCGGTGTCAATGTCAACCAGCTCCTCGACGGCAGCCTCCTCGACCCGCTCTCCGGCAACGCTGTCCTGAACGGAGTCCCCGTTCAGCTCACCGCAAGCCTGTGACCTGGACTTTCGCGCTTATTGCTCACGCGTCAACATCTTGTTAACGCCAGTCGACGGGACCTAACGTCATCGCACCGCCGACCCCCAGGTGGGATGTTCAAGGGCGAACGTTAGGTATCCACTCATATGCTGATCATCCTCGGCTTCGCCATGATCGCGACCTTCCTGGTCCTGATCATGCTGAAGAAGATGTCGCCGATCGCGGCGCTCGTGCTCATACCCGCGCTGTTCTGCGTGTTCGTGGGCAAGGGCGCCGAGCTCGGCGACTATGTCATCGACGGCGTCACCGGCCTCGCGCCCACCGCGGCGATGCTCATGTTCGCGATCGTCTACTTCGGTGTGATGATCGACGTCGGCCTCTTCGACCCGGTCGTGCGGGGCATCCTCAGGTTCTGCAAGGCCGACCCGCTGCGCATCGTCCTCGGCACGGCGGTCCTCGCGGCGATCGTCTCCCTCGACGGCGACGGCTCCACCACCTTCATGATCACCGTCTCGGCCATGTACCCGCTGTACAAGCGCCTGAAGATGTCCCTGGTCGTGATGACCGGCGTGGCCGCCATGGCCAACGGCGTGATGAACACGCTGCCGTGGGGCGGTCCGACCGCCCGTGCCGCCACCGCGCTGAAGGTCGACGCGAGCGACATCTTCGTGCCGATGATCCCGGCGCTGGCCGTCGGCCTGCTGTTCGTGTTCTCCCTCGCCCACGTCCTCGGCCGACGCGAACGCAGGCGGCTCGGCGTGCTCACGCTGGACGAGGTGCTGGTGGAGGAGGGCGCCACGGCCAGGGAGACCGTGCTCGTGGGCGCCGGTTGCGCCGGCAAGTCCCCGGCGCACGGGGGAGGTTCGGGCCCGGACACCGACGCGGACCGCCCCGGGGACGAGGGCTTCCAGGGCCTCGACCCGAGCCGTCCCACCCTGCGCCCCGGGCTGTACTGGTTCAACGCGCTGCTCACCATCGCCCTGCTCACCGCCATGGTCATGGAGTGGCTGCCGATCCCGGTGCTGTTCCTGCTCGGCGCGGCGCTCGTGCTGACCGTCAACTTCCCGCACATGCCGGACCAGAGGGCCCGGATCGCCGCCCACGCCGAGAACGTCCTGAACGTCTCCGGCATGGTCTTCGCCGCCGCCGTCTTCACCGGCGTCCTGCAGGGCACCGGCATGGTGGACCAGATGGCGAAGTGGCTGGTGCACAACGTCCCCGACGGCATGGGCCCGCACATGGCCCTGGTCACCGGCGTGCTGAGCATCCCGCTGACGTACTTCATGTCCAACGACGGCTTCTACTTCGGCATCCTGCCGGTGCTCGCCGAGGCGGGTCACGCGCACGGCGTCTCCTCCCTCGAGATCGCCCGCGCCTCGATCGTCGGCCAGCCCCTGCACATGTCCAGCCCGCTCGTCCCCGCCGTCTACGTCCTGGTCGGCACGGCCAGGGTGGAGTTCGGCGACCACACCCGGTTCGTGGTCAAGTGGGCCGCCCTGACATCCCTGGTGGTGCTCGGGGCAGGGATCCTCTTCGGCATCATCTGACATCTCCAGGGAGGGATCGATCCATGGCGCCCGGCGGGAACCGCGGCTGGCTGCTCCGCCTCGTCCTCGCCTTCGGCTTCGCGCAGGGGGCTGTGTCGATGGCCCGGCCCGCCGTCTCCTACCGGGCGCTCGCGCTGGGTGCCGACGAACGCGCCGTCGGCGTCATCGCCGGCGTCTACGCCCTGCTCCCGCTCTTCGCCGCGGTGCCGCTCGGCCGGCGCACCGACCACGGCCGCTGCGCGCCCCTGCTCCCGGCGGGCGTGGTCCTGATCTCCGGCGGCTGTGCGCTGAGCGGACTGGCCGGCTCCCTCTGGACGATGGCCCTGTGGAGCGGGGTGATGGGCCTCGGTCACCTCTGCTTCGTCATCGGCGCCCAGTCACTCGTCGCCCGCCAGTCCGCGCCGCACGAACAGGACCGCAACTTCGGGCACTTCACCATCGGCGCCTCGCTCGGCCAGCTCGTCGGCCCCGTCGCCGCGGGCGCCCTGATCGGCGGCCCCGACATGGCCCGCAGCAGCGCGCTCGCCCTCGTGGTGGCGGGCGCCGGCGCGGCGGCCGCCTTCACCTCGCTGTGGCGCATCGAGGACCGTACGGCCGTCAACTCCCCTGCCTCGCAGGGCGACCGGGTGCCGGTGGGCCGCATCCTCGGCGCCCGTGGGGTGCCCGCGGGCATGCTCATCAGCCTGTCCGTCCTGTCCGCCACCGACGTCCTCACCGCCTACCTCCCGGTGGTCGGCGAACACCGGGCCATCGCCCCCTCGGTCATCGGCGTCCTGCTGAGCCTCCGCGCGGGCGCCACGATCGCCTGCCGCCTGGTCCTCACCCCGCTGCTCCGGCTGCTCGGTCGTCCCGCGCTGCTCGCGCTGACCTGCTTCCTGGCGGCGCTGCTGTGCGCGGGAGTCGCGCTGCCGGTGCCGGTGTGGGCGCTCGGTCTCATGCTCACGGTGCTGGGTTTCTGCCTGGGCGTGGGCCAGCCGCTGTCGATGACGACGGTGGTGCAGGCGGCGCCGGAGGAGGCCCGCTCCACGGCGCTCGCACTGCGCCTGACCGGCAACCGGCTGGGCCAGGTCGCCGCGCCGGCCGCGGCGGGCCTGGTCGCCGGCCTGGCGGGGGTCGCTGCGCCGTTCGTGATGCTGGGGGCGTTGCTGCTGCTGTCGTCGGCGGTGGGAATGCGCTCGCCGGGGCGGCCCGAGGGGGCCGGACGGGTGGCGGGGGAGCGGGCGGGGCGCTCGGGATTGCGCCGCACGAGCGATCTCTGACGGCGCGTCGTGCGTCGGTGCCGCGTGTCGAGGCGTCCATCGCGCAGAGTCCAGGCGAAAGAGCGATTTGTATGAAAATCGTCTGACTCGGAGGAATGTGCATGCCCACTCAGACCTCACCACGTGCCTTCGGTTCCCGTGCGGGCGCCACTGTCGTCCTCGCCGCCCTCGCCGCGGTGGGTTCGTCGTGGGTGGCGGCACCGAACGCGGTTGCCCAAGGAGAGAACGGCGACATCAGAGTGCACAGCGTGGGCGTGCCCTACGGTGTCACGAAGGATGAGCCAGTGGTCTGCAAGTTCTACCTGGACGCCGTCAACTTCGACATCCTGCCCAACATCCCCTACATCATCCAGGCGCAGCCCCCGCTGCCCAGCGCGGCCACCGTCACCGGCGTCATCACGCTCGCCGGCGGTGCCGGGCACACCGATGTGATCGGCCTGACCGACGGGCAGTACAAGCTCACCTGGGTTGCGGCGGGTGCCGTCAAGGAGAAGCTCTTCCGCGTCAACTGCCACGACCGGCACGACGAACACGGTCCGAACGGGCAGATCGAGGACCACCGCGGCGACCACGACCACGACCACGACCACGACCACAGAGACCATGACGGCCCGGGCTGGGGTGGGAAGGACGACGATCCGCCGCGCGGTGGTGTGCACGCGGGCGGCGGCGGCCTCGTCGACACCGCCGCGGCGTACTCGCCGGTGGCAGCGGCGGGTGCCGTGGGTCTGACGGCGGTCGGCGGTGCCGTGTACTTCCGGCGGAACCGCCGGCGGCTCGATGGCGCCGCGTAGGCGCAGGCCCTGGTACCGGACCCGCGCCTACCGCCTCGCCAGGACGGCCCTGCTGGTGACCGTCCTGGTGACGGTCGGGAGCCGGTGCGGGGGCGGGCACCCCGGGCCCGGCCGGGCGGGTGACCCGGACGCGCTGGCCGCCGGCGGAGCGGGCGCGAGCGGGGAGGAGTCCTGTCCGCCCCCTGCCGAGCCCCCGCCGGACCCGCTGCCCCGTTCCCGGCCGACGTCGTTCCGCATCCCCTTCCTGGGCATCGACGCACCGATCACGGCCATCCGGCTCGACAAGGACCGGCAGCTGGAGACTCCGCCCGTGGACAAGCCCAAGCTGGTCGGCTGGTACGAGGGCGGCCCCACGCCGGGCGAGTACGGCACCGCGATCGCCGTCGGCCACCGGGACACCATGACCGGACCGGCCGTCTTCGCCGCGCTCGCCCAGGTCAAACCGTGCAAGCTCATCGAGGTCAAACGCGCCGACGGCCGTACCGCCGTCTACACCGTGGACCGGATGAAGGTCTTCGACAAGGCGGGCTTCCCGGACAAGGAGGTCTACGCCCCGGCCGGGCGACCGGAACTGCGCGTGCTGACCTGCGGCGGCTTCTACAACCGCCGGACGGGCTACACCAGCAACGTCGTGGTCTTCGCGCACCTGACCGCGACCAAGTAGCGCGCACCCGACCGCGACCACGTAGTGGGACGGGCCGCGCGCAGCCTTCCCCCGGCCCGCCACATTCCGTTAACTTCCGTGACGCACAGGCCCCGTTCGACCCGCGGGGCCTTCGGACCACGGAGCAGCGGCGCTCCGGACAGCCCCCGGGGGCGGCAGGCATGACACGCGCCATCGAACTGCACGACGTGAGCAAGTCCTACACCCGCGGCACGCGCGTGGTCGACGGGCTCTCGCTGGACATCGCGCCCGGCGAGTTCCTGGTCCTGCTCGGCCCCTCCGGCTGCGGCAAGTCCACCGTGCTGCGGATGATCGCCGGCCTGGAGGACATCGACGCCGGCGAGCTGCTGCTCGACGGCGAGCGCGCCAACCACTGGCAGCCCTCCGAGCGGGGCATGGCCATGGTCTTCCAGAACTTCGCCCTCTATCCCAACATGACCAGCGCCGACAACATCGGCTTCCCGCTGCGCATCGAGGACCCCGGCGCCGACCCCGCCCCGCGTGTCTCGGCCACCGCCCGCATGCTGGGCATCGAGGACCTGCTCGACCGCTTCCCGAGCCAGCTCTCCGGCGGCGAGCGGCAGCGCGTCGCCATGGGCCGGGCGATCGCCCGCCACCCCTCCGCCTTCCTGATGGACGAGCCGCTGTCCAACCTCGACGCCAAGCTGCGCAACCGACTTCGGGCCGAAATATCGCAGCTGACCCGCGAGTTGGGCGTCACCACGGTGTACGTCACCCATGACCAGGCCGAGGCGATGTCCCTCGGCGACCGGGTCGCCGTGCTGCGCTGCGGGGTGCTCCAGCAGGTCGGCACCCCGCGCCAGGTCTACGCACTGCCCCGCAACGTCTTCACCGCCGCCTTCATCGGCACCCCGCGCATCAACCTGCTGCGCGGCCTGGTCCGCGCCCCGCTGGACGGCGCCATGACCATCAGCCTCGGCAAGCAGGCCCTGCGGCTGCCCGAACCGCTCTGTCTTGACCACCAGTTGCTGCGCGTGCAGCAGGGCCGCGAGGTGATCGTGGGACTGCGCTCGGAGGCGGTGCGCATCGCCAAGCACAGCTCCGCCCGGCCGGGGGAGGTGGCGATCACCGGGCTGGTGGAGCACGTGGAGTTCCAGGGACACGAGATCCTCGTTCACTTCAACACCGGCTCCCGCCCCGCCGTCGTACCCGACCTGGAGGCCCCGCGCCCGGCCGCCCGGCCGAACCGACGCCGCCGCAGGGAGGGCCCGACCGTGCTGGACCGGCTGCGCGAACGGACGGGGGCACGGCGCGCCGGACCGGTGGTGGTGCTCGAACACCCCGAGGACGGTGAAGGCGAGCCCGCGCCGCCGGAGGGCCGGCTCCCCGGCGACCTGGTGGTGCGCACCACCCCGGACCTGCGGCTGCACCACGGCATGCAGGTCCCGCTCCTCGTCGACCTCGCCCATCTCTTCGTCTTCGACCAGCAGGGCGACCGCATCTGCCCGTCCCCCGACCGGCTGCCCGACCTGGACGAGTGAGCTCCGACACCCGCACGAGTGGGCACGGGCCGCCCCGGCGATGATGTCCTGTACGTCCGCGTCGCACCGCGTCCGGCGCCGGAGTGCGTCTGGCGCCAAAAAACTAACGCCGCTAGTTTGTGTGCCGGACGACGCAGACCCGCCGGGAGGAACGCAGCATGAAGGCACACGACGGCCTGTACATCGACGGCGCCTGGCGCCCCGCCGAGAGCACGGAGGTCATCGAGGTCGTGAACCCGGCCGACGAGCAGGTCATCGCCCGGGTCCCGGCGGGCGGCGCGCTGGACGTCGACACCGCCGTACGCGCGGCCCGCGCCGCCCTGCCCGCCTGGGCCGCCACGCCGCCGGCCGAGCGCGCCGCGCGCCTCACCGCCCTCCGCGACACCCTCGTGGCCCGCAAGGACGAGATCGCCGGCACGGTCACCGCCGAACTGGGCGCCCCGCTGCCGTTCTCCCAGGCGGTGCACGCGGCCGTGCCGATCGCCGTCGCCGGCTCCTACGCCGAGCTGGCGGCGAGCCACCCCTTCGAGGAGAAGGTCGGCAACTCCACCGTCCTGCACGAGCCGATCGGCGTGGTCGGCGCGATCACCCCCTGGAACTACCCCCTCCACCAGATCGTCGCCAAGGTCGCCCCCGCGCTCGCCGCCGGCTGCACGATCGTCCTCAAGCCCGCCGAGGACACCCCGCTGACCGCCCAGCTGTTCGCCGAGGCCGTCCACGAGGCGGGCGTACCGGCGGGCGTGTTCAACCTGGTCACCGGCCTCGGCCCGGTCGCCGGCCAGGCGCTCGCCGAGCACCCGGGCGTGGACCTCGTCTCCTTCACCGGCTCCACGGCGGTCGGTCGGCAGATCGGCGCGGTGGCGGGCGCGGCCGTCAAGAAGGTCGCCCTCGAACTCGGCGGCAAGTCCGCCAACGTCATCCTGCCGAGCGCCGACCTCGCCAAGGCGGTGAACGTCGGCGTGGCCAACGTGATGTCCAACTCCGGCCAGACCTGCAGCGCCTGGACCCGCATGCTGGTCCACCGCGACCGGTACGAGGAGGCCGTGGAGCTGGCCGCCGCGGCCGCCGCCAAGTACGGCGACCGCATCGGCCCGGTCGTCAACGCCAAGCAGCAGGCGCGGGTGCGCGGTTACATCGAGAAGGGCATCGCCGAGGGCGCCCGCCTGGTCACCGGCGGTCCCCAATCCCCGCACGAGAAGGGCTGCTTCGTCAGCCCCACGGTCTTCGCGGACGTCACCCCGGACATGACCATCGCTCAGGAGGAGATCTTCGGCCCGGTCCTGTCGATTCTGCGGTACGACGACGAGGAGGACGCCCTGCGCATCGCCAACGGCACCGTCTACGGCCTCGCGGGTGCCGTCTGGGCCGGTGACGAGGCCGAGGCCGTCGCCTTCGCCCGGCGCATGGACACCGGCCAGGTGGACATCAACGGCGGCCGCTTCAATCCCCTCGCCCCCTTCGGTGGCTACAAGCAGTCCGGCGTCGGCCGGGAGCTCGGCGCGCACGGACTCGCCGAGTACCTCCAGACCAAGTCCCTCCAGTTCTAAGGAAGCACGCGAACCCATGGCCGTACGAGCCGCCGTCCTGCCCGCCATCGGCGCACCCCTGGAGATCACCGGCATCGACCTGCCCGACCCGGGCCCCGGACAGGTCCGGGTCCGCCTCGCCGCCGCCGGTGTGTGCCACTCCGACCTGTCCCTGTCCAACGGCACCATGCGCGTCCCCGTCCCGGCCGTCCTCGGCCACGAGGGCGCCGGCACGGTCGTGGCCGTCGGCGAGGGCGTCACCCATGTCGCCGAGGGCGACCCTGTCGTCCTCAACTGGGCCCCGTCCTGCGGAAGTTGCCACGCCTGCACGCTCGGCGAGGTCTGGCTGTGCGCCAACGCCCTGAACGGCGCCGCCGACGTCTACGCCCGCACCACCGACGGCACCGAGCTGCACCCCGGCCTGAACGTGGCCGCGTTCGCCGAGCAGACCGTCGTCTCCGCGTCCTGCGTGCTGCCCCTCCCGGCGGGGGTGCCGCTGGTGGACGCCGCCCTCCTCGGCTGCGCCGTCCTCACCGGCTACGGCGCCGTCCACCACTCGGCGAAGGTCCGTCCCGGCGAGACGGTCGCCGTCTTCGGCGCGGGCGGCGTCGGCCTCGCCACCCTCCAGTCGGCCCGCCTCGCGGGCGCGTCCAGGATCATCGCGGTCGACGTCTCCCCGGAGAAGGAGGAACTGGCCCGAGCGGCCGGCGCGACGGACTACGTCCTCGCCTCCGAGAACACTCCGCAGGAGATCCGCGCCCTCACCGGAAAACAGGGCGTGGACGTCTCGGTGGAGTGCGTGGGCCGCGCGGTGTCGATCCGCGCCGCCTGGGACTCCACCCGCCGCGGCGGCCGTACGACGGTCGTCGGCATCGGCGGCAAGGACCAGGAGGTCACCTTCAACGCCCTGGAGATCTTCCACTGGGGCCGCACCCTGTCCGGCTGCGTCTACGGCAACACCGACCCCGCACGCGACATCCCGGTGCTCGCCGCACATGTGCGGGAGGGCCGCCTGGACCTCTCCGCGCTGGTGACGGAGCGGATCGCCCTGGAGGGCATCCCGGCCGCCTTCGAGAACATGCTCGCGGGCAAGGGCGGCCGCGCGCTGGTGGTGTTCTGAGGCGGATCAGCGCACGTTCTCGGGTCGCGGCCGCGCATCGGCCGCGACCCGGACCACCCGGCCCCCGCGGGCCCGGGACCGCGACACGGCCACACCCGCGAGACACAGCACCCCACCGGCCATCGTGAGCACGCCCGGCACCTCACCGAGCACCAGCCAGGACATCAGCACCACCAGTGCGGGCACGGCGTACGTCGTCGCGCCCATCCGGCTGGCCGTGCTGCGGGCGAGGGCGTAGGCCCAGGTCGTGAACGCGAGCGCGGTCGGAAAGACGCCCAGGTAGAGCATGTTGAGGGTGGCCGACAGGGGCGCGTGGGCCGCCTGGTGCACCAGCTGCCCGGCGAACGGCAGACAGCCCACCGCACCGACCAGACACCCGAACGTCGTCACCTGCAACGCGCTCCCGTGCCCCAGCGCGGGCTTCTGCGCCACGACCCCGCCGGCGTACGCCACCGCGGCGAGCAGACACAGCACCACCCCGAGCACGGAGTTGCCCCCGCCGCCGGACATCGACAGCCCGACGGTCACCGCACCGGCGAACGACACGGCCATGCCCGCCAGCAGCCGCGGCGGCATCGGATCGCCCAGCAGCCGGGCCCCGAGCAGGGCGATCAGCAGCGGCCCGACATTCACGACGAGCGCCGCCGTCCCCGCGTCCACCTGCTGTTCGCCCCAGTTCAGCACGACCATGTAGAGCCCGAACCACAGCACCCCGGACAGCACAATCCCCCGCCAGGCGGCCCTGGGAGGCAGCCCTTCCCTCCGTATCGCCCAGATGACCCCGAGTCCGAGGGCCCCGGCCGCCAACCGCCCAAGGGCCAGCGCACCGGGGGAGTAGGCCTCGCCCGCACTCCGGATCGCCACGAAGGCGGAGGCCCAGAGGACGACGGTCACGCAGGCGGCGCCGGTGGCGAGCAGTCGGGCGCGGCTTCGGTTGGTGCTCATCATGCTCCTGAGGTCAGGTACGGATCGTTGACTGGGCTGGCGGATATCGGACGGCCACACAACGTCCCGCCCCGGTGGCCGGATTCAGCGGAGCGCCTCCGAAGTGATCCCCAACAGGTCCGACAGCACCCGCTCCCCCGAAGGAGTCACCTTCACGGCCCGGGCGGAGCCGATCCGCACGCACCACCCCGCCTCCAGCGCATGCCGGCACAACGCGGCCCCGGCCGCCCCCGCGAGATGGGGCCGCCGCTCGGTCCAGTCCAGGCACGCACGGGCCAGCGGACGCCGACCCGAAACCTCCAGCGGAATACCCGCCGCGCCGAACCACTCCACCCCCGCGTCCGTCAGTGCGAACCCCGTGTCCTGCCGCAGCAACCCCCGGAGGGTCAGCGCATCGGTGACCGCCATCCCGAGCCGCCCCGCGAGGTGGTCGTAACAGGTACGCCCCCGGGCCATGGCCGCCCCGGCACTCGACTCGCGCAGGCTGCGCGGAGCCCCCCGTACGGCCGCCGGAGGCACTCGACCGGCCAGGTCCTCGACGAGCTGCGCCGTGTGCGCGTCGGCCAGCCGCACATACCGGTGGCGTCCCTGCCGTTCCTGCGCGAGCAGGCCCCCGGCCACCAGCTTGTCCAGGTGCTCGCTGAGCGTCGACGCCGCGACCCCCGCGTGCCGGGCCAGCTCACCGGCCGTCCAGGCCCGCCCGTCGAGCAGCGCCAGCAGGCATGCGGCCCGGGTCTCGTCGGCGATCAGGGAGGCGAGCGCGGCCAGACCGGCTGCCTGCGGATCCTTGGCGGTCATGCCGACCAGCATGCGGTACGGACACTTCGGCCCCCACCGAATTATCGCTGCACGCCCGGCTGCACCTGCTGCCGTACCGCCTCGTACTGCTGCGCCAGCCCGTCCAGCAGCGCCGTGAGCCCGGTCTCGAAGGCCCGCTCGTCGATCTTCTCCTGCTGCTCGGCGAGCAGATGGGCCTGGCCGAGATGGGGATAGTCGGCGGGATCGTACGCGCTCGCGTCGTCCACGAACCCCCCGGCGAACGAACCGAGCGCGGAGCCCATGATGAAGTACCGCATCAGCGCGCCGATGGAGGTCGCCTGGGCCGGTGACCAGCCGGCGTCGACCATGGCGCCGTAGACGGCGTCGGCGAGGCGCAGCGCGGCGGGACGACGTCCCGGCCCCCGTGCCAGGACCGGGACGATGTTCGGGTGGTCGCGCAGGGCGGCCCGGTAGGAGACGGCCCAGTCGTGCAGCGCGGTGCGCCAGTCCCGGCCGTCCTCGAACATCGACAGGTCCACCAGACCGCTCACCGAGTCGGCGACCGCCTCCAGGATCTCGTCCTTGGTGCGGAAGTGGTTGTAGAGCGAGGGGCCGCTCACCCCGAGCTCGGCGGCGAGCCGACGGGTGGAGACGGCCGCCAGGCCCTCCCGGTCCACGAGTTCCCGGGCCGTCTCGACGATCCGGTCGGTGCTGAGGAGGGGCTTGCGCGGTCGGGCCATGGCGCACATAGTAGGGCTGCGAACAGAAACTAGCAGTGCTAATTTAAATGTACGGATTTCAAGTGGGGTGATCTCGTGGTGAACCTGGAGCTCAGTGAGGAGCAGACCGCGGTCCGGCAGCTGGCCCGGGAATTCGTGGCAGGTGAGATCGCTCCGCACGTCGTCGCGTGGGACCGCGCCGAGGAGGTCGACCGGGGCATCGTGAAGAAGCTCGGCGAGGTGGGTTTCCTTGGTCTGACCATCGACGAGGAGTACGGCGGCTCGGGCGGCGACCACCTCGCGTACTGCCTGGTCACGGAGGAGCTGGGGCGCGGCGACTCCTCGGTGCGCGGCATCGTCTCCGTCTCGCTGGGCCTGGTGGCCAAGACGATCGCCGCCTGGGGCGGCGAGGAGCAGAAGCGGCGCTGGCTGCCGGGGCTGACCGCGGGCGAGTACGTCGGCTGTTTCGGCCTCACCGAGCCCGGCACCGGCTCCGACGCGGGCAACCTCACCACCCGTGCCGTACGCGACGGCGACGACTACGTCATCAACGGCGCCAAGATGTTCATCACCAACGGGACGTGGGCGGACGTCGTCCTGCTCTTCGCACGCTCCACCGACGCCCCCGGCCACAAGGGCGTGTCCGCCTTCCTCGTGCCCACCGACACCCCCGGCCTGACCCGGCGCACCATCCACGGCAAGCTCGGCCTGCGCGGCCAGGCCACCGCCGAACTCGTCCTCCAGGACGTGCGGGTACCCGCGTCGGCGATGCTCGGCGAGGAGGGCAAGGGCTTCTCCGTGGCCATGTCCGCACTGGCCAAGGGGCGGATGTCGGTGGCCGCGGGCTGTGTCGGCATCGCCCAGGCCGCACTGGACGCGGCGGTGCGGTACGCCGGTGAGCGCGAGCAGTTCGGCAGGCCCATCGCCCACCACCAGCTGGTACAGGAACTGATCAGCGACATCGCCGTCGACGTGGACGCCGCCCGGCTGCTCACCTGGCGCGTCGCCGATCTGATCGACCGCGGGCAGCCGTTCGCCGTCGAGTCCTCCAAGGCCAAGCTGTTCGCCTCCGAGGCCGCCGTCCGCGCCGCGAACAACGCCCTCCAGGTCTTCGGCGGCTACGGCTACATCGACGAGTACCCGGCCGGCAAACTCCTGCGCGACGCGCGCGTGATGACCCTCTACGAGGGCACCAGCCAGATCCAGAAGCTGCTCATCGGGCGTTCCCTGACCGGGGTTTCGGCGTTCTGAGTACCGATCTGAGTACGCGAGCGGATGTGGCGCGGGCCACATCCGCCGATGCTCTTCCCATGAGTGACACACCGGTCAAACAGCAGAGCACGGCCGCCTTCTACGGTCAGGCCGTCGCGTCCTTCGCAGTCGCCATGGTGGCCACCGCCGTCGGCATCTACCAGCTCGGCGCCGACGCCTGGGTGCGCGCCTTCCTGGCCATCGCCGTCCTCTACCTCGTCACCTCCGCCTTCACGCTCGCCAAGGTGATCCGGGACCGCCAGGAGGCCGGGCAGATCGTCAGCCGCGTCGACCAGGCGCGCCTGGAGAAGCTGCTGGCCGAACACGACCCCTTCGAGAAGCTCTGACCGGCTGCACTAAGCGCCCGCTCACCTTCGGCGGTATGGTGGTGCTCCTGTCATCGAGAGGGGCGAGCGAGCGATGAGTACGGCGGAGGAGACGACCGGCGGCGAAGTGGAGCCGTGGGAAGAGGTCACCCCGGACGCGGCCCGGCGGCTGCTCGTCGCCGCCGTGGAGGCCTTCGCCGAGCGCGGCTACCACGCGACGACCACCCGTGACATCGCGGGCCGCGCCGGCATGAGCCCGGCCGCGCTCTACATCCACTACAAGACCAAGGAAGAGCTGCTCCACCGAATCAGCCGGATCGGTCACGACAAGGCCCTGGACATCCTGCGCACGGCCGCGCAGCGGGAGGGCACCGCGACCGAGCGGCTGGCCGACGCGGTCGGCTCCTTCGTCCGCTGGCACGCGGGGCGGCGCACCACCGCACGGGTCGTGCAGTACGAACTCGACGCCCTCGGCCCCGAGGCCCGCGCCGAGATCGTCGCGCTGCGCCGCCAGGTCGACGCCGAGGTGCGCGGGATCATCGACGACGGCGTGGCCTCGGGCGAGTTCGACGTGCTGGACGCCAAGGGCACCACGCTCGCCGTGCTGTCCCTGTGCATCGACGTGGCCCGCTGGTTCACCGTGGACGGCCCCTTCACCCCCGACGAGGTCGGCGCGCTCTACGCCGACCTCGTGCTCCGGATGGTCGGGGCGAAGTAGCGGGCCCCTGGGCTCACAGGTAGTACCGGGACACCGACTCCGCGACGCACACCGGCTTGTCGCCGCCCTCGCGCTCCACGGTGAAGGCGACGGTCACCTGGACGCCGCCGGCGACGTCCTCGACGCCGGTGATCTTCGCGGTGGCGCGCAGCCGGGAGCCGACCGGGACCGGGGCGGGGAAGCGGACCTTGTTGGTGCCGTAGTTCACGCCCATCCTCACGCCCTCGACCCGGATCAGCTGCGGGCCGAAGAGCGGCAGCAGGGAGAGGGTGAGGTAGCCGTGGGCGATGGTCGTCCCGAAGGGGCCCGCGGCGGCCTTCTCCGGGTCCACGTGGATCCACTGGTGGTCGCCGGTGGCCTCGGCGAACAGGTCGATGCGCTTCTGGTCGACCTCCAGCCAGTCGGTGTGCCCCAGCTGCTCGCCGACGGCCGCCTTCAGCTCGTCGGGGGAGGTGAAGGTCCTCGGTTCTGCCATGTTCCCGGCCTCTCGCTCGCCTCTTGCTCACATTTCTAAGCAACTGCTTAGCATGGTCGGGTGAGGGGCGCCTGTCAACGGATGGCCACCTGCGCCGGGCGACTAGGCTCTGAGGGGTGCCCCAGATCCCCGAGAAGATCCACGAGCTGACCGTCGGCCAGTTGTCCGCGCGCAGTGGCGCCGCCGTCTCCGCGCTGCACTTCTACGAGTCGAAGGGCCTGATCAGCAGCCGCCGCACCCCCGGCAACCAGCGCCGGTACAGCCGCGACACCCTGCGCCGGGTCGCCTTCGTGCGGGCAGCGCAGCGGGTCGGCATTCCGCTGGCCACGATCCGGGACGCCCTGGCCGAGCTGCCCGAGGAACGCACACCGACCCGGGAGGACTGGGCGCGGCTGTCGGAGAGGTGGCGCTCGGAGCTCGACGAACGCATCAAGCAGTTGAACCGGTTGCGCGATCACCTCACCGACTGCATCGGGTGCGGGTGCCTGTCCCTGGAGAACTGTGTGCTGTCCAACCCGGACGACGTGTACGGCGAACGGCTCACGGGCTCGTCCCTGTTCGGGGAGAGGCGCTGAGATGTGCTGGGGTCGCGGTGCCGGCGCCTTCGAGGCGCCGGCACCCCGCACGTGCGGGCAAGCGCCCGCCCGCCCCCCGGCGGAGGGTGTCTCACTCGTACTCGGTGCCGCCCTTCCGCGTGAGGTACGCCGGGCTCACCGCCTTGGCGATGGCCCGGCCCCCGGTCACCGGGCTGTACCGCTCCACCACGGGCCGTATCACCACGCCCTCCCGCAGATGCAGCCCCCGCCCGGACACTGTCTCCCGCCCGCTCGCGAACTCCAGCACCCGCGCGATGTCGTACGGCCCCGCGTACAGCCGGGGCACCACCGGCAGCTCGCCCTCCAGCAGTTCCGCCGCGTCCAGCCAGCGCACCGTGCCGTCCACGTCCGCCGAGACGTCGAACGCCGCGTAACCCAGCGTGTCCCGCCGCCCGTCGGCGCCGTACGACAGGTCCTGCACCCCCGCGCCGTACACCTCCCCGAAGATGCCGACCCGGCGTGCCCCGAGCCGCTTCGCCAGCCGGGCCGCCGCCTCGGCGACGCCGTGTCCCCGGATCGCCCGCCAGTACAGGTTCCGCGGATCCTCCTTCAGGGCCAGCGACTTGGCGCCGAAGCCCTTGGACGACACGTACATCCGGCCCTCGTCGGCGACGTACGTCAGCAGGCAGGCCGAGCCGTGGAGCTTCTCCGTCAGGACGACCGGCTCGCCCGGGGCGAAGATGTCCGGGTAACGCTGGATGTTCTCGATGTCGACCCATGACAGCAGGTCGGTGGCGGACTCCACCTCGCCGTTCATGGTCGGCGGGACCGGCGGCACCCACTTGGTGATGCCCAGCCGCTCCGCGAAGTCCGTGCCCTCGGCCGCCGCCCGCGTGAGGTCGACGTCCGCCAGCGCCTTCGGCCGGCACACGATGCCCTGCGACAACTCGCCGCGCAGCCGCACCGCCTTGACGCGGTTGGCCTCGCCGCCCGCGAGCCGTCCGGTCAGACCCAGCTCCTCGATCAGACCGGACGGGAGCACGGACTGCTCGGGTATGTAGACGGCGGCCTCACCGGTGCGGTACGCGCCCTTGGCGACGACGGCTCGGTACAGACCCACCTGGGCCAGCTCGAGAGCGTCGGCGTTCGGATGCTCGTGGACGGTCAGCACTTCGGCGGTGACCCGCAGCGTGGACATGGGACTCCCCGTGTTCATCGGTTCGGTTTCATCGGCTCCACTGTCCGGGCGAGAATCCGCTGGAGCGAGCGGATTTGGTGCTGGTAGCGTCCCCCTGACGCGGCGCCTGTTGCTGCAGTGCGCGCACGCGTTGTCGCTGGAACGACGCGTACTGGACCAGCGCTTCCGCGACCAACTGAGCATTTGTGGACGCGCGTCGGCCGTCGGGCAGGAACAGGGTGTCCTCCAGTCCGATACGGGTGGCCAGGGCCAGCCGTCCGGCCAGCCGCAGCACCGGCCAGGTGCCGCCCTCCTCGCCGTGCAGGAGCACCGGCCGGTCGTGGGCGCTCCCCAGCTCGGCCAGCAGGGCACGTGCCGATTCCTCGGCGGTCGCGGGGTCCGGGTCCGTCACCTCCGCCAGCACACGCAGCACCCTCGGCCCGAGGGGCGAGGCCGCGAACCGGGCCGCGCCGTCGGTACCGGACCAGATGCCCGCCTCGACACCCACGCCCATGGCGACGAGCTGTCCGGCAACCGCTTCGGCGCCCGGCTCATGCCAGTTGACCGAGGCGAAGTCGGGCAGCACGGACCAGCTGCGCACCCGGGCGAGCCGGGCCTGCGGATCGGGCTCCGCCCAGGCACCGGTCGTCACCCCGACCGGCACCCGCACCCGCGCCCGTATCGCCTCCAGGGCCGGAGCGAGGACGCGCGGGGAGAGGCTGTCGTGTCCGCACGGCGTCTTGGGGTGCACGTGGACCGAGCCGGCCCCGACCGCCACGGCCTGTGCCGCGGAACGGGCCATCTCCTCGGGCGACATCGGAATCCCCGCGCCGTCGGCGGCGGAACGGCTTCCGTTGAGACACACCTGCAGCATGCTCCGATGGTGCCAGTCACCACCGACAACGGCCCCGGTCACCGCACCGCGAGCGCATGGCCTCACCGCACCGCAGGGGGCGCGGCATCCCCTTCGCACCCCCCAGAAGAACAACGGCCCCCCGTTGACAGAGCACTGCTCAGGCCGACATCAGAAGCCGCCCCCGCCTGGCGTACCCCAGCGCCTGCGGCGTGAGCACCGGGCGTGGCACGAGGATGCCGCAGTCCGTGCAGACCGGGCCGGACGACGGCTCGTGGTCCAGGCCGTAGCGCCAGACCAGGCGGTCACCACCGCACACCGGGCAGGACGAGCCCGGTTCCCGGTTCAGTGCGGTGATCAGCCGGCGCAGCACCTCGGCCAGCGGCGCCTCGGGGTGGAGCCGCGGGTCGTCGCACCAGGCGACCCCGAAGCCTCCCCAGGTCAGCCGGTGCCAGTCGTCCACGCTGCCCGGCCGGCGCAGCCCGTCGTGCTTCTCCTTCCTGCGCCGCTCGGTGAAGTCGGTCTCGTAGGCGAGCCAGACGGACCGGGCCTCCTCCAGCTCCTCCAGTGCGGCCACGAGCCGCGCCGGGTCGGGGGAGCGGTCCTCGGGGCCGAAGCCCGCCCGGGAGCACAGATGGTCCCAGGTCGCCCGATGCCCGTAAGGGGCGAACTTCTCAAGGCACTTGCGCAGTGAGTAGCGCCGCAGTGCCAGATCGCAGCCCGGATCGCGTACCTGTCTCGCCAGACTCCGGAAACCGGCCATCGCCTTGCACCTCCGTCACACCTGCACCTGTACTTCGGTCACTTCGGCGTCGTCGCACGGACGTCGCCGAATAGACGTATCGACAGGCGATTCGGCTCCATCTCTTCGCGTGTTGTCTTCTGCGTTCTGCTTGAGGACTCCGGAAAGTGACGCATGTTCACCTTCAAAGCTGGGGATACCGGCGGTAACCTTCGGCCACCCCTGTCGCTAGGAGCCGCCATGCCACGGCGAACCCCACATACCACGCTTGACAGACTGAGAACGTCCCGCCGCTTCACCGGGTTCCTGAAGACGGCGTCCATATGCGTCCTCGTCGCCGGACTTCTCTCCCCCCTCGGCCAGACCGCCGCCGCGGCCGACGCCACCGCCTCGAACGACTACTGCGGCGGCCAGTGCTCGGACATCCTGCCGCCCGGCGAGAACGGCAACGCCACGCTCGCCCAGATCCTGCTCAACCAGGCCTTCGGCACCCAGCCCTCGCACGCCGAGGACCAGCTCGGCCCGTACGCGAATCTGGCGACCGGCTACAAGGGCCTCACGGACGCCACGATCAACAACTTCTTCAACGACGCCTCCTTCGGCGTCCCGTCCGACCAGGTCGCCTCCACCGAGAAGCCGGGCGGGCGCGGCGACGTGACGATCGTCCGCGACAAGAAGACCGGTGTGCCGCACATCACAGGCACCACCCGGTACGGTACCGAGTACGGAGCCGGCTACGCGGCGGCCGAGGACCGGCTGTGGCTGATGGACGTCTTCCGGCACGTCGGCCGCGGACAGCTGACCTCCTTCGCCGGCGGCGCGGCCGCCAACCAGGGCCTGGAGCAGGAGTTCTACCGCAACGCTCCCTACACCGAGGCCGACCTGCAGGCGCAGATCGACAACGCCGTCGCGAAGAACGGCGCCCGCGGCCAGCAGGCCCTCACCGATGCCAACGCCTACCTCGACGGCGTCAACGCCTACATCGACGCCTCGGACAGCGGCCGTTACTTCCCCGGCGAGTACGACCTGACCGGTCACAAGGACCCGATCACCAACGCCGGCACCATCGACCACTTCAAGATCACCGACCTCGTGGCGCTGGCCTCCGTCATCGGCTCGCTGTTCGGTTCCGGCGGGGGCGGCGAGGTCAACAACGCCCTCTCCCTGCTCGCCGCCCAGTCCAAGTACGGCGTCGAGGAGGGCACCAAGGTCTGGGAGTCCTTCCGCGAGCGCAACGACCCCGAGGCCGTCCTGACCGTCCACGACGGCCAGAGCTTCCCGTACGGCGGCAAGCCCGCGGACGCCAAGGGCGAGGCCCTGCCCGACGCCGGCTCGGTCACCCAGGAACCGCTGGTCTACGACCGTACGGGCAGCGCGGCCACCGCCGCCGCCAGGAGCACCTCGGCCACCGCCGCGAAGGCAACGCTCAGTTCGGCCAGGCGCGGGATGTCCAACGCGCTCGTGGTCAGCGGCAGGTACACCGCGAGCGGACACCCGATCGCCGTCTTCGGACCGCAGACCGGCTACTTCGCCCCGCAGCTGCTCATGCTCCAGGAGATCCAGGGCCCGGGCATCAGCGCGCGCGGCGCCTCCTTCGCGGGCCTGAGCATGTACGTCGAACTCGGCCGCGGCCAGGACTACTCCTGGAGCGCGACCACCTCGGGCCAGGACATCATCGACACCTACGCCGTCGAGCTGTGCCAGGACGACTACCACTACCTCTACCACGGCACCTGTACGGCGATGGACAAGGTCGAGCAGAAGAACTCCTGGTCGCCGACCACGGCCGACAGCACACCGGCGGGGTCGTACACCATGCGGGTGTGGCGGACGAAGTACGGCCCGGTGGAGTACCGGGCGACCGTCGGCGGCAAGAAGGTCGCCTACACCACCCTGCGCTCCTCGTACCTGCACGAGGCCGACTCGATCATCGGCTTCCAGATGCTGAACGACCCGGGCTTCGTCAAGGGCCCGAAGGACTTCCAGAGCGCGGCCCAGCACATCAACTACACCTTCAACTGGTTCTACGCCGACTCCCAGCACACCGCGTACTACAACAGCGGTGACAACCCGGTCCGCGCGTCCGGCGTCGACGCCGAGTTCCCGGTGTGGGCGCAGCCGGCGTACGAGTGGCAGAACTGGGACCCGGCCACCAACACCGCCGACTACACCCCGGCCTCGGCCCACCCCAACTCCGTCGACCAGGACTACTACGTCTCCTGGAACAACAAGCAGGCCCAGGACTACTCGGCCGCCGGCTGGGGCGACGGCTCCGTGCACCGCGGCAACCTGCTCGACGACCGGGTGAAGAAGCTGGTCGCGGCCGGCGGCGTGACCCGCACCAAACTGGTGCAGGCCATGGCGGACGCGGCCGTCGCCGACCTGCGCGCCGAGGACGTGCTGCCGAAGCTGCTCAAGGTGATCGACTCCTCCACGGTGACCGACTCCACGGCCGCCGCGGCGGTGAGCAAGCTGCAGGCGTGGCTGGACGCGGGCGCGGGGCGCACGGAGACGTCCGCCGGTTCGCACACCTACGCCGACGCCGACGCGATCCGCATCCTGGACGCCTGGTGGCCGCTGCTGGTCAAGGCGGAGTTCGAACCGGGCCTCGGCAGCGACCTGTACACGGCCTTCACCGGCAACCTGCCGGTGGACGAGGCCCCGTCCGCCGGTCACGGCCCGACCGGTTCGCACGCCGGAAGCTCCTTCCAGTTCGGCTGGTGGAGTTATGTCGACAAGGACATCCGTGCGGTGCTCGGGGAGAAGGTGCAGGGCGGGCTCGCCGAGAAGTACTGCGGGGGCGGCAGCCTCAGCGCCTGCCGGGACGCCTTGATCAGCACCCTCGACCAGGCGGCCGGGATGACCGCCGCCCAGGTCTACCCGGGCGACGACCAGTGCTCGGCCGGCGACCAGTGGTGCGCCGACTCGATCGTCCAGCGCACGCTGGGCGGCATCAAGCACGGCAAGATCAGCTGGCAGAACCGGCCGACGTTCCAGCAGGTGGTGGAGTACACGTCACACCGATGAACCGATCGGCGTGACGTGGGCGGCGGGTCAGGTGATGCGGCCCGCCGCCAGCACCAGCCGGGCCAGTTCGGGGTGCACTATGTCGCTGTGCGCCCCGGCCGGCGGGCCGCCCTGGCGGACGACCGCGGCCGCGTCGACGTTCACGCACCCCGACGCGGGCAGCGGTCCGGCGAGAGCCGACGCGAGGTCCAGCCGGGCGGTGCCCGGCACCGCCTGCACACCGTCGTGCCCCATGGCGCCCCACTCCGGCCCCAGCACGGCCGCGATCTCGCTGCCCACACACGAGCGGTCGTCCCCCGACAGCCGGGAGGCCAGCGGATAGAACGTGCCGAGCGCCGAGTCGAAGTGCGAGTAGCAGCACACCAGCGGGCCGTCGATCCGCCGCTGCATCTCCTTGAGCGCCCCCGCCTTGTCCGGGTCCTGCGGCAGCCGGTCCGCGAACGCGTAGTGGGAGAAGGCGCCTTGCAGGAGGGTCACGGACTTCACCGTGGCCACCCCGTCCGGCAGCCCGCGCAGCGCGAACGACACCAGCCGCCCGCCGAAGCTGTGCCCCATCAGATGCACCCGCACCCCGGGCGCCGCATGCGCCAACTGGCCGAGCACCGGCCCGAGCCCGTGCTCGCCGACGGTCCCGGCCCGCCGCTTCATCGAGTAGTAGGCCGCCTGCCGCAGCAGTTCCTTGGCGCCCTCCCAGGGGTTCGGGATGCTGAACCCGGCGGGTGCGCCGGGCGACCGGACGGCCGACAGCGCCTCGGCGAACTCGTCGCAGGCGGTCACCGGGTCCTCGCTGAACACCAGCGGCTCGCCCTCCTGACCGGTGTCGGCCGCACCGGGCCGCTCCCCGTCCACCAGCAACCGCACCAGCCGCCCGAACTCGGTCAACTGACCGTCCCCATCCGGCCGTTCGTCCAGCATCCGGGCCAGTTGGTCGATCACCGGGGCGCGCCCGGGGAAGGTCTCCAGCAGGGCACGCCGGGTGTCCTTGTCCAGCGCCGGACCCGGTGCCGCCTCAGCCGCCACGGCCGCCACCGACTTCGGGAAGTTCGGGATCGGCTCGTCGCTGAACCGCATCGACGGCCAGATCACGCCGACGTACCCGAGCCGGGCCCGTGGCGCGAGCGCCGGGACCGGCGCGAAGAACTGCCGGTACAGCGCCGTCGCGCCCGAGCGGTCGTTGTTCCAGCCGTGTGCGAAGACGATCAGGTCACGGACGCCGTGTTCCATGGCCTGGGCCGTCAGACGATCGCGTTCGGGGCCGTCCACGTCCCCGTCCGCGTCGAAGGTCAGCTCCCAGTAGGGAGTCACGCTCATCCCGGGATCCGCCATGCCAGGCTCCCTCGTCCCGCCGGAAACGATGCGTAACACTGTGCTGCGGACGCATCGTCCTGCGCCGGGGCGGGGTTGGCCATACACGGCGCCTCACCTGTTCCGCACGGCGTTCGGGCAGTGACCCTTCCTTCCTACATACCGACTGGTTAGTCTGGGGCGGTCAGAGCCGACGCGCGCCGCGCGAAGTCGTGTCGAGGGAGACCGATGGTGGAAGCCGTGCAGGATGCGGGAGTGGTCGTCACCGGGGCCGGCGGGGGGATCGGAGCCGCACTGGCCCGGCGGTTCGCCGCCGAGGGCGCCAGGGTCGTCGTGAACGACCTGGACGGTGAGAAGGCCAAGGCGGTGGCCGAGGAGATCGGCGGGATCGCGGTGCCCGGTGACGCCTCCGCGATCGTCGGCGACGCCCGCGACGCGCTGGGCGGCACCGTCGACGTGTACTGCGCGAACGCCGGTGTCGCCTTCGAGGACGGCGGCGCGGGCGGGCCGCTCGACGAGCGGTCCTGGGCGGTCGCCTGGGACGTGAACGTCATGGCGCACGTCCGGGCGGCGCACGAGCTGCTGCCCGGCTGGCTGGAGCGCGGCGCCGGCCGGTTCGTGTCCACCGTGTCGGCCGCCGGGCTGCTCACCATGATCGGCGCGCCCTCCTACAGCGTCACCAAGCACGGCGCCCACGCCTTCGCCGAGTGGCTGTCGCTGACGTACCGCCACCGGGGCGTGAAGGTCCACGCGATCTGTCCCCAGGGTGTGCGCACGGACATGCTGGCCGCGACCGGCAGCGCCGGGGACCTGGTGCTGCAGCCGACCGCGATCGAACCGGAAGCCGTCGCCGAAGCCTTGTTCCGGGGGATCGAGGAGGACCGCT
Source organism: Streptomyces sp. NPDC001852 (assembly GCF_042891825.1). Classification (NCBI taxonomy): domain Bacteria; kingdom Bacillati; phylum Actinomycetota; class Actinomycetes; order Kitasatosporales; family Streptomycetaceae; genus Streptomyces; species Streptomyces sp. NPDC001852. Next base: position 130,664 of record NZ_JBIATN010000004.1, read on the forward strand.
TCCTGATCCTGCCGCACCCCGAGGTGGCCGAGTACTACCAGGCGCGGGCCGCCGATCCGGACCGCTGGCTGAGCGGTATGAACCACCTCCAGCGCAAGTGGGAGGAGGCCCGGTGAGCACTTCCCGGTACGCGGCGCGGCCCTGGCTGGCCCTGCTCGACGACGCCCTGTGCGCTCCGGTCGATCCCGCCGACTCGCTGGTGCACGCCCTGCGGGCCGCCGTCGCCGAGGCGCCCGAGCGCACCTTCCTGGCCTACTTCGACGCCCGGCTGAGCTACCGCGAGGTGGACGAGCTGACCGACTCGGTCGCCGCCCACCTGGCCGGGCGCGGGCTGGAGCGGGGCGACCGGGTGGCCGTGCTGCTGCAGAACTCCCCGCACTTCGTGCTCGCCGTGCTCGGCGCCTGGAAGGCCGGCGCGACCGTCGTCCCGGTCAACCCGATGTACAAGTCGGCCGAGATGGCGCACATCCTGCGGGACGGCGAGGTGGCCGCGCTGATCTGCTCGGACCGCGCCTGGGAGGCGTATCTGCGCCAGGCGGCGGCCGGGTCGCCGGTGCGGATCGTGCTCACCGGGTGCGAGTTGGATTTCCAAACTCGCCATGACGCACGCGTGCTCGGTTTCGAGCGGCTGCCGAAGGCGCCGGACGCCGACGACCTCGTGGCCGTCGCCCGGCAGGGCGGCAAGGCGCCCGAGGGCCGCGACCCGCGACCCGACGACATCGCCCTGATCAGCTACACCTCCGGCACCAGCGGCACCCCCAAGGGCGCCACCAACACGCACGGCAACATCATGCACAACGCCGAGCGGCAGCGGACCGGTCTCGCGCTGCCCGAGGCGCCCGTCTACTACGCGCTGGCCCCGCTGTTCCACATCACCGGCATGGTCTGCCAGTTCGGCGCCTGCCTGAACAGCGCCGGCACCCTGGTGCTCGCCTACCGCTTCGAACCCGGACTCGTCCTGGAGGCCTTCGCCGAGCACCACCCGCACTACACGGTCGGCCCGTCCACCGCCTACATGGCGCTCGCCGCCCACCCGGACGCCTCCCCGGAGCACTTCGCCTCCTTCGTGAACCTGTCCTCCGGCGGCGCGCCCGTGCCCCCGGCGCTGGTGGAGAGGTTCCGCGAGCGCTTCGGGCCGTACATCCGCGTCGGCTACGGCCTCACCGAGTGCTCCGGCCCGTGCGCCGCCGTCCCGCCCGGCCTGGAGGCCCCCGTGGACCCCGTCTCCGGGACGCTGTCGGTGGGACTGCCCGGCCCCGACACGGTCGTCAGGATCGTGGACGAGCAGGGCGAGGAGGTGCCCTTCGGGGAGCAGGGCGAGATCGTCGTACGAGGGCCCCAGGTGATCCCCGGCTACTGGCGGCACCCCGACGCCACCGCCGAGTCCTTCCCGGACGGCGAGCTGCGCACCGGCGACATCGGCTTCATGGACGAACAGGGCTGGCTCTATGTCGTCGACCGCAAGAAGGACATGATCAGCGCGTCCGGCTTCAAGGTGTGGCCACGCGAGGTCGAGGACGTGCTGTACACCCACCCGGCGGTGCGCGAGGCGGCCGTCGTCGGAGTCCCCGACGGCTACCGTGGCGAGACCGTGAAGGCGTACATCAGCCTGCGTCCGGGCGCCGAGGCGGACCCGGATGAACTCGCGGTGTACTGCAAGGAGAGACTGGCCGCCTACAAATACCCGCGCCAGGTGGAGATCCTGCCCGATCTGCCCAAGACGGCGAGTGGGAAGATCCTCCGGCGGGAACTGCGTTCCCGCACGCAGGACATTCGGTAAGCATCACGGAAAGGCAGGTGGCGGCAGTGCCCAGGACGACGGACGGAGACGGGACGCCCGTTCCGCAGCGGCTGCTGGCCGCCGCCACCCGGCTCTTCGCCGAGCAGGGATACGACCGCACCTCGGTGCAGGAGATCGTCGAGGCCGCAGGCGTCACCAAGGGGGCGCTGTACCACTACTTCGGCTCCAAGGACGACCTCCTGCACGAGGTGTACGCGCGCGTGCTGCGCATCCAGCAGGAACGGCTCGACCACTTCGCCGGCATGGACGCGCCGGTCGAGGAACGGCTCAGAGCCGCCGCGGCGGACGTGGTCGTCACGACGATCGACAACCTCGACGACGCGATGATCTTCTTCCGGTCCATGCACCATCTCAGCCCGGAGAAGAACAAGCAGGTCCGCGCCGAGCGCCGGCGTTACCACGAACGCTTCCGCGCGCTGATCGAGGAGGGCCAGGAGGCGGGCGTCTTCTCCACGGCGACCCCGGCCGACCTGGTCGTGGACTACCACTTCGGCTCCGTCCACCACCTGTCCACCTGGTACCGCCCGGACGGCCCGCTCACCGGGCAGCAGGTCGCCGACCACCTCGCGGATCTGCTGCTGCGGGCGCTGCGGCCGTAGCGGCGTCCCGCTACGTGCAAGGGGCGGTCGCCATGGCAACCGCCCCTTGCGCATGTCCCCTGCACGTCCCGTTACAGGTACTTCTTCAGCTCCCGCCGCGCCAGCGACCGCTGGTGCACCTCGTCCGGGCCGTCGGCCAGCATCAGGGTGCGGGCGCTCGCGTACAGCTCGGCCAGCGGGAAGTCCTGGCTCACCCCGCCCGCGCCGTGCAGTTGGATCGCGCGGTCCAGGATGCCGACCACCGCGCGCGGCGTGGCGATCTTGATGGCCTGGATCTCGGTGTGCGCGCCCTTGTTGCCGACGGTGTCCATCAGCCAGGCCGTCTTCAGCACCAGCAGCCGCAGCTGCTCCACCGTCACCCGGGCGTCGGCGATCCAGTTCTGGACCACGCCCTGCTGGGCCAGCGCCTTGCCGAACGCGGTACGGGCCACGGCCCGCCGGCACATCAGCTCGATCGCGCGCTCGGCCATGCCGATCAGCCGCATGCAGTGGTGGATCCGGCCGGGGCCGAGCCGGGCCTGGGCGATGGCGAAGCCGCCGCCCTCCTCGCCGATGAGGTTCGACACCGGCACGCGCGCGTGGTCGAAGATCACCTCCGCGTGCCCGCCGTGCGAGTGGTCCTCGTAGCCGAAGACCTGCATGGCGCGCTCGACGGTGACGCCCGGGGTGTCGCGCGGGACCAGGACCATGGACTGCTGGCGGCGGATGTCGGCGCCGTCCGGGTCGGTCTTGCCCATCACGATGAAGATCTTGCAGTCCGGGTTCATCGCGCCGGAGATGTACCACTTGCGGCCGGTGATGACGTACTCGTCGCCGTCCCGCTCGATGTGCGTGGTGATGTTGGTGGCATCGGAGGAGGCCACCTCCGGCTCGGTCATCGCGAACGCCGAGCGGATCTCACCGGCCAGCAGCGGCTCCAGCCACTGCTTCTTCTGCTGCTCGTTGCCGAACTGCGCCAGCACCTCCATGTTCCCGGTGTCGGGCGCGGCGCAGTTGGTCGCGGTGGGCGCCAGGTGCGGGGAGCGGCCGGTGATCTCGGCGAGCGGCGCGTACTGGAGGTTGGTGAGTCCCGCGCCGTACTCGGCGTCGGGCAGGAAGAGGTTCCACAGGCCCTGCCTGCGGGCCTCGGCCTTCAGCTCCTCGACCACCGCCGGGGTGTCCCACGGGGAGGCGAGCGCGGCCCGCTGCTCCTCGGCGACCGCCTCGGCCGGGTGGACGTACTCGTCCATGAAGGCGAGCAGCTTGGCGCGCAGCTCCTCGGTGCGTGCGTCGAACGCGAAGTCCATGTCCGGATCAGCCTTCCTGAAGAGTCGTCAGTCCGTGGTCGATGAAGACGGGCACGAGGTCGCCGATCCGGTCGAAGCCGCGCCCGACCGTCTGGCCGAGCGTGTACCGGTAGTGGATGCCCTCCAGGATCACGGCGAGCTTGAACCAGGCGAACGCCGTGTACCAGGAGACGCCGGAGACGTCGCGTCCCGAGCGCTCGGCGTACCGCTCGATCAGCTCCCGCGGGGACGGGTGGCCCGGGGCCTCGGCCGTGGTGGAGACCGGGGACTCGGCCATGCCGAGCGGCTGGCTGTACATCACCAGCAGGCCCAGGTCGGTGAGCGGGTCGCCGAGCGTGGACATCTCCCAGTCGAGGATCGCCCTGATCGTGTCGTCGTCACCGATCAGGACGTTGTCGAGCCGGTAGTCGCCGTGGACGACGGCCGGGGCGGGGGAGACGGGCAGGGAGCGGCCGAGAGCCGCGTGCAGCTCGTCGATGCCGGCCAGCTCACGGTTGCGGGAGGCGTCCAGCTGCTTGCCCCAGCGGCGCAGCTGCCGGTCGAGGAAGCCCTCGGGGCGGCCGAAGTCCGCGAGGCCCACCGCGGCGGGGTCGACCGCGTGCAGCTCGACCAGCGTGTCCACCAGGGACAGCACCGCGTTCCGGGTGCGCTCGGGGCCCAGCGGGGCGAGCTGCTGGGCGGTGCGGTACGGGGTGCCCTCGACGAACTCCATGACGTAGAACGGCGCCCCGAGCACCTCGTCGGCCTCGGGGCTCTCGCACAGCAGCACCGGGCGCGGGACCGGCACCCGGGTCGGGTGCAGGGCGCTGATCACGCGGTGCTCGCGCTTCATGTCGTGCGCGGTGGCCAGGACGTGGCCGAGCGGAGGCCGGCGTACGACCCACTTCGAGGTGCCGTCGGAGACCGCGTAGGTGAGGTTCGACCGTCCGCCCTCGATCAGCCGGCCGGTGAGGGGGCCGGTCACCAGACCGGGGCGCTCGCGGTCGAGGTGTGCGCGCAGCCGGTCCAGGTCGAGTCCGGGCGGGTGGTCGGCGCTCATGCATCACTCCTACGAACGGATGAACAGGACTCGACTCATGATGCCGACCGGTCGGTATGCCGTCCAGTGCGTGGAGCGATCAGGTGGTCAAACGTGACCGGAGCCACGATAGGCCGACGGCGCCCCGGCGCGCTGCCGGGAGGGCCGTCGGCCCGGGTTCCGTCGCGGTCAGTGGTCGTCCCAGTGGCCCTCGTGCTCGGCGTGCCGGTGGCCGCCGTGCAGATAGTCGACGTGGTCGCCGTGCTGCACCTGGGCGTGTCCGCACTCGTCGTAGTGCACGTGCTCGTGGCCCTCGTGGACGGTGTGCCCGGCCGGCTCGCACTCGTCCCAGTGGCCCTCGCGCTCGCGGTCCAGATGCCCGTCGTGCGCGTAGTCCAGGTGGTCGCCGTGCGCCACGGCGCTGTGCCCGCAGCCCGGACCGTGGCTGTGCGTGCCGTGTTCGGTGTGTTCGTGCTGAAGGTTGGTCATGGTGCTCACCTTCGTACGGCTTGCGTGAAGTCCGAGTACCCCGGAGGGTCGAGGGCATGAAGGGCATCAGCTACCGCCACTACGGCGGACCGGAGGTGCTGGAGTACGGCGACCTGCGCGACCCGAAGCTCGGCCCCGACCAGGTCCTGGTCAAGGTCCGTGCCGCCGCCGTCAACCCGGTCGACTGGAAGTGCCGCGAGGGCCGTCTCGACGCGGTCCTGGACGCCGTCTTCCCGGTGATCCCCGGCTGGGACGTCAGCGGGGTCGTCGTGCGGCCCGGCGCCTCGGTCACGGAGTTCGCCGTCGGCGACGAGGTCATCGGCTACTGCCGGGAGGACTTCCTCTCCCGCGGCACCTTCGCCGAGTACATCGCCGCGCCCGTGCGCACCCTCGCCCGCAAGCCGCGCAACCTGTCCTTCGAGGAGGCCGCCGGCCTTCCGCTCGCCGGGCTCACCGCCTACCAGGTGCTCGTGAAGGCACTGGAGGTGGGGCGCGGCGAGAGCGTGCTGGTGCACGCGGCGGCCGGCGGGGTCGGCTCCCTCGCCGTCCAGATCGCCACCCACCTCGGCGCCCGGGTCGTCGGTACGGCGAGCGAGCGCAACCACGACTTTGTGCGCGGCCTCGGCGGGGAGCCGGTGACCTACGGCGAGGGCCTGGCCGCACGGGTGCGCGCGCTCGTCCCGGAGGGCGTGGACGCGGTCTTCGACACCGTCGGCGGCGACACCCTGAGGACCTCGGCCGACCTGCTCGCGCCGGAAGGCCGGCTGGCGTCGATCGCCGACCCCGAGGTGGTCGGCCACGGCGGCCGCTACTGCTTCGTCCGCCCGGACGCCGAGGACCTGGGCACGCTCGCCCGGCTGGCCGAGCAGGGCGTCGTCTCCGTGCACGTCCAGGAGACGTTCCCGCTGGAGCGGGCGGCGGACGCGCACCGGCTGAACCAGGAGGGCCGCACCCGCGGGAAGATCGTGGTCACCGTGGAGCGGCAGGAAGGCGAGGGCACCGTCTGGACCAGGGGCGAGGAACGCACCCCGTACAGCGCCAGCCAGGAGGGCACCCTCTAGAGCACCCCCTGGACCGGTCGGGGGCAGTCTCTAGACGACCAGTGCGGCCGCGCACACGGCCAGGGCCACCGCGCACAGAACGGCCGTCGTCGCGTGCCGGGGAGCGAGCGCCGGCGGGCGGTGACCGGTCGCGAGGGCCCGGATCCGGCGGTGGGCCACCGCAAGAAAGCCCAGGAAGAGCACACAGCACAGGCCGCAGACGGTCACCCCGGTGACCGAGGCGCCACCGTGCAGGGCGGTCCTGACGGCGAGTACGGCGGCCACGGCGGCCGAGAGGGTCGTACGCCGCCAGGCCAGCCGGGTCCGCTCCGGTTGCAGCCCCGGGTCGCGCCCGGCCGTGCTCACCCCGCCCATCCGGCCAGCACCACCACGACCATCGCCACGGCCACCACCGCCACGACCAGGCTCAGCAGCACCGGGAACCGGGACGCGGGCAGGTCCTCACCGCGCCGGATCGCCCGCTCGCATCGCACCCAGTGGTTCACCGCGCGCAGGGAGCACAGCACCCCGGCGCCCAGCAGGGCGAGCGCGAGACCGACCCGCCACGCCCAGCGCAGCTCCGGCAGGAACTGGTCCACCGCGAACCCGCCGCCGATCAGTGCGAGCGCCGTGCGCAGCCAGGCGAGAAAGGTGCGCTCGTTGGCCAGCGAGAACCGGTAGTCGGGCGTGCCGCCCTCGTCCCGCACCTGCTCCGGCGCGAACCACAGCCGGATGTTCCGTACGAATTCGCTCACGCGGCCGACCCTACCGGGCGGTCACCGGCCCGCCCGGAACGCCCTCAGCCGCTCGTACGCCGCCAGCCCGTCCGGCACCCACTCCCACGCGCCGAGCCGCCGCTCGACCTCCTGATCGGGCAGGAAGTCGTGCCACTGGACCTCCTCCGCCTGGGGGCGCACGGGCAGCTCGCAGCGCACCTCGTACACCGCAGACCACCAGCTGTTCCCGGCCCCGTCGTCGTACAGGAACTTGAAGAGATACGTCGGCCGGGGGAGCCCCGTGACGCCCAGCTCCTCCTCGGCCTCGCGCAGCGCGGCCTCGTCGTAGGACTCGCCGGCCCCGACGACGCCGCCGACGAACATGTCGTACAGCGCGGGGAAGACCAGCTTGGTGGCCGTGCGCCGGTGCACGAAGAGCCGGCCGGCCGCGTCCCGGGCCTGGATGAACACGCAGCGATGGCGCAGGCCGTTCGCGTACGCCTCGCCGCGCGGGCACTGGCCGATCACCTGGTCGTTCTCGTCGACGATGTCGAGGATCTCGTCTGCGGGGTTCATGGCCCCATCCAAGCAGGGGTGCGCTCAGCGCCGCTGCAGGTCCCGGGCCGAGGGCTCCGCCTCCGCCGTGCCGCACGGCATCGCCGGGTGCAGCCCGAGCAGCACGATGCCCGCGACCACCGCCGCGAGCCCGGCCGCCTCCCAGGCCAGCGCCCCGGTGTCGGTGCGCAGCCGGTCGCCGAGGAAGCCGACGCCGCACAGGATCCCGGCGAGCGGTTCGGCCGCGGTGAGCGCCGGCAGCGACATGCGCAGCGGGGCCGTCTCGAAGGCGCTCTGCACCAGCAGCAGCCCGGTGGCCCCGCAGGCCAGCACGCCGTACGGCTGCCAGCCGGTGAACAGCTCGGTGAGGCCGCCCTCGGAGAAGCGAGTGCCGCTCACCCGGGTCAGCGCGTCCTGCACGCCGTACAGCAGCCCGGCGGCGGTGGCCAGCAGCACCGGGCCCCAGCTCAGCCGGGAACGCTTGCCGTACGTCGTGAGCACCAGGGCCACGCCCACCATCACGCCGATGATCAGCCAGTGCCGCAGCGGATCGGCGATGGCATGGCCGGCCCGCGGCTCGCCGGCCAGGATGAACGCGCTCACCCCGCCCGCGAGCAGCAGCAGCCCCGCCCAGCCCTGGCGGCCCAGGGGCTGCTTGGTCTGGTACCGGGACAGGGCCAGCGCGAACAGCAGATTGGTCGCGAGCAGCGGTTCGACCAGGGAGATCTCGCCCTTGCCGAGGGCGACCGCGCCGAGCACCATGCCGGCCACCATCAGCCCCAGTCCGCCCAGCCAGCGCGGCACCCGCATCAGGTCGAGCAGCAGCCTGAAGGACAGGAAGTCGCTCAGCGGTGCCTCCTGCGCCGCGTTCTGCTGGAGCACGAACCCGAAGCCGATACAGCAGGCAGCACTCACGGCGAGAAGGAGAACCAGAACGGACACGCTGCGTACCTCGATCATCCGGCCGGACCACGGGTGCGTAGTGGCCGACTGTAGCGCCCCCGGGACGGCAATGGCCCGCAAGTGCGCGGAACAGGGCAGTGGACCCGCCATGCTGCGGGGCCGGCCGGCCCGGCGCCATGGCGTACGCCACAGCGGACCGTCGCGCATCCCCGCCGGGGCACCGGCCCACCTGCGCGGAGTTCCCCAAGTTCCCTGTGCATCACGGTAGTTGAAGTCAGTATCAGCCCCGTTCCGCTTGACGCAAACCTTGGCTGAGGGTTTGCTGTGCGTGATCGGTCGATGGCAGCCCGACAAACAGGAAGTCCCGCGGTGCCCCCTCTCCCACCCCTGCTCGGCGCTCGCCGGGCCCTGACGGACCCGTCCGGCGGCACCGCCCCGGACGACTCCGGCGCGGACGGCGGCTCCGACGGCGGCCCTGACGGGGGCTTCGACGACGCCTTCGACGACGCCGAACTGCGCTCCGCACGCGCCGCGTTGACACAGGGCCGACGGCAGGCCGCCCGCTCCCTGCTGCGGCACACCGGCGACGACTGGGACCGCCGCGGCCACCGCCTCATCGCGCTCGCCCGCGAACCGTACGCCGTGGCGTGGGCCCGCGACTGGCTGCACGCCGAACCCGGCTCCGCCGATGCCGCCGCGCTGTACGCCCTCGCCCTGGTCCGGCGCGCCCTGCGCGGCAAGGAGAACCCGGATCGCGCCCGCGAGGCCTGCGCCACCGCCACCGCGCTCGCCCCCGCCGACCCCACCCCCTGGCTCGGCTCCCTCCTGCTGGCCCGCACCCTCGGCCCCGAGCGCGAGGTGCTCGGCACCTTCGCCGAACTGCGCCGTCGCCATCCCGAGCACCACCACGCCCACCATCTGCTCCTCGCCCGCCTGGCCGAACGGCCCTCCGGCGGCCGGGCGGCCGAGGACCACGAGGTGTACGACCTCGCCGAGCTGGCCGCGGCCGAAGCCCCTGCGGACTCCCCGCTGGCCGTCCTGCCGGTCGTGGCCTACGCCGAGCGCTACCGGGTCCTCGCCGCCACCGGTCTCGCCCCGGCCGACCCCGCCGCCTCCGGGCACTGGTCCGGCCCCCGGGCCCGCCGCATCCTGCGCGCCTGCTTCGAGTGGTGGCTGGAGTGGGAGCACGACGAACACCCCCGGCGCCACATCGACCTCAACCACCTCGCCTTCGCGCTGTCCTGCGCCGGGCGCCCGGCCGAGGCGGCGGCCCTGTTCCAGCGCATCGGCCGGTACGCCACCCGGGCGCCCTGGGCCTACGCCCACCGCGACCCGCGCGCGGCCTTCCGGGCGGCCCGCGCCTACGCGCTCGGGCACTGAACGGCACGGCTCTCCGGCACGTACGTAAGAAGTGATTACGGAAGTCTGACCCCTGACCCCGTTCCCTGGCTCCGCACAGCCCCGAGTGCTCGAATGAGAACGTGAACCCTGAACGATCCGAGGAGCCCGAAGGCCGCCCCCTAGGCCGTCGCGTCTTCCTCGGCACCCTCGGCCTGGGCGCGCTCGGCGTCGTCGCCGCGCCCACGCTGCAACGCGGCCTGGAGGGCTTCCTCGGCACCGTCGCCGGCAAGGACCCGACGGGCCTGACCGGCCTGCTGCCCAACGGCGGCGGCTTCCGCTACTACTCGGTCGCCGCGTCCGTGCCGCACCTGAACGCCAACGACTACCACCTGAGGATCGGCGGACTGGTCGACCGTCCGCGCACCTACACCCTGGCCGAGCTGCGCGCCCTGCCGCAGACCCGGCTGGTCAAGGACGTCCAGTGCGTCACCGGCTGGCGGGTCCCCGGCACGCCCTTCGAGGGCGTACCCCTCGCCCACCTCCTGGACGCGGCCGGAGTCGGCCCCGGCGCGAAGGCGATCCGCTTCACCTGCTTCGACGGCACCTACACCGAGAGCCTCACCCTCGCCCAGGCCCGCCGCCCGGACGTCCTGGTCGCCCTGCGCATGCAGGACAAGGACATCTCCCACGACCACGGCGGTCCGGTCCGCCTCTATGTCGCCCCGATGTACTTCTACAAGTCGGCCAAGTGGCTCTCCGGGATCACGGTCACCGACCGGGTCGAGCCCGGCTACTGGGAGCGCCTCGGCTACGACGTCGACGCCTGGGTCGGCCGGTCGAACGGACGGACCGATGAGCCTACGAGCTGACACCCCGGCCCCGCCCGGCGCCCGTGTCCGCCGCTTCAGCCGGGCCGAACGCTGGGTGCACCGCACCACCGCCGCGCTGATGGGCGTCTGCGTGCTGACGGCGGCCGTCCTCTACATCCCCCAGCTGGCGGTCATGGTCGGCCGCCGGGAACTGGTCGTCCGGATCCACGAGTGCGCGGGCGTGGCCCTCCCGGTGCCGGTCCTGCTGGGCCTCGCCTCCCGGGCCTTCCGCGCCGACCTGCGCTTCCTCAACCGCTTCGGCCCGCACGACCGGCTCTGGCTGCGCGCCGCGCTCGTCCGTGACAAACGCCGCTCCTCGCGCCCGGCGGGCAAGTTCAACGCGGGCCAGAAGATCTACGCCGCCTGGATCGCCGGCGCCACCCTGGTCATGCTCGGCACCGGCCTGCTGATGTGGTTCACCCACCTCGCCCCGCTGATGTGGCGCACCTCGGCCACCTTCGTCCACGACTGGCTCGCCCTGACCATCGGCGTGGTCCTGGCCGGCCACATCGGCATGGCCCTGGGCGACCCGGAGGCGCGACGGGGCCTGCGCACGGGGACGGTGAGCAGCGAGTGGGCCAAGCGGGAACACCCTTTGTGGCGTGGCTAGTTCCCGATGACGAGTATGCCGAGCGGGCCCACCCGCTCCTCGACTCCGGCGATCCCGGCGGCCACCGAGGCGACGGCGCGGCCGCCGATGTCGAAGAGCGGGTGACTCCTCGCCGTACCCCTAGACGACCAGTGAGAGGAGCAGGACCAGGCCGCCGGCGACCACCGAGAGGATCGTCTCCATGAGCGACCAGGTCTTCACGGTCTGCCCGACGCTCAGCCCGAAGTACTCCTTCACCAGCCAGAAGCCGGCGTCGTTGACAAAGCTGAAGAACAGCGAGCCGGCGCCGATCGCCAGGACCAGAAGGGCGGTGTGGGTGGTCGACGTGCCGGCCGCGAGCGGCGCGATCAGACCGGCCGCGGAGACTGTCGCCACCGTCGCCGAGCCGGTCGCCAGCCGGATCACCACCGCGATCAGCCAGGCCAGCACCACCGCCGGGATCGACCAGTGCTTGGAGATGTCCAGGATCATCTGACCCACGCCGGAGTCGATCAGCGTCTGCTTGAAACCACCGCCGGCGCCGACGATCAGCAGAATGCCGGCGATGGGCATCAGGCCCTTCTCGACGGTCTGCTGGAGGCGCTCCTTGCTGAACCCGGCGGGCCGGCCCAGCGTGAAGAAGCCGACGATCACGGCGGTGAGCAGGGCGATCATCGGGGAGCCGATGATGTCGAAGACGCGCTGGGTCGTGTTCGCCGGGTTGTCGACGGTGATGTCCACCAGCGCCCTGGCCAGCATCAGCACCACGGGCAGCAGCACGGTCGACAGGGTCGCGCCGAAGCCGGGGCGGCGCTCAAGCTCCTCCGAGGGACGCTGCGGCAGCATCCGGTCGGGGGCCTGGACGTCCACCCAGCGGGCCGCGACCTTCGAGAACAGCGGACCGGCGACGATCACCGACGGTATGGCGACCAGGATGCCGAACGCCAGGGTCACGCCCAGGTTGGCGTGGAGCGCGTCGATCGCGACCAGCGGGCCGGGGTGCGGCGGGATCAGGCCGTGCATCACGGACAGACCGGCGAGCGCCGGGATGCCGATGCGCATCAGGGAGTAGTGGCCGCGCTTGGCCACCATGAGCACGACCGGGATCAGCAGCACGATGCCGACCTCGAAGAACAGCGGCAGGCCGATCACCGAGGCGATGAGGACCATCGCCCAGGGCATCGCGCGCCCGCCGGCCTTGGCGAGGATCGTGTCGACGATCTGGTCGGCGCCACCGGAGTCGGCGAGGAGCTTGCCCAGGATCGCCCCGAGCGCGATCAGGACGCCCACGCCGGCCACCGTGGTGCCGAGCCCGGTGGTGAAGCTGGTGATGGCCTTGTCCAGCGGCGCTCCGGCGACCGCCCCGAGCGTCAGTGACCCGATGGTCAGCGCCAGGAAGGCATGGAGCTTGAACTTGGTGATGAGCAGGACGATCACGGCGATGCCCACCAGGACGGCGATGCCCAGCTGGGCGTGTCCGGCGGAGGTGATCGGCGGAGGCGCGTCCGCTGCCAGCATCTCGACGCTGAGTCTGGTCACGGGGGATCCCTTGCGTTACGGGGGGACGGGGGTGAGTGCTACGCGGTGGTGTCGGGAAGCGCCTCGAGCGCCTTCACGGCACGCTCGGCGATCTCCTGGGGGCTGCCGCTGACGTCCACGGCGACTCCCGCCTCGTCCGGCTCCAGGGGCTGCAGCGTGGCGAACTGGGAGTCCAGCAGCGCGGTCGGCATGAAGTGACCCTGCCGCTGCCTCATCCGGTCCTCGATCAGCTTCCGGTCGCCGGTGAGGTGCACGAACACCACGCCGGGAGCGGTGGCCCTGAGCCGGTCGCGGTACGCCCGCTTCAGCGCCGAGCTGCTGACCACCCCGCCCAGTCCGGCCCGCCCGTGCGCCCAGTGACCGATGGCGTCCAGCCAGGGCCAGCGGTCGTTGTCGTCGAGCGGGATCCCGGCCGACATCTTGTCGATGTTGGCCTGCGGGTGGAAGTCGTCGCCCTCGGCGTACGGGACGCCCAGCCGCGCGGCGAGCAGGGGACCGATCGTGGTCTTGCCCGTCCCCGCGACGCCCATCACGACGACGACCTGGGGGCTTCGCATCACTGCCTCGCTGTCTTCCTCGACATCCGACGCCACGGCGGCGTCGCCACACTGAAACCCATTAGGTACGACGAATTCAAGAGTGTGTGACATATAAGTCTGACTTTATCCGTCGGTGATCCACGCCGTACGCTGAGTGCATGACCACACCGGGCCGGGGGCTGCACGGCCACGTACTGGACACCCTCGGCCCCGCGATCACCGCGGGCGAGTACCCGCCGGGCAGTGTCCTGCGCACCGACGAGCTGGCCCAGCACTTCGAGGTGTCACGCTCCGTGATGCGGGAAGCGGTCAGGGTGCTCGAATCCATGCACCTGGTCGAGTCCCGCCGCCGCGTGGGCGTCACCGTGCGCCCGAAGGCCGAGTGGAACGTCTACGACCCGCAGGTCATCCGCTGGCGCCTCGCGGGCGCCGACCGCCCGCACCAGCTGCGCTCGCTGACCGTGCTGCGCTCCGCGGTCGAACCGGTCGCGGCCGGCCTCGCCGCCCGGCACGCCACGGCACAGCAGTGCGCCGAACTCACCGAGTGCGCGCTCGGCATGGTCGCCAACTCGCGCGGCCACAAACTGGACGAGTACCTGGTCCACGACGTGGCCTTCCACCGCGTCATCCTCACCGCCTCCGGCAACGAGATGTTCGCCCGGCTCGGCGACGTCGTCGCGGAGGTCCTGGCCGGCCGCACCCACCACGAGGTCATGTTCGCGGACCCCGACCCGGCGGCGGTCACCCTGCACGTGCAGGTGGCGGAGGCGGTCCGCGAGGGCGACGCGACCCGCGCCGAGGAACTGACCCGGCAGATCACCGTGGGCGCTCTGCAGGAACTGGACATCCTGGCGCCCTAGCCCGAGCTATTCCAGGAAGTCCCCGTCCACGTACACCCAGGCCCCGTCGACCCGTTCGAACCGGCTCCGCTCGTGCAGCGAGCCGCCCCGGTAGGAGGCGCGGAAGGTCACCGTGCCCGTGCTGTGGAAGGCGGACCCGTCGGTGGTGTCCAGGATCTCCAGCCCCGTCCACCTCATCCGCGGGTCGAGCTCCAGCCGCTCGGGCCGGGTCCGCGGGTGCCAGGTGCGCAGCAGGTACCCCGCGTCGCCCTTCACGAACGCGCTGTACCGGGACCGCATGAGCAGTTCGGCGGTCGGCGCGGCGGCCGGCCCGGCGTGGAAACGGCCGCAGCAGGCGTCGTAGGGCTGGGGGAGTCCACAGGGGCAGGCAGGCGACGTCATGGGCCACATTCTGCCCGTACCGGGGGAGGCGTCCGAGCCGGGCCGGGTGCACAGTGGAAGGGCGATGCAGTCCTGGGAGGCGGACGATGACCCGACCCGTGACCAGCCGGCCTCCGGCCGTCAAGGAGTGGCGGCTGAACCTGTACCTGTCCGAGCACGACCCGGACACCACCGCCCGGATCGTCCTCGACACCGGCGACAACGTCCTGGAGAGCCACGCGGAGGCCCGCCGCAACCCCTACGACCCCGACGTACCGGAGATCGGCGACGAACTCGCGGCCGGGCGTGCCCTGATCGCCATGGGCCGCATCCTGCTGCGCGCCGCCGACGGGGAGATGAAGGCGGTGGGAGCGGCCGACACGGAGGAGGACCTGTCACCCCTGTGGCTGGACCGGGAGTGACCCCGGCCGGGTATGACGCCCTTCACCTGCCCTTGCGCAGGAACCGCCGCAGCCTCGTCAGCGGCCAGGTGTTGATCACGTCGTCCCGGGTGAGCCAGCCACGCTGCGCCGTGCCGACGCCGTAGCGCAGCTGCGCGAGGTGCGGGACGGAGTGCGCGTCGGTGTCCACGGCGAACTTCACCCCGTGCTCCCGGGCGCGCAGGATGTCCTCGTCGCACAGGTCGAGCCGGTCCGGCTGGGCGTTGACCTCCAGCGCGGTGCCGGTGCGCGCGCAGGCCGCGAACACCTCGTCCCAGTCGGCGTCGACCCCCGCCCGCTTGCCGATCAGCCGGGTCGTCGGGTGCCCGATGATGTTGACGTACGGGTTCTCGCAGGCCCGCACCAGCCGCCGGGTCATGGCCCTGCGGCCCAGGTCGAAGTGCGAGTGCAGCGAGGCCACGCACAGGTCGAAGCCGGCAAGGAAGTCCTGAGGCCAGTCCACCCCGCCGTCCGGGTCGATGTTGAGCTCCGTGCCGTGCAGCAGCCGCATCCGGCGGTGGCCGCCGTCCAGCTCCCGCACCCGCTCCCGCTGGGCGAGGATCTTCTCGTCGGTCATGCGCTGCATGTACAGGTTGGGCGCGTGGTCGGTGACCGCGTAGTACGCGTAACCGCGTTGCGCGGCCGCCTCCACCATCTCCTCCAGCGGGGCCAGGCCGTCCGTGAGATCGGTGTGGGTGTGCAGGTCGCCCCGGATGTCCTTCTCGGCCACCACCTCGGGCAGCTCGCCCTTCAGGGCCGCCTCGATCTCCCCGCGGTCCTCCCGCAGCGTCGGTGTGATCCACGGCAGCCCGAGCCGGGCGTACACCTCCTCCTCGGTGCGGGAGGCCAGCGAGTCCCCGCTCTCGGCGTCGAACAGGCCGTACTCGGACAGCTTCAGCCCCATGTGCACGGCGATGGTGCGGGTACGGATGTTGTGCGCCTTGGAACCGGTGAAGTACTGCATCCCGGCGCCCCAGGACTCCGGCGGCAGGACCCGCAGATCGACCTGGAGCCCCTTGCCCGTGCGGACCGACGTCTTCTTCGCCCCCCGCGCGATCACCTCCGCGGTGGCCGGCAGCTCGCACAGCGCCGCCATGAACGCGTCCGACCGCTTCGCCGCGACCAGGACGTCCAGATCCCCGACGGTCTCCCGCATCCGGCGCAGCGAGCCGGCGTACGCGCAGCGCCTGCACCCGGTCACCTCCGACAGCTCCGCGACGATCTCCTCGGCGGTGTCCAGGGCCAGCGACAGCGGCACCCGGGCGCCCGCCTGCTGCAACAGCTCGATGCCGTGCCGGATGTTGTCCTGCGTCTTCTCGCCGAAGCCCTTCAGATCGGCCAGCGCGTCCGCCTCGATCGCCGCGGCCAGCTCGTTCACCGAGGAGATGTGCAGGTCCTCGTAGAGCCGCAGCGCCTTCTTCGGGCCCAGGGTGGGGATCGTGATCAGCTCCCGCACCCCGGCGGGGATCTTCGCCCGGCGCTCCTCGACCACCGCCATCTTCCCCGTGCGCAGGTACTCGGCCACCTTGTCGGCGATCGACTTCCCCACGTTCGGGATCTCCTTCAGGCCGTCCGCGTCCAGCTTGGAGATGTCGGCCGGATACCCGCCGATGGCACGCGCCGCCTTCTCATAGGCGCGCGCCTTGAAGGCGTCGCCTCCCGTGATCGCGATGAGGTCCGCGTACTCCCGCAGGAGCGCCTCGACCTCGTCATTGGGCCGGGCCACCCCTCAAGTCTAGGGAACCTCCCCGAGCACCGGCAGCCGCGGCAGCTTCGCCCCGTACACCCACTCCTGGAACAGCCCGGCCGGCGGCTCCTCGGCGAACCGGGCCACGTGCTCGGTGAACGCCTCCGTCGTCACCGACCCGTTCCGGTGCAGCCGCACCCAGCCGCGCAGCATCCGGAAGAACGCGTCGTCGCCGAGCGCGCAGCGCACCGCGTGCAGGGTCAGGCCGCCCCGCTCGTAGAGCCGGTCGTCGAACATCGCCCTGCGGCCCGGATCGGCCAGCCTGAGGTCCTGCGGCTGCGTGGCCAGCAACCGGTGTGCGGCGGCGGCCAGATGCTGGGAACTGCGGCCGCCGGAGCGCTCGGACCACAGCCATTCCGCGTACTTGGCGAAGCCCTCGTTCAGCCAGATGTGCCGCCAGTCGGCGATGGTCACGCAGTTGCCGAACCACTGGTGCGCCAGTTCGTGCGCCACCAGCCGTTCCGAACCCCGGGCGCCGTCCACGTGGTTGGCGCCGAACAGCGACAACCCCTGTGCCTCGACCGGCACATCGAGCTCCTCCTCGGTCACCACGACCGCGTACTCCTCGAACGGGTACGGCCCGAACAGCTCCTGGAACAGCTCCATCATCGCCGGCTGCCGCGCGAAGTCCCGGGAGAACCCGGGGAGGAGACGGGCCGGGATGTGCGCGTGCTGCGGCACGCCGCCCGGTCCGGGGTCGCCCAGCAGCACCGTCTGGAACCTGCCGATCGCCAGGCCGACGAGATAGCTGGACGTGGGCGCGGACTGCTCGTACACCCAGGTCGTCGTCGAGGCCTTCGTCGTACGGGTCAGCAGGCGCCCGCCCGTGACCACCGCGTACGCCGACGGCGTGGTGACCGAGATCTGGTAGGACGCCTTGTCGGCGGGCCGGTCGTTGCACGGGTACCAGGACGGCGCCCCGACCGGCTGGCTCGCCACCAGCGCCCCGTCGGCCAGCTCCTCCCAGCCGAGCCCGCCCCACGGGCTGGCCACCGGCCCGGGGTTGCCGGACCAGTGGACCTCCACCGTGAACGCGGCGCCGGCCCGGACCGGCTTGGCCGGGCGGATCCGCAGCCGTCCGCCGCGGTGCGTGAAGTGCGGCTGCCGGCCGTCCACCCGCACCCGGCCGATCCTGAAGTCGGCCAGGTCGAGCTGGAATTCGGCTAGCGCCGCCGGTCCCGCTATGGCGTTGATCCGGGCCGTGCCGGACAGCCGGTTCGGGCCGGGGCGGTAGTCCAGCGCGAGTTCGTAGCGGTGCACCCGGTAGCGGGGGTCACCGTTGTCCGGGAAGTACGGGTCCCGTCCGGCCGACTGCTGAACTGCCACTGCTGTGTCCGCTCCCTGCGCTGTGCCACCACTGGGTGCCGGGGCCGTCGCACCCGGGTGGCCCGCGCTCAGGGACGCCATGCCTCGATCGGATTGCCGAGCCAGCGGGTGTCGTCCGGGACGGACTCCGCGGCCATGACGAGCGACGCGGGACCCAGGGTCGTACGGGCCCCGACCGTGCTGCCGGGCAGCACGATCCCGCCAGGGCCCAGCGTGGCGCCCTCACGGAGGACCACAGTATCCGTCCGCAAGATCCGGTCGTGGAAGAGGTGGGTCTGCAGCACACAGCCACGATTGACGGTGGCCGCGTCCTCCAGGGTCACCAGGTCCGTCTCCGGCAGCCAGTAGCTCTCCACCCACACGCCCCGGCCGATGCGCGCCCCGAGCCCGCGCAGCCACGCCGTCAGCACCGGCGTCCCCGGCACGGCCCCGGCCAGCCACGGCACCGCCAGCACCTCGACGAACGTGTCCGCCAGCTCGTTGCGCCACACGAAGGAACTCCACAGCGGATGCTCCCCGGCCCGGTGCCGCCCCACCAGCAGCCACTTCGCCACGACGGAGACGACCGCCGCGACCACACCCGCCCCCAGCAGCACCGCACCCGACAGGGCCCAGGCCCACGGACCCAGCGCGCACAGCGCCGCCACCGTCGCCGCGGCCAGCGCCGCCGAACACAGCACCGGCACGATCCGGCACAGCTCCACCAGCCCGCGCGCCCACAGCAGCCGCGTGGGCGGCTCGAACGTACGGCTCTGATCCCCGCCGGCCGCACTGCGCGGCAGCTTCACCGGCGGCAGCCCCAGATAGGAGGTGCCCTTCTTCGCCTTCTTCGGCGTCGCCGACAGCACGCCGACCAGACCGCCGTCCGGCACGCTCCGGCCCGGCGCGGTCATCCCGGAGTTCCCGAGGAACGCCCGCCGCCCGATCTCCGCGCGCCCGATCCGCACCCAGCCGCCGCCCAGCTCGTACGGCGCGGTCAGCGTGTCGTCCGCCAGGAACGCCCCGTCGCCGACCGTGGTCAGGCTCGGCAGCGCCAGCACCGTCGACACCTCGGCACGGCGCCCGATCCGCATCCCCAGCAGCCGCAGCCACACCGGCGTCACCAGCCCCGCGTACAGCGGGAACAGCGTCTCGCGCGAGCGGTCCATCAGCTGCGTCACGGTCCACGCCTGCCAGCCGACCCGGCTGTGCGTCGGATGCGTGCCCTCGCGCAGCCCCAGGCCGAGCAGCCGTACGGCGGCCAGGATCAGCAGCGCGTACGCCAGCCCGTAGGCGAGCGTGGCCGGGACCAGCGCGAGCGCGGCCTCGCGCAGCGCCCGGGGCAGCGAGCTTCCCGGCGCCACGAAGACACGGGCGACCAGCAGTGCCGCCACGCCCGCGAGCAGCGGCAGGGCGCCGAGCGCGATGCCCGCCACGCCGTACATCACCCGCCAGTACGTGCCCCGCTGCGGCCGCTCCTTCGGCCAGTTGCGCTTGGCCTTGCCGAGCTTGACCGCGGGCGCGCCCGCCCAGCGCTGGCCGGTGGGGACCTGCCCGCCGACCGCCGAGCCGGGCGCCACCTCGGCGCGCTTGCCGACGCGCGCGCCCGGGAACAGCATGCTGCGGGTGCCGACCGTGGCGTGCGCACCGACCTTGACCGGGCCGATCTCCAGACGGTCCCCGTCGAGCCAGTGCCCGGACAGGTCCACCTCGGACTCCACGGCAGCGCCCCGGCCCAGCTTGAGCATGCCGGTGACCGGCGGCAGCGAGTGCAGGTCCACCTCGGGCCCGACCTTCGCGCCCAGCGCACGGGCGTACCGCTCCAGCCAGGACCCGGTCAGCGCGGTGGCCCCGCTGAACTCGGCCAGCCGCTCGGCCGTCCACAGCCGCAGGTGCACGCTCCCGCCGCGCGGGTACCGCCCGGGCGCCACGCCCCGCAGCAGCAGCCGCGCCCCGCCCGCGGCGAGCGCGATCCGGCCGGGCGGGGTGAAGAACAGCAGTGCCCCGGCCGCGACCGCCCACCAGGGAGCGGTCGGCAGCCAGGAGTAGCCGGGCAGCAGGTTCCCCGCGGCGGCCAGGACCACCGTCCAGCGCAGTCCGAGCAGGGTGACCAGCGGAAGCAGCACCAGGAGCTGGACCGCCCGGGCACGCACCGGGACCGGCGCGATCGTGCGGACCCTGCCGTCGTCCTGCGCCGAGGCCTCCAGCCGCCGGGCCAGCTTGCGCAGGACGGGCTGCTGGTAGATGTCGAGGACGGCGGCGCTCGGGTAGCGGGTGCGCAGCCGGGTGGTGAGCTGGGCGGCGGCCAGCGAGCCACCGCCGATCGCGAAGAAGTCGTCCGACGCGCCGGTCACCGGGATGCCCAGCACCTCGGCCCACTGCTCGGCGAGCCAGGCCTCGGTGCCGTGGAGCTGCTCCTTGACGGGCGCCTGGAGCCCCTCCAGGGGCCAGGGCAGCGCGTTCCGGTCCACCTTCCCGGACGTCCGGGTCGGCAGCTCGGCGACCGGTGCGAGCAGCGGCACCAGCGCGGCGGGCAGCTCGGCGCGCAGCTTCTCGACAGCGGCCGTCTGGTCCCAGCCGTCCTGGGTGACCACGTACCCGACCAGGAGCTGATTGCCGCTGCGGGCCGTGCGCACGGCGGCCGCCGCCCCGGCGACCCCGGGCAGGGCCTGCAGCGCGGCATCCACCTCACCGAGCTCGATCCGCCGCCCGCCGAGCTTGATCTGCTCGTCGGCCCGGCCCAGGAAGACCAGCCCCTCGGGGTCGGCCCGGACCAGGTCACCGCTGCGATAGGCCCGTTCCCAGCCAAGCGAGTGAAGGGGCGCGTACTTCTCGGCGTCCTTCTCGGGATCGAGATACCGCGCGAGCCCCACCCCGCCGATCACGAGCTGCCCGCTGCCGCCCATGGGCAGCGGCTCGCCGGCCTCGTCGACGACGGCGAGCTCCCAGCCGCCGAGCGGCAGGCCGATCCTGACGGGCTCCTCACCGGTGAGCAGCGCCGCGCAGGCCACGACGGTCGCCTCGGTCGGCCCGTAGGTGTTCCACACCTCGCGCCCCTCGGTGACCAGCCGCTGCGCCAGCTCGGGCGGGCAGGCCTCACCGCCGAAGATCAGCAGCCGTACGTCGCCCAGCGTCTCCGGCTCCCACAGCGCGGCGAGCGTGGGCACGGTCGAGACCACGGTGATCTCCTGCTCGACCAGCCAGGGCCCCAGATCGGCACCACTTCTGACCTGCGAGCGGGGCACGGGCACCAGACAGGCGCCGTTCCGCCAGGCCAGCCACATCTCCTCGCAGGACGCGTCGAAGGCGACGGAGAGCCCGGCCATGACCCGGTCGCCGGGCCCGATCGGCTCCTCCGCGAGGAACAGGGCGGCCTCGGCGTCCACGAACGCGGCGGCGCTGCGGTGCGGGACGGCGACGCCCTTGGGCTTCCCGGTGGACCCGGAGGTGAAGATGATCCACGCGTCGTGCTCGATGCCGGGCCGTGCGCCGGGAGAGCCGGAGGTGCCCATGACATCGCCGGTGCCGGGACCGCCCTGGACGCCGATGGTGTGCCCGGCACCGATCACGGCCCGCACCCCCGCCTCCCCGAACACCAGCCGCGCCCGCTCGTCCGGGTCCTCGGCGTCGACGGGCACATAGGCGGCACCGACGGCGAGTACGGCGAGGATCGCGACGTAGAGCTCGTTGGTCCCCGAGGGAACCCGCACCCCGACCCGGTCCCCGAGCCCGATCCCCGCACCGGCGAGCCGCCGCCGCAGCCGCTCCACCTCGCCGGCCAGGGCACGGTAGGTGAGGCACGTCGTACCGTCGTCCAGCGCGGGCTCGTCCGGGTGGGACCGCACGGTCGCGTCGAAGACGTCGACCAGCGTGCGCGGCGGCGCGGCGGGCCCCGCGGAGAAGCGGGCCCGGTCGCCGAACTGCGTGCGGATCTCTTCGTCGAGCAGGCCGAGAGCGCGGCTCTCGTCTATGGCTGCCATCGGGTCCTCACGTCGGGTCCGGCTCGGTAACAATGAGTAACAAGCCGGATATATTAGTACGACGTTAGGTCCCGGCCCCTTCCCGCGGCCGCCCGACAGGGCCGTCCGGGTGACGTGGCGCCTCGCTTCGCGGTCGCTGACCTGCTGGCCTTCGCGCCGGACGAGACATGACTCACACACCGTCAAGGAGCGGACACACCGGGGCGGTTGGGGCTGCGGTTTCGGGGTCCCGGCACAAGCCGTGGCACAAGCAGAGGGCCCCTGACGAACAGGGGCCCTCACTGTGGTGTCCGAGGGGGGACTTGAACCCCCACGCCCGATAAAGGGCACTAGCACCTCAAGCTAGCGCGTCTGCCATTCCGCCACCCGGACAAGGTGTCTGTCGTGCTCGGGACTGCCTTTCGGCGGGGTTTCCCTCGCGGCGACGAAGGAAACATTACCAGGCTTTCAGGGGTGGCTGATCACCCCCCGCCCCCCTGGGCCGGTCGCGCGTGAACGGTGTGTGACGGGCCGGGACCGGTCTTGGGCCGCGGCCGGGGCAGAGGGAGGATGAGGAGGACCACCAGCAGCGACAGCGCGGGAGGAAGCACGTGAGCGAGACGGACACGGCCAGGAGCGTCACCGGCGAGGACGAGGTCGTGGACCTCTGCCGCGAGCTGATCCGATTCGACACCAGCAACTACGGCGACCACTCCGGACCCGGCGAGCGCAGGGCCGCCGAGTGGGTCGCGGAGAAGCTCGCCGAGGTCGGTCTCGAGCCGAAGATCTTCGAGTCGCACCCGGGCCGCGCCTCGACGGTGGCGCGCATCGAGGGCGGGGACCCGTCCCGGCCCGCGCTGCTGATCCACGGCCACCTGGACGTCGTACCGGCCAACGCCGCCGACTGGACCCACGACCCGTTCTCCGGCGAGATCGCCGACGGGTGCGTGTGGGGGCGCGGGGCCGTCGACATGAAGGACATGGACGCCATGACCCTCGCGGTCGTGCGCGACCGGCTCAGGAGCGGGCGGCGGCCCCCGCGGGACATCGTGGTCGCCTTCCTCGCCGACGAGGAGGCGGGCGGTACGTACGGCGCCCGCCACCTGGTCGACCACCACCCGGACCTGTTCGAGGGCGTCACCGAGGCGATCAGCGAGGTCGGCGGCTTCTCGTTCACCGTGAACGAGCAGCGCCGGCTCTATCTCATCCAGACGGCCGAGAAGGGCATGCACTGGATGAAGCTGACCGTGGCCGGCACGGCCGGGCACGGCTCGATGATCCACCGCGACAACGCCATCACCGAGCTGTCCGAGGCCGTCGCCCGGGTCGGCCGGCACAGGTTCCCGGTGCGGGTCACCAAGACCACCCGGGCCTTTCTCGACGAACTGGGCGACGCGCTCGGCACCGAGCTGGACCCGGAGGACATGGAGTCCACCCTCGCCCGGCTCGGCGGCATCGCCAAGCTGATCGGCGCGACCCTGAGCAACACCGCCAACCCCACCCAGCTGAACGCCGGCTACAAGGTCAACGTCATCCCGGGCGAGGCCACCGCACACATCGACGGCCGCTTCCTGCCCGGCTACGAGGAGGAGTTCCTCGGCGACCTCGACCGGCTGCTCGGGCCGAACGTGCGCCGGGAGGACGTGCACGCCGACAAGGCCGTCGAGACCACCTTCGACGGCGCCCTGGTCGAGGCCATGCAGTCCGCGCTGCTCGCCGAGGACCCCGCCGCCAAGGCGATCCCCTACATGCTCTCCGGCGGCACCGACGCCAAGTCCTTCGACGACCTCGGCATCCGCGGCTTCGGCTTCGCCCCGCTGAAGCTGCCGCCGGAGCTGGACTTCGCGGGCATGTTCCACGGCGTGGACGAGCGGGTGCCCGTGGACGGGCTGCGGTTCGGCGTGCGCGTGCTCGACCGGTTCATCGACGCGTCGTGAGGTTCTGGGCCGGGATATTCGGGCGCTCGTACGAGATCGACTGGAACGGGTGAATGCGACGATCGGTTCGTAGCTTCATTAGTTCCTCCTCGTTACAGGTGATGTGACTCCGCACCTTGGGGTCGCTTTGCCAACAAGGAGGAATAATGATCAAGAAGGTCGTCGCTGCTGCGGCTGCCACCGGTGGGCTGGTTCTCGCGGGCGCGGGCCTCGCTGTCGCCGACGCCGGAGCCCAGGGTGCCGCCGTGCACTCCCCGGGTGTCGTTTCCGGCAACGTCGTTCAGGTGCCCGTGCACGTCCCGGTGAACGTCTGCGGCAACACGGTCAACGTGATCGGGCTCCTGAACCCCGCCTTCGGCAACACCTGCGTCAACAAGTGACGACGACCTCCTGAG
This sequence comes from Streptomyces sp. NPDC001852, assembly GCF_042891825.1. NCBI lineage: Bacteria > Bacillati > Actinomycetota > Actinomycetes > Kitasatosporales > Streptomycetaceae > Streptomyces > Streptomyces sp. NPDC001852. The sequence continues at coordinate 154,951 of NZ_JBIATN010000004.1, forward strand.
GGGGGCGTCATTTTCGAGCCGTCGGCCCTGGAGCGCATGCCATGCGCTCCGGGGCCGACCGGCCTCTTGCGTGGCGCACGATCCGGCGCGGGTCGCGACGCCACGCAACCGCGAGGCACGCACAGCAGGATCGAAGGCAGGGGAAAACGGAAATGCGACAGGGCACCCGTAAGGGCCTGATGACCATGGCGGCGGCCACGGGTGTGATCGCCGCCGCGAGCGGCTACGCCCACGCCGACGCCGGCGCGTCCGGGGCCGCCGCCGGCTCGCCCGGCGTGCTGTCCGGCAACACGGTGCAGGCGCCGGTGCACGTCCCGGTGAACGTGTGCGGCAACACCGTGAACGTGGTCGGGCTGCTCAACCCGGCGGCGGGCAACAGCTGTACCAACCACGGCGGCTCCGGCGGCTCGCACGCGAGGGGGCACAGCACCGGCTCGCCCGGCGTCGGCTCCGGCAACACGGTGCAGGCGCCGATCGACGCCCCGGTGAACGTCTGCGGCAACAGTGTGAACGTGGTCGGGCTGCACAACCCGGCGGCGGGCAACAGCTGTACCAACCACGGCGGCTCCGGCGGCTCGCACGCGGGCGGGCACAGCACCGGCTCGCCCGGCGTCGGCTCCGGCAACACCGTCCAGGTGCCGATCGACGTGCCGGTGAACGTGTGCGGCAACAGTGTGAACGTGATCGGGGCGGGCAACGCCGCCGCAGGCAACGACTGCACCAACGGAGGCGGCGACCACCGCACCCAGCCGCCGGGCGGCGGCCACGGCAACCCGCCCGGACAGCCGGGTCACCCCGGACAGCCTGGCCACCCAGGTCACCCCGGTCACCCGGGGCACCCCGGGCACCCTGGCCATCCCGGTCAGCCGGGGCATCCGGGCAGTCCGACGACCCCGCCCGGCAAGAGCGGTCACACGCCGCCCGGCTCCCACGGATCCACCCAGGTCGACCAGCAGGGCGGCCGCGGGCAGCTCGCGCACACCGGCAGTGACCTGCCGGTGGGTCTCGCGCTGCCGGTCGGCGCGGGCGCGCTGCTCGCGGGCGCGGTGCTCTACCGCAAGGCGCGGGCCGCGGCGTAGCCGGTCACACCGAACCGAGCGGGCCCCGCCATGCCGGCGGGGCCCGCTCGGTTCAGCCGTCCACGCTCACCATGTGGCACGCACCTGGCGGATGATCCGCCGGCGCAACCGCACCCTGCGGCTGCCGTCGCGCAGCAGGCTCAGTCGGTCCAACTCCCAGTGTCCGTACTCGGCATGGTCCGTCAGCAGACGTGTGGCCTCCTTGCGGGACACCCCGCGAGGCACGTACACGTCGACAAATTCGTATTCCGGCATCGCATCTATTGTGCGGGCTGGGGCCCGGTACGGATAGCGTCTGCACTATGTCTGATGCTGCGCAGCCCACCGCTGCCGAGGTACGCGCCGCCGCCGAGGCGGTCAAGACCGCGCTCGACCGTCACCTGGCCGCGGTCGAACGCAGGTCCGGTGAGGACGACCCGGCCGTGCTGGAGGCGTTCAACCAGCTGGCCGCGGCCGCCGAGGTGTACGACGAGCTGCTCTACGACCGCTACGACGAGGTCACGCCCTTCGAGATCCCCGGTGCGGAGGAGCTGCCGCCGTACGCGGGCCCCGAGGAACCGAACGCGATCAGCGTGCTGATCCGCCGCGACTACGCCGTGGCGGAACCGCAGCGCCTGATGGCGCAGGCGCAGCGGGTCGAGGCGGCCGAGTACGAGGCCGCGGGCGGCCTGGCCGAGGATGCCGCCGCTACGGTTCCGGGCGCGCTCGGCATCCTGTTCGGCGAGTTCGAACCGGACGAGATCGCTTCCCGGCACAAGGAGTTCGGTCTGGAGGAGGGCGACTCCACGCTCTGGGTCACCGCGGCGGACGAGGCCCCCGAGGCGGGGGAGTGGCTGGAGGCGCCGTTCGAGCACATCGATCCGCAAGGGGTGGTGTGCCGGTTCGATGTCAGCGCCGTCTTCGACGACGAGGACGACTCCGACGAGGAGGACGATCTCGAGTTCGTCGAGGACGAGGACGAGGTCCACAACGACGACGAGGTCGAGGTCGAGGCCGCCGAGAGGTGAGGGTGGCCGGCGGTGCCGTGCGGCCCGAGGCCGGTACGGCACCGCCGGACTCCAGAGACGTCAGTTCGCCGGTACCTGTGTGCGCAGCAGCGTCTGCAGGCGGGTCGTGCGGGGCTTGGCCGGCGTCTCCGCCACCGCCTTCGGCAGGGCCTGTTCCACGCCGTGGACCACGGACAGATGCCGCTCCGCCCGGCCGAAGGCCGTGTACACCCAGGGTCTGCTGAGCGCCTGCGCGGCGTCGCCGGGCAGCACGACGACCGCCGCCGGCCAGCGCGCGCCCACCGCCTGGTGTGCGGTCAGCGCCCAGCCGTGCCGTACGGCCTCCTCCACCCGCTCGCGCGGTACGACCACCTGGGCGTCCGCGCACGACAGGTGCAGCCCGTCCGCATCGGCCTTCACCACCACGCCCGGCACCGTACGACCCGGAGCGGGGGAGTAGGCGATCCGGTCGCCGGGGTCGAAGCCGCCGAAGCGGCCCGGGCCGGGGTTGAGGCGCTCCTTCAGCGCGGAGTTGAGGGCGCGGGTGCCCGCGGCGCCGCCGTGCCCGGGGGTGATCACCACCGTCTGGTCGGCCGGGACGCCGATCGCCCGGGGCACCGAGTCGGCGACCAGCTGGACGGTCCGGTGCACGGCCTCGCCCGCGTCCCGCACCGGGACGATGACGATCTCCTTGCCCGGAGCGGCGACCTGGTTCAGCTCGCCGATGCCGATGCCGGAGACCAGCTCGCCGATCGGGCCCGGGTCGGGCAGGCGCGAGGCGAGCTGCGGGCAGACGCGGGCGGCGAGCAGATCGGCGAAGACCCGCCCCGGTCCGGCCGACCACAGCAGAGCCGGGTCGCCGCTGAGCACCAGCCGGGCCCCGTCGGGCAGCGACTCCACCAGCATCGCGGCGCACTCCACGTCGAGCTGCGGCGCGTCCAGCACGATCAGCAGATCGAGTTCCAGCGCGCCGTCCGCGTCCCGGCCCGGCCCCTCGGCGCCGGACAGCAGACCGGCGACCGTGCACACGCCGTGCTCCGCCGGGTCCTGGCCGGGAAGGGCGGCGGGGCGCGTGGGGTCGTCGGGCGTGGGACCGGCGGCCGTACCCGCACCGTGCCCCGGCCCGTCCGTGCCCGACAGGGCGGCGGCGAGGCGGTGGCGTCCGTCGGGCGTGTGGCAGACGGCGAAGGCCCGCAGGCCCACGCGGCGGGCGGCGCCGAGCAGCGCCGCCGGTTCGGCGCGGGCGGCCTCCCCGCCGGTGTGCAGCACCAGGCCGTGCCCGGCGACCGCGCGGACCAGCTCGGCCGCACCGCCGGAGACGGTGTCGACCGCCGCCTGCCACGCCTGCTCGGCCTCCTTGGACGGCGAGTTGACCAGCCGGGCCAGGCCGTCGGCGAGGCTCTCCTCGGCCAGCGCGTACCGCTCCAGGCCGACGAGGACCCGGACCGGCCGCTCCTGTTCGTCCTCGCCCTCCTCCGCCGCCTGCGGCGCGGCGGCTCCCGTTTCCTCCAGGGCGTCCTGGAAGGCCAGGGCCTCGCCCTCCGCGAGCGTGCTCTGCACCGCCGCGTCCGGGTCCGGGACGCCCTGCCGGCCCAGCGCCGCGGTGAGCGTGGGCAGTTCCAGCGCGGTGTGTCCGGCCAGGGCCGCCTGCTCCAGCAGCCAGACGGTGATCGCGCGGGTCCGCCGCTCGTCGCCGGGGCCGCAGGCGGCGCCGAGCAGGGCCCGGGCGAAGCCGTCGGCCTGGTCGGGCCGTACGCCGCCGATCCGCAGCAACTGCCAGGGATCCTCGCGGAGCACCGCGTCGGCGCCCTCGCCGAGCGCCGCGGCCACCTGGGGGGCCAGGACCTCGGGCGCGCCGCCCTCGGCCAGCACCCGGCGGACGCTCTCCACCGTCTCCGGTGCCGGTGCGGCGGCCGTGACGGCGGCGGGGGCGGGCGCGGGCTGCGGCCGGCGTGCGGGCTCGGGGGCCGGGCGGCGCGGCGCCGGCGCGGGCTCGTCGAACACGGCGGTCACCGGCTTCTCGCCGCTTTCGACCGCCCGCACCGCCGCGAGCAGGTCGGCCGCCTTGCCGCTGAGCTTGGCGCCGCTCTCGACCGGGCCCTTCTTCTCGGCCCTGCGCCGCTCGATCCGCTCCCGCTCGAGCCGCTGCGCGGCCAACTCGGCCTCGGCCTCGGAGAGCTGGGCGGAGCCGGTGCCTGCGCCCTCGCCCCCGGACGGCTGGGGGGAGCCGTCGCCGTCGCCCTCGGGCCGCTGCACGGCACCGGCATCTTCGCCCTCGCGCCGGGACCGCTGAGCGGAGTCCGCCCCTGCTCCCTCGGCGCCGCCCGTGCTCGAACCACCCTCTTCGGGCCGGTCGGCCTCGGTGCCATCCGCACGGCTCCCCCCGGGCGTGGCCTCCCCGCCCGGGTCCTCGGGTGTGTCCGGCGTCCCCGGCCCGGCTTCCTCCGTGGTCTCCGGCTCCGTGCTCACAGCGTGCTCCAGTCGTGATCGGGATAGCGGTGCACGGGCGCCGACACATCGTCCAGCGCCCGGCAGATCTCGTCAGGAAGACTAAGGGCCTCCACTGACAATGCCGCCGTGAGCTGCTGCGCCGTGCGCGCACCGACGATCGGCGCGGCCACGCCGGGCCGGTCCCGAACCCAGGCGAGGGCCACCTGGAGCGGGGTGACGGCGAGTCCGTCGGCGGCCGTCGTCACCGCGTCCACGATGCGGGTCGCCGTGTCGTCCAGGTACGGCTCGACGAACGGCGCCAGATGCTCGGAGGCGCCGCGCGAGTCCGGGGGAGTGGTGTGCCGGTACTTGCCGGTCAGCACGCCCCGGCCGAGCGGGGAGGAGGGCAGCAGGCCGACCCCGAGATCCAGCGCGGCGGGCAGCACTTCCCGCTCCACGCCCCGCTGCAGCAGGGAGTACTCCAGCTGCGTGCTGGCCAGGCGCGTGCGCATGCCCGGCGCCGCGAGCTGCCAGGTGGCGGCCTTGGCGAGCTGCCAGCCGCAGAAGTTGGCGACGCCCGCGTACCGGGCGCGGCCGCTGCTGACCGCTATGTCGAGGGCCTGGAGCGTCTCCTCCAGCGGGGTGTCGGGGTCGAAGGCGTGGATGTGCCACACGTCGACGCAGTCCGTGCCCAGGCGGGCCAGTGAGGCGTCGAGGGCGGCGAGCAGATGGCCGCGGGAGCCGTCGAAACGGCGGTCCGGGTCGGGGACGCTGCCCGCCTTGGTGGAGATCACCAGATCCCGGCGCGGCACCAGGCCGTCCATCAGCTGTCCGAGCAGATACTCCGCCTCGCCGTTGCCGTACACGTCGGCGGTGTCGACGAGGGTTCCGCCGGCCTCCCAGAACGCCTTCAGCATGTCCGCGGCGTCGTGCTCGTCGGTGTCCCGGCCCCAGGTGAGGGTGCCGAGTCCGATCCGGGACACGCGCAGGCCGGTACGGCCGAGATGCCTCTGCTCCATGCGGGCGAGATTACTGGCCAGAACCGGTGCGGTGGGTTGCCTGTGGATAACGTGGTGGGGCCGCGGGCCGGTGATTTTCAGGTGCCCTGCGCCTGCCCCGGCCTCCGTCCCCGCGCTAAGGTCGCCCCCACAGGGACGTTACTCATGGGTAAGGGGAATCGGCGATGCAGCTCGGGATCAACCTCGGCTACTGGGGTGCCGGAATGGACGGGGACAATCTGGCCGTGGCCCAGGAGGCCGACCGGCTGGGCTTCTCCGTGTGCTGGGCCGCCGAGGCCTACGGCTCCGACGCGGCGACGGTGCTGTCCTGGGTCGCCGCCCAGACCGAGCGCATCGACGTCGGCTCGGCCATCTTCCAGATCCCGGCCCGCCAGCCCGCGATGACCGCGATGACGGCCGCGACGCTCGACTCGCTGTCCGGCGGGCGGTTCCGGCTCGGGCTCGGGGTGTCCGGCCCGCAGGTCTCCGAGGGCTGGTACGGAGTCAAGTTCGACAAGCCGCTCGCGCGGACCCGCGAGTACGTGGAGATCGTGCGCAGGGCCATGACCCGGGAGCGGCTGACGTACGAGGGCGAGCACTGGACGCTGCCGCTGCCCGGCGGCCCGGGCAAGCCGATCAAGCTGACCGTGCACCCGCAGCGCGAGCACATCCCGCTGTACATCGCGGCGATCGGCCCGAAGAACCTGGAGCAGACCGGCGAGATCGCCGACGGTGCCCTGCTGATCTTCCCCGCCGCCGAACACCTGGAGGAGACCACCCTGAAGTACCTGCGCGCCGGGCGCGAGAAGGCCGGAAGGACCCTCGACGGGTTCGACGTCTGCCCGACCCTGCCCGTCGCCGTCGGTGACGACAAGGACGTGGCCCGCCTCGCCGACACCTTCCGCCCCTACACCGCGCTGTACGTCGGCGGCATGGGCAGCGCCAAGCAGAACTTCTACAACCAGCTCGCCCAGCGCATGGGATACGAGAAGGAAGCCGCCGAGATCCAGCAGAAGTACCTGTCCGGCGACAAGCAGGGCGCCGCGGCCGCGGTCCCGCAGGACCTCATCGACAAGACGACTCTGCTGGGTTCCGTCGACCGCATCGCCGACCGGATGAGGGCCTACGCCGCCGCCGGGGTCACCACGCTGAGCCTGTCGCCGGCCGGATTCACGCTGGAGGAGCGGCTCGCGTCCCTGCGGGCCGGCGCCGAGGCCCTGGAGCGCGCCGGGCTGGCCTAGGCCCTGTCGTCGGAGTCTTCAGCGGCCGTGGTGGGGGCTCGGGGGTCTTCCCCGCCACGGCCGTCGTGAGGAACAACGCGCCCGGCCCCGCGTGGTTACGACCCCGGCGTCATCCTTTCGGCCGAGCGGGCGCACACAGCTGTTGCGGCCCCCATTCGCCCGCATTTGACTCGTTTCATGCTTTCGGCCAAGAGTCTGTTCCAGGAGATCCTCGACCACGACGAGTCGTTCCGGCTCTTCTGCTCCATCGCCGCCGGCGGGGAGTCCCAGGGCGGCTGGGAGAACGGGCGGATCGCGGCGCTGGTCCCGCACGGCGAACGCGCCCTGGCCCCGAAGATCGCCCGGCACGGCGCCGACGAGGACAAGCACGGACGCATCTTCACCGCCCTGCTGCACAGGCGCGGGCTCACCCCCGTCGCCGTACCGCCCGAGACCGACTACACCATGCTGCTGGAGCGGCACGGCATCGGCCTCGCCCACGACAGGCTCCGGCGGGACGAGCCGCTCACCGAGCGGGACCTCATCGTCTACCTCGCCCACAGCCGCGTCACCGAACAGCGCGCCGCCGAGCAGATGGAACTGCTGCTCAGGCTCTTCGCCGACCACCCCGAGGTGGGCAGGGCCGTACGCATGATCTCCGACGACGAGGGCAGGCACCTCGCCTACACCCACGAGGAACTGCTGCGGTTCGCCGCCGCCGGGCACGGCCGGCTGATCCAGCGCACCCTGCGCGAGTGCGCCCTGGCAGAGATCCGCGTCCACCGGGACGTCAGCCTCGCCGTGATGGCCCGCATGGCCCGCATCCTGGGCTGGTCCAGGGTCAGGTACGCCCTGCTCGCGGGCGGTGTCCACGCGGTGTACGCCTACGAACGCCTCGTCGGCTGGCGCCGCATGGTCACCCTCCGCATGCCCGAGCGCCGCGACCCCCTCGGCGGCCCCGCCACCCCCGCCCACGAGTTCGCCTGAGCGGCCACCCCGGCGCGTCACAGCCAGCCGCGATGCTTGAACAGGCGGTACAACAGCACCTCCAGAGCGGCCATCGCCAGGATCACCGCCGGATACGACCACAGCCAGTGCAGCTCCGGCATGTGGTCGAAGTTCATGCCGTAGATCCCCGCGATCATCGTGGGGACCGCGGCCATCGCAGCCCACGCGGAGATCTTGCGCATGTCGTCGTTCTGCCGCACGCTCATCTGCGCCAGATGCGCCGACAGGACATCCGACACCAGCCGGTCCAGGGCCTCCACGGACTCGTTCACACGTGTCAGGTGGTCGCCCACGTCCCGGAAGAACGGCCGGGCCTTGTCGTGCACGAAGGGCACCGTGCCGCCGAACGCTCCGGTGCCGCCCAGCCGCGCCAGCGGCGGCGCCAGCGGGCCGGTGGCCCGGCGGAACTCCAGGATCTGCCGTTTGAAGCCGTAGATCCGGGACGCGGTGCCCCGCGAGCCGCCGCCCTCCGGCCGGAACACCTCCGCCTCCAGCTCCTCCAGATCGTTCCCCAGCTCCGTCGCCACCTCCAGATAGTGGTCGACGACAGCGTCGGAGATCGCGTACAGCACGGCGGTCGGACCCTTGTCGAGCATCTCCGGCTCCTCCTCCAGCCGGCGCCGTACGGCGGCCAGCGGCGAGTGCTCGCCGTGGCGGACGGTGACCACGAAGCAGTCACCGATGAAGACCATGATCTCGCCGGCCGAGACGGTGTCGCTCGCCGCGTCGTACACGACCGGCTTCAGCACCATGAACAGCGAGTCGGCGTACACCTCCAGCTTGGGCCGCTGATGCGCGTTGAGGGCGTCCTCGACCGCCAGCGGATGCAGCGCGAACTCCTGGGTGACCAGGTCGAACTCCCGCTCGGACGGCTCGTACAGGCCGATCCAGACGAACCCGCCCTCGGCCCGCGCCTCGGCGAGCGCGTCGGACAGGTCCTCCGGGCCCTCGGTGCGGTGCCCGTGCCGGTAGATGGCGCAGTCGACGATCACGGAGCGCATTCTCCCTTCGCCCGGTCCCCGGTGCATGTGCTGGTACGCCTACCCTGGGGCGCATGCCCACGCTGATCCTCGTCAGGCACGGACGCTCCACCGCCAACACCTCCGGTGTGCTCGCCGGCTGGACGCCGGGCGTCGCCCTGGACGAGCGCGGTGCCGCCCAGGCCGCCGCGCTGCCCGGCCGGCTCGCCGCACTGCCGATCTCCGAGGTGGTCACCAGCCCCCTCCAGCGCTGCCAGGAGACCCTACGGCCGCTGCTCGAGGCCCGCCCCGGCCTGCGCGCCCACACCGACGAGCGGATCGGGGAGTGCCACTACGGCGACTGGTCCGGCCGCAAGCTCGCCGAGCTCAAGGACGAGCCGCTGATGCAGGTCGTCCAGGCCCACCCGTCGGCCGCCGCCTTCCCCGGCGGCGAGTCCATGCGGGCCATGCAGACCCGCGCCGCCGAGGCCGTACGCGAATGGAACGCGCGCGTGGAGCGCGAGCACGGCGCCGACGCCGTCTACCTCATGTGCTCCCACGGTGACATCATCAAATCCCTGGTCGCCGACGCCCTCGGACTCCACCTCGACCTGTTCCAGCGGATCTCCGTGGAACCGTGTTCCGTCACCGCGATCCGCTACACCCGGCTGCGGCCGTTTCTCGTTCGCCTCGGCGACACCGGGGATTTCGCTTCGCTCGCCCCGCGCGAGGAACCTGGTGAGGGCGACGCACCGGTCGGGGGTGGTGCGGGCGCACCGTGATCGTCGGCCGCAGTAGGGTGAAGCGATCCACACCGCCGCGTGTCCGCAACCGCCCGCACCGCTGAGAAACCCACCCTCCGCCCCCACCCTCACCGCACTCACTCTCAATGGAGACAGGACGTGTCCCGTCAGGTGTTCCTCTACGACCCGCCGGACCGCTTCGTGGCCGGCACGGTCGGACTGCCCGGACGCCGTACGTTCTTCCTCCAGGCCACCGCAGGCTCCCGGGTGACCAGCGTGGCTCTGGAGAAGACCCAGGTGGCCGCGCTCGCCGAGCGCATGGACGAACTGCTCGACGAGGTCGTACGGCGCAGTGGCGGCAGCGCCGCCGTCCCCGCCATGGCGCCCACCGAGATCGCCGACACCGCCCCGCTGGAGACCCCCATCGAGGAGGAGTTCCGGGTCGGCACCATGGCGCTGGCCTGGGACGGCGAGGAACAGCGCATGATCGTCGAGGCGCAGGCCCTGGTGGAGCTGGACGCCGACACCGAGGAGGACCTCGCCGAGGCCGAGGAGCGGCTGCTCCAGGACGAGGAGAACGGGCCCCCGATGCTGCGGGTCCGGCTGACCGGCGCGCAGGCCCGGGCCTTCGCCAAGCGCGCCCTCGACGTCGTCAACGCCGGGCGGCCGCCGTGCCCGCTGTGCAGCCTCCCGCTCGATCCGGAAGGACACGTATGTCCGCGCCAGAACGGATACCGCCGCGGAGCGTGACGCCCACCGACGCCGGGACCGGCTCGGCCGCCGCCGAGCTGCTCGCTCGGGGTGAGCTGACCGTGCGCGGACGGATCCGCGAGGCGTCCAACGCCGCACTGTTCTGCACCATCGCCCTCGACGGCCGGGAAGCCACCTGCATCTACAAGCCGGTGGCCGGGGAGCGCCCGCTGTGGGACTTCCCCGACGGCACCCTGGCCGGCCGCGAGGTGGCCGCCTACGAGGTCTCCGAGGCCACCGGCTGGGGGCTCGTTCCGCCGACCGTGCTGCGCGACGGGCCGTACGGCGAGGGCATGTGCCAGCTGTGGATCGACGTCCAGGCCGAGGCGGAGCTGCTCGCCCTCGTCGACGCCGAGGAACCGGAGCCGGGCTGGAAGGCGATCGGCCTGGCCGAGGTCGGTGAGGGCCGCACCGCGCTCCTCGTGCACGCCGACGACGAGCGGCTGCGCCGGCTCGCCGTCCTCGACGCGGTGATCAACAACGCCGACCGCAAGGGCGGCCATCTGCTGCCCACCACCGACGGCCGGCTCTACGGCATCGACCACGGCGTCACCTTCAACGTCGAGAACAAGCTGCGCACGCTGCTGTGGGGCTGGGCCGGGGAACCGCTGACCACCGAGGCCGTCGACGTCCTCCAGGGACTGCTGGAGGGCCTGGGCGGCCCGCTGGGCGAGCGGCTGACCGCACTGATCACCCCGGCCGAGATCGACGCCACACGCGCGCGTGTCGAGGCGCTGCTCACCACGGGAGTGCACCCGGAGCCCAGCGGCGAGTGGCCCGCCATCCCCTGGCCGCCGGTGTGAGCACGATCAGCACATCGGGCGCCGATCCACAAGAGCGCCTGATCGGTCATCCGGCCAGATCCCGTTCGTATCCGCGGCGGGCAGCCGGTTAGGCTCATGTACATGCATGCCTGGCCCGCTTCCGAGGTCCCCGCCCTGCCTGGTCAGGGCCGCGACCTGAGGATCCACGACACCGCGACCGGCGGTCTGGTCACCCTCGACCCCGGTCCCGTCGCCCGTCTCTACGTCTGCGGCATCACCCCGTACGACGCCACCCACATGGGGCACGCGGCGACCTACAACGCGTTCGACCTCGTTCAGCGCGTGTGGCTCGACACCAAGCGGCAGGTCCACTACGTCCAGAACGTCACCGACGTCGACGATCCGCTGCTGGAGCGCGCGGAGCGGGACGGCGTCGACTGGGTCGCCCTCGCCGAGAAGGAGACGGCCCTCTTCCGCGAGGACATGACCGCCCTCAGGCTTCTCCCGCCGCGGCACTACATAGGCGCCGTCGAGGCGATACCCGGCATCGTCCCGCTCGTGGAGCGGCTGCGCGAACTCGGCGCCGCCTACGAGCTGGAGGGCGACATCTACTTCTCCGTCGAGTCCGATCCGGACTTCGGCAAGGTCTCGAACCTCGATGCGGCCGCCATGCGGCTGCTGTCCGCCGAGCGCGGCGGCGACCCGGACCGTCCGGGCAAGAAGAACCCGCTGGACCCGATGCTGTGGATGGCGGCCCGCGAGGGCGAGCCCAGCTGGGACGGCGGCTCCCTCGGCCGGGGCCGGCCCGGCTGGCACATCGAGTGCGTGGCCATCGCCCTGGACCACCTCGGCATGGGCTTCGACGTCCAGGGCGGCGGCTCCGACCTCGCCTTCCCGCACCACGAGATGGGCGCCTCGCACGCCCAGGTGCTCACCGGCGAGTTCCCCATGGCCAAGGCCTACGTCCACGCCGGCATGGTCGCCCTGCACGGCGAGAAGATGTCCAAGTCCAAGGGCAACCTCGTCTTCGTCTCCCAGCTCCGCCGGGACGGCGTCGACCCCGCCGCCATCCGCCTGGCCCTCCTCTCCCACCACTACCGCGCCGACTGGGAGTGGACGGACCAGGTCCTGCAGGACGCCGTGGCCCGCCTCGGCCGCTGGCGCGCGGCCGTCTCCCGCCCCGACGGCCCGTCCGCGGACGCGCTGGTGGAGGAGATCCGCGAGGCCCTGTCGAACGACCTGGACGCCCCCACCGCCCTCGCGGCGGTGGACCTCTGGGCGGCGCGCCAGGAGGAGCAGGGCGGCACGGACACCGGCGCGCCGGGCGTGGTCACGCGTGCGGTGGACGCGCTGCTGGGCGTGGCGCTCTAGCTCCGGCGGTTCCGACGCATGCGTAAGGGGCGGTTCCCTCCTGGGAACCGCCCCTTACGGCGTCCTCACTCCTCCGCGCCGTCCTCGTCGTCGCCCTCGGCCGCATCCGGCCTGGGCGGTTTCGGCGGCCGGCTGCCTCCGCCGGGGGTGTCCCTGCGGTACGAGCCGCCGTCCCCGCCGTCGGCCGTCGCGTGTCCGCCCGGAGGGCCCACGTCCCGGCGCCGCAGATACCGCTCGAACTCCCGGGCGATCGCCTCCCCCGACGCCTCCGGCAGCTCGGCGGTGTCCCGGGCCTCCTCCAGCGTCTGGACGTACTCGGCGACCTCGCTGTCCTCGGCGGCCAGCTGGTCCACGCCCACCTGCCAGGCACGCGCGTCCTCCGGCAGCTCGCCCTGCGGGATGCGCAGGTCCAGGAGGTCCTCGAGACGGTTGAGCAGCGCCAGCGTGGCCTTCGGGTTGGGCGGCTGGGAGACGTAGTGCGGTACGGCCGCCCACAGCGACACCGCCGGGACGCCGGCGTGCGTGCACGCCTCCTGCAGGACGCCGACGATGCCCGTCGGGCCCTCGTACTTGGTCTCCTCCAGGTCCATCCGCTGGGCCAGGTCCGGGTCGGACGTCACCCCGCTGACCGGGACGGGACGCGTGTGCGGGGTGTCACCGAGCAGGGCGCCCAGGATGACCACCAGCTCCACGCCGAGCTCGTGCGCGAAGCCGAGCAGCTCGTTGCAGAACGAGCGCCAGCGCATCGACGGTTCGATGCCGCGGACCAGCACCAGGTCGCGCGGCTTCTCGCCGCCGACCCGCACCACCGACAACCTCGTCGTCGGCCAGGTGATCTTGCGCACTCCGGCGTCCATGAACACCGTGGGCCGGTTCACCTGGAAGTCGTAGTAGTCCTCGGCGTCCAGCGCCGCGAACACCTCGCCCTTCCACTCGCGTTCCAGATGCGCGACCGCCGTGGAGGCGGCGTCGCCGGCATCGTTCCAGCCCTCGAACGCGGCCACCATGACTGGGTCGATCAGCTCGGGAACCCCCTCCAGCTCGATCACCCAGTGCCTCCTTCCGACGTGCCCTCGCTTGACTCACCAACCTTACGGCGTCCGGCGGGGGCGCCCGCAGCCCCCTTGCGTGGGCCAGTGACCGGATCACTGCCCCGATCGCCACCGTCGAACACCCCTGTCAACCGGGATCCGGACGCATCCGCACGGGTGTTTCCCCGCTGTCACCAGGTGCTGCGTCACAGCGTGCTGCGCAGCCACTGCTCCACGCTCGCGATGTGCACGGTCGCCCAGGACCGGGCCGCCTCCGCGTCCCGGTCGCGCAGCGCGGCCAGGATCGCCCGGTGCTCGCGCAGGGTCCAGCCGACCGCGTCCTCCTGGGTGAGGCCCCGCCAGATCCGGGCCCGCGTCGTCGGCCCCGACAGCCCGTCCAGCAGCGAGCACAGCACCGAGTTGCCGGCGCCGCGCACGATGCCGCGATGGAAATCCAGGTCGGCGGCGACCAGCTCCTCCACCGAGGGTTCGTCACCGAGGGCGTCCAACTGCGCCGACAGCGCGTCCAGTTGCTGCTCGCTGATCCGGAACGCGGCCATCGCGGTCGCGGCCGGCTCCAGGATCCGGCGCACCGCGAGGAACTCCAGGACGGTGTCGTCGCGGTGGAAGTCCACGACGAAGCTCAGCGCCTCCAGCAGCAGTTGCGGATCGAGGCTGGTGACGTACGTACCGTCGCCCTGCCGCACGTCCAGGATCCGGATCAGCGACAGCGCCCGTACGGCCTCCCGCAGCGAGTTGCGCGACAGCCCCAGCTCGGCGGCCAGCTCGCTCTCCTTGGGCAACCGGTCCCCGGGCCGCAGCGCACCGGAGACGATCATGCCCTTGATCTTCTCGATCGCCTCGTCGGTGACTGCCATGATCCGGCCTCCTGCCGCCCGCCCCACGCCTCAGACATCGGATGTCTCAGCACATTATGCGGGCGGCGCGTCGGACCACTTCCTGTCGGCCGGGTCCACCGCCGGGCCGGCGGGAAGTCAGGTCCGTGGACCTTGCGTAAGACCACGGGCGGTACACCGTCCCTTCGTCCCATGGAAGCGTCCGGCACTGACCATCCCCCCGGGCAAGGCGAGAGGGGCGGCCCCATCGGCGTGGGGTCGCCCCTCTCGGTGGTCCGGACCCGGTGCGGCGGTCCGGCGCTGCGGCGGCGGCCGGTCCCGGTCAGGGGGCGGACCGGCCGTCACCGGGGTCTACTTCTTGCCGAGCAGGTCCTGCACCTTCGCGCGGACCTCGTCCGTGGCCAGGCCCCGGATGGTCAGCGTGGTGCGGCGGCGCAGCACGTCGTCCGGCGTCTCGGCCCACTCGTGGTCGCGGGCCCAGACGACCTGCGCCCAGATCTCCGGCGCGTCGGGGTGGACACGCTCGGCCAGCTCCGGGTTGTCGTTCGCCAGGCGGGCGATGTCGAAGGCCAGGGAGCCGTAGTGGGTGGCCAGGTGCCTGGCGGTGTCGGCGGCCATGCGCGGACCCGGAGCCGGGCGGTCCACCAGCAGGCGGTGGGCGACGGCGCGCGGGTTGGCGACACCGGGCAGCGGCAGCTTCTTCGGCAGCGAGGAGATGGGCTCGAAGTCGTCGCCGAGCGGGTGGCCCGGCAACGCCTCCAGCTTCTGCATGACCGTACGGCCGATGTGCCGGAAGGTGGTCCACTTGCCGCCCGCGACGGACAGCATGCCGCCCTTGCCCTCGGTCACCACGGTCTCGCGCTTGGCCTTGGCGGTGTCACCGGGACCGCCCGGCAGCACCCGCAGGCCGGCGAAGGCGTAGGTGATGAGGTCGCGCTGGAGCTGCTGGTCCCGGACGGAGAACGCGGCCTCGTCCAGGATCTGGGCTATGTCCTTCTCGGTGACGGACACGTCCGCCGGGTCGCCCTCGAACTCCTCGTCGGTGGTGCCGAGCAGCAGCATGTCCTCCCAGGGGAGGGCGAAGGTGATGCGGTACTTGTCGATCGGGGTGGCCAGCGCGGCCTTCCACGGAGAGGTCCGCTTCAGGACCAGGTGAGCGCCCTTGGACAGACGGATGGACGGCGCCGCGTTCGGGTCCTCCATCCGGCGCAGGTGGTCGACCCAGGGGCCGGTCGCGTTCAGCACCAGGCGGGCGTTGACGCCGAACTCCTCGCCGGAGACCCGGTCCCTGAGGTCGGCACCGGTGACCCGGCCCCTCGTGAAGCGCAGGCCCGTGACCTCGGCGTGGTTGAGGACGACCGCGCCCGCCTCGACGGCCGCGCGGACCGTCATCAGCGCCATGCGCGCGTCGTTCATCTGGTCGTCGCCGTACACGGCCACGGCCTTGAGGTTCTCGGTGCGCAGCTCGGGCACGTCCTGCGCCGCCTTGGCGGGGGAGAGCAGGTGGCCGACGCCGTCACCGAACGCGGAGAGCGCGGAGTAGGCGAAGACGCCCGCGCCGAGCTTCGCCGCGCCGTGCGGCCCGCCCTTGTACACGGGGAGGTAGAAGGTGAGCGGGTTCGCCAGGTGGGGGGCCACCTGGCGGGAGACCGCACGGCGCTCGAAGTGGTTCTCCGCCACCAGCTTCACCGCGCCGGTCTGCAGATAGCGCAGACCGCCGTGGAGCAGCTTGGAGGAGGCGGAGGAGGTGGCACCGGCGAAGTCGCCGGCGTCGACCAGTGCCACCCTCAGGCCGGACTGCGCGGCGTGCCAGGCGGTGGAGATGCCCAGGATGCCGCCGCCGATCACCAGAAGGTCGTACGACGCCTTGGAGAGTTGCTCCCTGGTCTCGGCCCGGCTCGGGTTGGAGCCGGAGGCCGGGTGCGTCCCGAGGGCAGGCACGGACTGCAGGGTGGACTGACTGGTCATGTCGGGTACTTACTCCTCGTCAGAGATGTCTGAGCCGGTGCGGGCCGCTCAGCTCTCGTCCTCGATCCAGCCCATGGTCCGGTCGACGGCCTTGAGCCAGTTCTTGTACTCACGGTCGCGGGTGTCCGCGTCCATCTGGGGGGTCCATTCGGCGGCCCGGCGCCAGTTGGCGCGCAGTTCGTCGGTGCTGGACCAGAAGCCGACGGCGAGACCGGCGGCGTAGGCGGCGCCGAGGCAGGTGGTCTCGGCGACCATCGGGCGCACCACCGGTGCGTCCAGAACGTCGGCGAGGGTCTGCATCAGCAGGTTGTTGGAGGTCATGCCGCCGTCCACCTTCAGGGCCACCAGCTCGTCGCCGGAGTCCTTGACCATGGCGTCGGCGATCTCCCGGGTCTGCCAGGCGGTGGCCTCCAGGACGGCGCGCGCGAGGTGCGCCTTGGTGACGTACCGGGTCAGACCGGCGATCACACCGCGGGCGTCGGAACGCCAGTGCGGGGCGAACAGACCGGAGAAGGCCGGCACGAAGTAGGCGCCGCCGTTGTCCTCGACCGAGAGCGCGAGCGTCTCGATCTCGGCGGCGGTGGAGATCAGGCCCATCTGGTCGCGCATCCACTGCACCAGCGAGCCGGTGACGGCGATCGAGCCCTCCAGGGCGTAGACCGTCGGCTGGTCGCCGATCTTGTAACCGACCGTGGTCAGCAGACCGGCGTAGGAGTTGATGATCTTGTCACCGGTGTTCATCACCATGAAGGTGCCGGTGCCGTAGGTGGACTTGGTCTCGCCCTCGGAGAAACAGGTCTGGCCGAACAGGGCCGCCTGCTGGTCGCCGAGCGCGGAGGCGACCGGGATGCCGCCGAGCACCTCGCCGAGCTTGCCGCCGGTGACCTCGCCGTAGACCTCGGCGGAGGAGCGGATCTCCGGCAGGATCGCCAGCGGCACGCCGATGGACTCGGCGATCTTCTCGTCCCACTGCATCGTGTGCAGGTTCATCAGCATGGTGCGGGAGGCGTTGGTGACGTCGGTGACGTGCTTGCCGCCGTTGACACCGCCGGTCAGGTTCCAGATGACCCAGGTGTCCATGGTGCCGAAGAGGATGTCGCCGGCCTCGGCGCGCTCCTTCAGGCCGTCGACGTTGTCGAGCAGCCAGCGGGCCTTGGGCCCGGAGAAGTACGAGGCCAGCGGCAGGCCCGTCTCGCGGCGGAAGCGGTCCTGGCCGACGTTGCGGCCGAGCTCCCGGCACAGGGCGTCGGTGCGGGTGTCCTGCCAGACAAGGGCGTTGTAGACGGGCTCACCGGTGTTCTTGTCCCACAGCACGGTGGTCTCGCGCTGGTTGGTGATGCCGATGGCCTTGATGTCGTCACGGGTGATGCCGGCCTTGGCGATGGCCCCGGCGACGACCTCCTGGACGTTGGTCCAGATCTCGTTGGCGTTGTGCTCGACCCAGCCCGGCTTGGGGAAGATCTGCTCGTGCTCCTTCTGGTCGACGGAGACGATACGGCCGTCCCGGTCGAAGACGATGCAGCGGCTGGAGGTCGTGCCCTGGTCGATCGCGGCGATGAAGGGGCCTGCGGTGTGGGCGTCGGTCACTGTGTGCTCCTGAAATCCTTGGTAAAGGGGCTGTCCGTACGGCGCGTGCTTCGAGGCGTCGTCTAAGCGAAGGCGACGTTGTATATGCCTGCGGCGATGGCGCCGCCGATCAGCGGACCGACGATCGGGATCCAGGCGTACGCCCAGTCGGAACCGCCCTTGTTGGGCAGCGGCAGCAGGGCGTGCACGATGCGCGGGCCGAGGTCACGGGCCGGGTTGATCGCGTAGCCCGTCGGGCCGCCGAGGGACAGACCGATCGACACCACCACGAGCGCGGTGATCAGACCGCCGAGGACGCCGAGGCCGTTGCCCTTGTCGTTCAGGCCCTGGGTGAGGACCGCGAGGATCAGCACGACCGTGCCGATGATCTCCGTGGCGAGGTTCTGCGCCGCGTTGCGGATCTCCGGACCGGTGGAGAAGATGCCGAGGACCGGGCCGGCGCCCTTCTCCTGGGCCTCGACCGCCTTGGCCGCGGTGGCCTGCGCGCCCGGACCGCCGACGATCTCCTTGTCGGTCAGGTGGGCGTGGAACTGGCCGTAGTAGGCGACCCACACCAGGGTCGCACCGATCATGGCACCGAGCAGCTGGCCGGCGAGGTAGACCGGGACGTTGCTCCAGTCGCTGTTCTTGATGGCGAGAGCCACCGTGACAGCCGGGTTGAGGTGGGCACCGGACAGCGGTCCGGAGATGTACACGGCCGTCAGCACGGCGAAGCCCCACCCGAAGGTGATGGCGAGCCAACCGGCGTTACGGGCCTTGGAGGCCTTCAGCGTGACGGCCGCGCAGACGCCGCCGCCGAGCAGGATGAGTATGGCGGTACCGATGGTCTCGCCGATGAAGATGTCGGAGCTGGACACCCGCGACTCCTTTGTCCTTCGTCCAGGGGCCGAACCCCGGGTCCCGCCGGGGTTCTGGCGCCCTCGGGGGTGAGAGCGATGCCGGCCCTTGGCGTTGTCACACTCTAGCGCGTATTGCCGGTAGGTGTTCGACAATGCCGACCGATGGACGGGAGTCTTGCTTCGGCCTTACGCATGCGTCAAGGGTTCTGTTATCGAAAACAGGATCGTTATTGATCGCTGCGGGTTATCACTCTTCGCGCACTGACGTATGTGTTGCGCCCATATGTCGGTTTTAGGGTATGGCGAGAACCGGAACGCCGCCCGGCGTTCCGGTTCACCCCGAAAAAGGGCGCCGACCGGTCAGAACCGTCCCGCGCCCAGGTCCCTCGACACCGCGCGGGCGCAGTCGCGCACCGCCGCGATCAGCTCGGGACGCAGCTCGCCGTCCCGGCGCAGCCGTTCCACGGCCCCGGTGATGCCGACCGCCCCCACGGGCATGCGGCGCCGGTCGTGGATGGGCGCGGCGAGAGACGCCACGCCCTCCCAGGTCTCCTCGACGTCGGCCGCGTACCCACGCGCGCGTGTCATGTCGAGAAGGTGCTCGAAGTCCTCGATCTCGCACACGGTGCGGTCGGTGAAGGGCTTGCGGTCGGCCTCCAGCGCCTCGCTGTGCGCCACCGGGTCGTAGGCGGAGAGCACCTTGCCGAGCGCCGTGGAGTGCAGCGGCTGCATGGCGCCGATCTCCAGCACCTGCCGGCTGTCGTCCGGCCGGAAGACGTGGTGCACGATCAGCACGCCCTGCTGGTGCAGGACCCCCAGGTACACGCTCTCCCCGCTGGAGCGGGCCAGGTCGTCGGTCCACACCAGGGCCCTGGCCCGCAGCTCGTGCACATCCAGATACGTGGTGCCCAGGCGCAGCAGCTCCGCACCCAGCTGGTAGCGCCCGGAGACGTCGTCCTGCTCCACGAAGCCCTCCTGCTGGAGGGTGCGCAGAATGCCGTGGGCGGTGCCCTTGGCGAGGCCCAGTGACGAGGCGATGTCCGACAGGCCCAGCCGCCGCTCGCCGCCCGCCAGCAACCGCAGCATCGCGGCCGCCCGTTCGAGCGACTGGATGTTCCGTGCCATCGCCGTCCTGCCTCCGTCCCCTTCGACTGCCGACCGGTATTCAACTCCGTTCGGCAATGTCGAACACTACCGGTCCATGCCGACCTACCGCTAACGGTCGGTCGGCACTTGTTACATCACACGTGACCTGGCCGTGGCGCACCCGCCACCGGCGTCCGCCTCGTGGACGCCGGTGCCCATCCAACCCGACTCCCGGTTACCCTGGCGCCGTGCGGCCTCCCCGCCTGTCCGGGACACCGCAAAGCCGACAGCCGTCGCATCTAGGGAGCCCCTTCATGGCCTCGTTGCCACCGTCCCCTTCCGCCGACAGCCGGACCCGCGCGTCCGCGCTCCGACAGGCGCTCGTCACCCGCGTGGTGGTCGCCGACGGAGCCATGGGCACCATGCTCCAGGCCCAGGAACCCACGCTCGAGGACTTCCAGCAGCTCGAGGGCTGCAACGAGATCCTCAACCTCACCCGCCCCGACATCGTCCGCTCCGTCCACGAGGCCTACTTCGCCGTGGGCGTCGACTGCGTCGAGACCAACACCTTCGGGGCCAACCACTCCGCCCTCGGCGAGTACGACATCTCCGAGCGCGTGTACGAGCTGTCCGAGGCCGGCGCCCGGGTGGCCCGCGAGGCCGCCGACGAGTTCACCGCCAAGGACGGCCGCCCCCGCTGGGTCCTCGGCTCCATCGGCCCCGGCACCAAGCTGCCGACCCTCGGCCACGCCCCGTACACCACCCTGCGCGACGCCTATCAGCGCAACGCCGAAGGCCTGGTCACGGGCGGCGCCGACGCCCTGCTCGTGGAGACCACCCAGGACCTGCTGCAGACCAAGGCCGCCGTCCTCGGCGCCCGCCGTGGCCTCACCGCCCTCGGCCTGGACCTGCCGGTGATCGTGTCGGTGACCGTCGAGACCACCGGCACCATGCTCCTCGGCTCCGAGATCGGCGCCGCGCTCACCGCGCTGGAACCGCTCGGCATCGACATGATCGGCCTGAACTGCGCCACCGGCCCGGCCGAGATGAGCGAGCACCTGCGCTACCTCGCCCGCAACGCCCGCATCCCCCTGTCCTGCATGCCGAACGCGGGCCTGCCCGTCCTCGGCAAGGACGGCGCCCACTACCCGCTGACCGCGCCGGAGCTGGCGGACGCGCAGGAGACCTTCGTCCGCGAGTACGGCCTGTCCCTGGTCGGCGGCTGCTGCGGTACGACGCCCGAGCACCTGCGCCGGGTCGTCGAGCGCGTCCAGGGCCTCACCCCGCCGGCCCGCGACCCGCGCCCCGAGCCGGGTGCGGCCTCCCTGTACCAGACGGTGCCGTTCCGGCAGGACACCTCCTACCTGGCCATCGGCGAGCGCACGAACGCCAACGGCTCGAAGAAGTTCCGTGAGGCCATGCTCGAGGGCCGCTGGGACGACTGTGTGGAGATGGCCCGGGAGCAGATCCGCGAGGGCGCGCACATGCTGGACCTGTGCGTGGACTACGTCGGCCGCGACGGCGTCGCCGACATGGAGGAACTCGCCGGCCGTTTCGCCACCGCCTCCACCCTGCCGATCGTGCTGGACTCCACCGAGGTCGACGTCATCCAGGCGGGCCTGGAGAAGCTGGGCGGCCGTGCGGTGATCAACTCGGTGAACTACGAGGACGGCGCCGGCCCCGACTCCCGCTTCGCCAAGGTCACCCGGCTGGCCCAGGAGCACGGCGCCGCCCTGATCGCGCTCACCATCGACGAGGAGGGCCAGGCCCGCACCCCCGAGAAGAAGGTCGAGATCGCCGAACGGCTGATCGCGGACCTGACGGGGAACTGGGGCATCCGCGAGGACGACATCCTCATCGACACCCTGACCTTCACCATCTGCACCGGTCAGGAGGAGTCCCGCAGGGACGGCCTCGCCACCATCGAGGCGATCCGCGAGCTGAAGAGGCGCCACCCGGCCGTCCAGACCACCCTGGGCCTGTCGAACATCTCCTTCGGCCTGAACCCGGCGGCCCGGATCCTGCTGAACTCCGTCTTCCTGGACGAGTGTGTGAAGGCGGGCCTGGACTCGGCGATCGTGCACGCGAGCAAGATCCTTCCGATCGCCCGGTTCAGCGAGGAAGAGGTCACCACCGCCCTCGATCTGATCTACGACCGCCGCGGCGAGGGCTACGACCCGCTGCAGAAGCTCATGCAGCTCTTCGAGGGCGCCACCGCCAAGTCGCTGAAGGCGGGCAAGGCGGAGGAACTGGCCGCGCTGCCGCTGGAGGAGCGCCTCAAGCGCCGCATCATCGACGGCGAGCGCAACGGCCTGGAAGCCGACCTGGACCTTGCCCTGGCCGGGCGTCCGGCGCTGGACATCGTCAACGAGACCCTGCTGGACGGCATGAAGGTCGTCGGTGACCTGTTCGGCTCCGGCCAGATGCAGCTGCCGTTCGTCCTGCAGTCCGCCGAGGTCATGAAGGCCGCCGTCGCCTACCTCGAACCGCACATGGAGAAGTCCGACGCCGAGGGCAAGGGCACCATCGTGCTGGCGACCGTGCGCGGCGACGTCCACGACATCGGCAAGAACCTCGTCGACATCATCCTGTCCAACAACGGCTACAACGTGGTCAACCTGGGCATCAAGCAGCCGGTCTCCGCGATCCTGGAGGCCGCCGAGGAACACCGGGCCGACGTCATCGGCATGTCCGGGCTGCTGGTGAAGTCCACGGTGATCATGAAGGAGAACCTGGAGGAGCTCAACCAGCGCGGCCTGGCCGCCCGCTTCCCGGTCATCCTCGGCGGCGCCGCCCTCACCCGCGCCTACGTCGAGCAGGACCTGCACGAGATCTACGAGGGCGAGGTCCGCTACGCCCGCGACGCCTTCGAGGGCCTGCGCCTGATGGACGCCCTCATCGGGGTCAAGCGGGGAGTGCCGGGGGCGAAGCTGCCCGAACTGCGGCAGCGCCGGGTCCGCGCCACGGCCTCCGTCGAGGTCGAGGAGCGCCCCGAGGAGGGGCACGTCCGCTCCGACGTGGCCACCGACAACCCGGTGCCCACCCCGCCGTTCTGGGACACCCGGATCGTCAAGGGCATCCAGCTCAAGGAGTACGCGTCCTGGCTGGACGAGGGCGCACTGTTCAAGGGCCAGTGGGGTCTGAAGCAGGCCCGCACCGGCGAGGGACCGTCGTACGAGGAACTGGCGGAGAGCGAGGGCCGGCCCCGGCTGCGCGGCCTGCTGGACCGCCTCCAGACGGAGAACCTGCTGGAAGCGGCCGTCGTCTACGGCTACTTCCCCTGCGTGTCCAAGGACGACGACCTGATCATCCTGGACGAGCAGGGCAACGAGCGCACCCGCTTCACCTTCCCGCGCCAGCGCCGCGGCCGCCGGCTGTGCCTGGCCGACTTCTTCCGCCCGGAGGAGTCGGGGGAGACGGACGTCGTCGGCCTCCAGGTCGTCACCGTCGGCTCGAAGATCGGCGAGGAGACCGCGAAGCTCTTCGAGGCCAACTCCTACCGCGACTACCTCGAACTGCACGGCCTGTCCGTCCAGTTGGCCGAGGCGCTCGCCGAGTACTGGCACGCACGCGTCCGCGCCGAACTCGGCTTCGGCGGCGAGGACCCGGCCGCCATGGAGGACATGTTCGCCCTGAAGTACCGGGGTGCCCGCTTCTCCCTCGGCTACGGCGCCTGCCCCGACCTGGAGGACCGCGCCAAGATCGCGGACCTGCTCCGGCCGGAGCGCATCGGTGTCCACCTGTCCGAGGAGTTCCAGCTGCATCCCGAGCAGTCCACGGACGCGATCGTGATCCACCACCCGGAGGCGAAGTACTTCAACGCGCGGTGAACCCGGCGCGTCGAGCCGTGGAAGGCGCACGTCAGGGCCACCCCCGGCGGTAGTCGGGGTGTGCCCCGGCACACGCCGTTCAAACGAGGCGCTTCCGGCGCCGGAGACGTACACTGGTCGGTCCACTGCAGGCCGGTTCCCTGTCCGGGAACCGGCCTGATCGTCCCTCAAGGAGGTGCGCCCGGATGACCAGCACGGTCCCCGCGCTCGGAACCCTTACGGCCGAAGGCTCCGCCCTGCAGGCGGTGCTCCTCGACATGGACGGCACCCTGGTGGACACCGAGGGTTTCTGGTGGGACGTCGAGGTGGAGGTCTTCGCCGCCCTCGGTCACACCCTGGACGAGTCCTGGCGGCACGTCGTCGTCGGCGGGCCCATGACCCGCAGCGCCGGCTTCCTCATCGAGGCCACCGGCGCCGACATCACCCTCGCCGAACTCACCGTGCTGCTCAACGAGGGCTTCGAGGACCGTATCGACCGTGCCCTGCCGCTGATGCCGGGCGCCGCCCGCCTGCTCGCCGAACTCCACGAGCACGCCATCCCGACGGCCCTGGTCTCCGCCTCCCACCGGCGCATCATCGACCGCGTGCTGGGCATCCTCGGCGCCCACCACTTCGCCCTGTCCGTCGCAGGCGACGAGGTCTCACGCACCAAGCCCTTCCCCGACCCCTACCTGCTCGCCGCGGCGGGGCTCGGCGCCCGGCCGGACAGATGCGCGGTGGTGGAGGACACCGCGACCGGTGTCGCCGCCGCCGAGGCCGCGGGCTGCCGCGTCGTCGCCGTACCCTCCGTCGCCCCCATCGGCCCGGCCGCCGGACGCACCGTGGTGACCTCTCTGGAAGAGGTCGACCTGGCATTTCTGCGCGGCCTGATGACGGAAATGCTCTAGCTGTTCACCCAGCGTGCAAAGTCCATTGGCCCGGCTGGACAAATTTCCGGGGAAGTACACCGAAGTGGAATTCACGACCGGCCGTCCGGCCGAATTCCACTGACTCGCCGCACAGTTGGAAGTGTGACGTTCCCCACTCCGACGACCCTCGACAACCCGGACCGACTGTGCTGAACGACCCCGTTGGGCCCGGAACGACGGGTCTTTGTGTCCCGATTGATGGGATGCTGCACTAATCCTGCCGCTGTCGGGTTTTCGGTCTGTCCGCACCCGGTTTCACTGCGTGATGGCGGGTCAACTCACGCGGCTGTGAACCCTCCTGCGGGCGCGGACTAATCTCATCGCGAGAACATCGCCGCATCCCCCCGTGATCCGCCGCACCACCCATGCATGTCGGATACACGGACCCGAACAGCTCTGGAGAAACCCCCGCATGAACCGCAAGACTTTGGTGCTGCCGGCGGTGGCCGGCCTGCTCACCCCGGTTCTCGCCGCGTGCGGCGGATCCGGCAGCGGGAGCAAGAGCGGAGACGCCATCGTCGTCGGCACCACGGACCGGTTCACCACCACCAGCGACGCCCCGGCGCCCCTCGACCCGGCCTACGCCTACGACGTCGGCACCTGGAACATCCTGCGCCAGACCGTGCAGACCCTGATGGCGCAGCCCAAGGGCGAGGGCGACCCCGTCCCGGACGCCGCCGAGAGCTGCTCCTTCACCGACAGCGGCAGCGAACGCTACGCCTGCAAGCTCCGCGACGGCCTGAAGTTCGCCGGCGGCGACCCGGTCACCGCCCAGGACGTCAAGTACTCCATCGAGCGCGCCCTGCGCATCAAGTCCAGCAGCGGTGTCTCCTCCCTGCTGAACACCATCGACACCATCGAGACCCAGGGCGACCGCGAGGTCATCTTCCACCTCAAGACCGCCGACGCCACCTTCCCGTACAAGCTGTCCACCCCGGTCGCGGGCATCATCAACCCGAAGGACTACCAGAACGGCAAGCTGCGCGACGGCTTCGAGGTCGACGGTTCGGGCCCCTACACCTTCCAGGCCGACGTCAGCGGCAACACCATGAGCGCCGCCACCTTCACCAAGAACCCCAACTACAAGGGTGCCGTGAAGGTGAACAACGACAAGGTCGTCCTGCGCTCCTTCAGCGACGCCGACGCCATGGGCGCCGCCATCGACAAGGGTGACATCGACGTCATGACCCGCACCATGTCGCCCGCCCAGATCCAGAAGCTGGACGCCGGCAGCGCCAACAAGGTCGACCTGGTCGACATGCCGGGCCTGGAGATCCGCTACCTCGCCTTCAACACCAACGCCAGCAGCGTGAAGTCCAAGGCCGTACGCCAGGCGATGGCCCAGATCATCGACCGCGCGGCCCTGGTCTCCAAGGTCTACGGCACCCAGGCCGAGCCGCTGTACTCGCTCGTCCCCGCCACGGTCACCGGCCACTCCAACTCGTTCTTCAACAAGTACGGCAACCCCAGCGTCGCCAAGGCCAAGACCCTGCTCACCCAGGCCGGCATCGCCACCCCGGTCAAGCTGACCCTGCACTACACCACCGACCACTACGGCTCCGCCACCCAGAAGGAGTTCGAGGTCCTGCAGCAGCAGCTCAACGACAGCGGCCTGTTCGACGTCTCCCTCCAGGGCCACACCTGGGACACCTTCCGCCCGGCGGAGCAGAAGGGCCAGTACGACGTCTACGGCATGGGCTGGTTCCCCGACTTCCCGGACGCCGACAACTTCCTCGCGCCCTTCCTCGACAAGGACAACTTCCTCGGCTCGCCGTACTCCAACGGCACCATCCAGCGCACCCTGATCCCGGAGTCCCGGCGCGAGGCCGACCGGATCAACGCCGCCAAGAGCCTGACGGCGATCCAGGACATCGTCGCCGAGGACGTCCCGGTCCTGCCGCTGTGGCAGGGCAAGCAGTACGTCGCCGCACGGGACGACATCACGGGCGTCGCCTACGCCCTCAACTCCTCCTCTACGCTCCAGCTGTGGGAGCTCGGCCGCGGTGTGAGCGGCTGACGGCTCTCTCACCGGGGCATGGACGGACGCCCCGGTACCCGGGGCCGGGCACCGTGGCCCCGGGGTGACGAACCGACGACAAGGCAATATCAAGTGAACATGCGCAACCAGTGGCCAGTCCTGCCCGTCGTGGCGGGGCTGGCCTCCGGCCTGTTGACCGGCTGCGGCTCGGGGAGCGGTGATTCCGGGGGTACCGGCTCCTCCGTGGTGATGGGGATGTCCGACGACGTCCTCGCCACGGACCCGGCCTCCGGCTACGACCCCGGCTCCTGGCTGTTGTTCGACAACGTCTTCCAGTCACTGCTCAGCTTCCCCAAGGGCGCCACCGAACCCCAGCCGGAACTCGCCAAGGAGTGCACCTTCACCGACTCCCGGGCCACGGTCTACCGGTGCACGCTCAGAGACGGCCTGAAGTTCAGCAACGGTGACGCCCTCACCTCGAAGGACGTGAAGTTCTCCTTCGACCGCATGCTGAAGATCAACGACCCCTCGGGGCCCGCGATCATGTTCCCGATGCTCGGCAGCATCGACACCCCGGACGCCAAGACGGTCGTCTTCCACCTGAAGTCCTCCGACGCGACCTTCCCCAGCAAGCTCGCCTCCGGCGCCGGCTCCATCGTCGACCACCTCCAGTACGACGCGAACGGCCTGCGCACCGACCACAAGGCCGTTGGGTCCGGCCCCTACAAGCTGGACTCCTTCGACCAGGACAAGGCCGTCTTCTCCGTCAACGACAACTACAAGGGCACCGCCAAGGTCAAGAACTCCGGCGTCACCCTGAAGTTCTTCCACGGAGACCGCACCGCCCTGAAGAAGGCCCTCCTCGACGGCAACGTCGACATCGCCTACCGAGGCCTGTCCGCCTCCGACATCGCCGGCCTCGACCAGCAGCAGGGCAAGGGCGTCGACGTCATCGACGGCACCAGCGCCGAAGTCCAGCACCTGGTCTTCAACATGAACGACCCGGTCGCCGGAAAGCTCGGCGTCCGCAAGGCCATGGCCTACCTCATCGACCGCGACGCCCTCATCAAGAACGTGTACCAGGGCACCGCCACCCCGCTGTACTCGGTCATCCCGGCGGGCATCGTCGGCCACAACACGGCCTTCTTCGACACCTACGGCGCCCGCCCCTCCCAGGCCAAGGCCGCCGCCGCACTGCGCGCAGACGGCGTCACCGGCAAGGTCAAGCTCACCCTGTGGTCCACGCCGTCCCGTTACGGCCCCGCCACCGACGAGGAGCTGAAGGCCATAGCCGGCCAGCTCAACGCCAGCGGCCTGTTCGACGCCGACGTCAAGTCGGTCGCCTTCGACCAGTACGAGAAGGACATCGCGGCCGGCAAGTACGGCGTCTACGTCAAGGGCTGGGTCCCGGACTACCCGGACGCCGACAACTTCACCGCACCCTTCTTCGGCAAGGGCAACGTGCTGGACAACAACTACAGCAACCGCACCATCACCGGCACCCTCATCCCCGACACCGCCGCCCAGAGCGACCGCGCCGCCACCGACAAGGACTTCGGCCGGCTGCAGAACATCGTCGCCACCGAACTGCCCGTCCTGCCCGTCTGGCAGGCCAAGCAGTACGCCGTCGTCCGCGACGGCGTCTACGGCCTGGAGTACTGCCTGGACTCCTCCACCGTCTTCCGGTTCTGGGAACTCAGCAAGAGCTGACGGCCGTTGACACCGAGGGCGCCCCTCCCCGCACGGGAGGGGCGCCCTTCGCCGTCGTACCGACGAAACCGCTCACTGTGCGCCGGGACGCACCAGGCCGCTCTCGTACGCGTACACCGCCGCCTGCACCCGGTCCCTGAGACCCAGCTTGGTCAGCACATGCCCGACGTGCGTCTTGACGGTGGTCTCACTGACGAACAGGTCGGCGGCGATCTCCGCGTTGGACAGACCCCGCGCCACCAGCTTCAGCACCTCCACCTCACGGTCGGTGAGGGTGTTCAGGGTGTCCGGCACCGGCTCCTCGCCGGAGGGGAGGTGCGTGGCGTACTTGTCCAGCAGCCGGCGCGTGATGCTCGGCGCCAGCATCGCCTCACCCGCCGCCACCACACGGATCGCCTGCACCAGTTCGTTCGCGGGCGCGTCCTTCAGCAGAAAGCCGCTCGCCCCGGCCCGCAGCGCCTCCACCACGTACTCGTCCAGGTCGAACGTGGTCAGCACCAGCACCTTCGCCGGGCCGGACCGGTCGGGCCCGGTGATCTGCCGGGTCGCCTCCACCCCGTCCATCCGCGGCATACGGATGTCCATCAGGACCACGTCCGGCTGCAGGGCCCGCACCTGATCGAGGGCCTGCAGGCCGTCACCGGCCTCGCCCACGACCGCGATGTCCTGCTCGGCCTCCAGGATCATCCGGAAACCCGTACGCAGCAGGGGCTGGTCGTCGACCAGTAGGACACGGATGGCCACGTGACACTCCTTCGCTAGTCCGGGCCCATTCTGCCCTGCGACACACTCCCGGACTCGCGCGCCCTCACCGGCAGCGACTGTGACTCCCGGGGAGCAGCCCCCGGACCCCCGGCCGATACCCCGCCGGGCTCCCTGACCGGCAAGGGATACGGCGGGGGAGTGCCCCCGAACTCCGGGCAGTGCGCCTGGTGGTCGCACCAGCCGCACAGCTTGGTCGGACGCGGCCGCCACTCCCCGGTCTCCGTCGCCTGCCTGATGGCCTCCCACAGCGCGTGCAGCTTGCGCTCCACCCGCTCCAGATCGGCCAGGACGGGATCGTAGGTCAGCACATCGCCGCTGCCGAGATAGACCAGCTGCAGCCGCCGCGGCACGACCCCCTTCAACCGCCACACCACCAGGGCGTAGAACTTCATCTGGAACAGCGCGCCCTCGGAGTACTCCGGCCGCGGTGCCTTGCCCGTCTTGTAGTCGACGATCCGCACCTCACCGGTCGGCGCCACATCCACCCGGTCGATGATGCCGCGCAGCCGCAGCCCCGACTCCAGCTCCGCCTCCACGAACAGCTCCCGCTCGGCCGGCTCCAGCCTCGTCGGATCCTCCAGCGTGAACCAGCGCTCGACCAGCCGCTCGGCCTCCTGAAGCCACCCGGCCAGCCGCTCCCCCTCCGGATCGTCGGCGAACAGCTCGCCCAGCTCCGGCCTGCTGTCCCGCAGCCGGTCCCACTGGCCCGGGATCAGCGCCTTCGCCCGGGGCGCGGTCCGCTCCGCCGCGGGCGCGTCGAACAGCCGCTCCAGCACCGCGTGCACCAGCGTGCCCCGGGTCGCCGCCGGGCTCGGCTTCTCCGGCAGCCGGTCGATCACCCGGAACCGGTACAGCAGCGGGCACTGCATGAAATCACCGGCCCGGGACGGGGAGAGCGAGGTGGGCGGGACGGCTGTGCGCTCGGCACCGGCCTCCGGCGCGGCGGCCACGGTCGCCCCCGCAGCCACCGAGGGCCCCGGCACCGGGACCGGCGGAGCCGTCATGGGCGTCGGCTGCGGCGCGTCGGCCGGATCCGTCTGCTCGGCGCCCCCCGACAGGGCTCCCGCGTCCTCGATGCTGCTGTCCATGTCCACAGACCTTACGGCCCACCACTGACAGTGACCCAGCCGCCGCCCGCGTCCGGCCCCGCGACCGCACGGCGAACACAAGGGGTGCCGGGGCGAAACGCGTCACCACGGCCGCATACCATCGACCAGAGACCCTTCCGTCCGGCAGGTACGGAAGACGCTTCGAACGAGGGGACACCGTGGACGTGAGCGGCGGGAGCGGGCAGCCGCGGTCCGGCAACGACAAGCCGGCCGAGCACCCCGCGGGCCCAACGGCCCCGACGACCGGCCCCACCGACCCCGCGGGCCCGCAGCCCCGGCCCGCCGCGGACCACCGCGGGACCGAGGCCGACGCCAAGGGGCGCGCCTTGGACCGCCCGACCGCCCCACGACCTGCCCAGCCCGCAGCGGACACCACCGACCCCGACGACGGTTCGGACGCCCCCGCGCCTGCGGGCGACACGACCGGCACCGGCGCCGGCAGCGCGAACGCCGAGCGGACCCACGCCGGCCCGGCCGACACCGGCGAAACCGGCACCAGCGCCTCGGACGCCGGCGCAACCGACGGCCACCCCGAAGCCACGGACCGGAGTGACGCCGGCACCGAGGGACACCCCGGCGGCCCCACCCGCCCCGAAAACGCCCCCGCCCCCGGCACCGGCACCGGACACGCGCGCGACACCCGCCCCGAGCACCGGTCCCTGGCGCACTCCGGAATCGCCAAGGGCGAGCCGCCCCAGCCGAGGCCCAAAGAGCCCGGCGGCGGCATCCTCATGGGCCGCCCCTTCGGCGTACCGGTGTACGTCGCACCGAGCTGGTTCCTCGTCGCCGCCCTCATCACCTGGGTCTTCGGCGGCCAGCTCGACCGCGTACTGCCCGAACTGGGCGCCGCCCGCTACCTGGTCTCCCTGTTCTTCGCCGTCGCCTTCTACGCCTCCGTACTGGTCCACGAACTGGCCCACACCGTCGCCGCGATCCGCTTCAAGCTGCCCGTCCGCCGCATCCAGCTGCAGTTCTTCGGCGGCGTCTCCGAGATCGAGAAGGAGGCCGAGACCCCGGGCCGCGAGTTCGTCCTCGCCTTCGTCGGGCCCCTGCTCTCCCTCGTCCTGGCCGGCCTGTTCTACCTCGCCATGAAACCCGTCGAACCCGGCACCGTCCCCGGCGTCCTGCTGGCCGGCCTGATGATCTCCAACCTCATCGTGGCGATCTTCAACCTCCTCCCCGGCCTGCCCCTCGACGGCGGCCGCATGCTCCGCGCCGTCGTCTGGGCCATCACCGGCAAACCCATGAGCGGCACCGTCGCCGCCGCCTGGGTCGGCCGCGCCCTCGCCGTCGCCGTCCTGATCGGCCTGCCCCTGCTCAACCAGTCCGGCGCCCTCGGCGGCAGCAGCGAGGACACCGGCGGCATGGACACCGTCACCGACGCCCTGCTCGCCGCCATCCTCGCCGCCATCATCTGGACCGGCGCCGGCAACAGCCTGCGCATGGCCCGCCTGCGCGAACACCTCCCCGAACTGCGCGCCCGCACCCTCACCCGGCGCGCCGTACCCGTGGAGACCGACACTCCGCTGTCGGAGGCACTGCGCCGCGCCAACGCCGCAGGCGCCCGCGCCCTCGTCGTCGTCGACGCCCACGGCAACCCCCTCTCCCTGGTCCGCGAGTCCGCCATCGTCGGCGTACCCGAACACCGCCGCCCCTGGGTCGCCGTCAGCGGCCTCGCCCAGGAGCTCACCGACGGCATGCGCGTCTCCGCCGAGCTCGCCGGAGAAGAACTCCTGGACGTCCTGCGCGCCACCCCCGCCACGGAGTACCTGGTGGTCGAGGAGAGCGGCGAGATCTACGGCGTCCTGTCGGCGGCGGACGTGGAGCGGGCCTTCGTGAAGGCCATGGCCCGCCCCAGCTAGTGGTCGGTGGCCCCCTCCGCTGCCGGTACCCTGGTCACATGTCCGAACCGACCGGTGCCGCCCGCAGGCGCGGGCCCTTCAAGGTCGGGGACCAGGTACAGCTGACCGACCCCAAGGGCCGCCACTACACGTTCACGCTCGAAGCCGGGAAGAACTTCCACACCCACAAGGGCTCCTTCCCGCACGACGAACTGATCGGCGCTCCCGAGGGCAGCGTTGTCCGCACCACCGGCAACGTCGCCTACCTCGCGCTGCGCCCCCTGCTCCCCGACTACGTCCTGTCCATGCCCCGTGGGGCAGCCGTCGTCTACCCCAAGGACGCGGGGCAGATCCTCGCCTTCGCCGACATCTTCCCCGGCGCCCGCGTCGTCGAGGCCGGCGTCGGCTCCGGCTCGCTCAGCAGCTTCCTGCTGCGCGCCATCGGCGACCAGGGCATGCTGCACTCCTACGAGCGCCGCGAGGACTTCGCCGACATCGCCAAGCAGAACGTGGAACGCTACTTCGGCGGCCCCCACCCCGCCTGGCAGCTCACCGTCGGCGACCTCCAGGACAACCTGTCCGACACCGACGTCGACCGCGTCATCCTCGACATGCTCGCCCCCTGGGAATGCCTCGAAGCGGTCTCCAAGGCACTCGTCCCCGGCGGCATCCTCTGCTGCTACGTGGCCACCACCACCCAGCTCGCCCGGACCGTGGAGTCCATCCGGGAGATCGGCTGCTTCAACGAGCCGACCGCCTGGGAAACCATGATCCGCAACTGGCACATCGAAGGCCTGGCCGTCCGCCCCGACCACCGCATGATCGGCCACACCGGCTTCCTGCTCACCGCCCGCCGCCTCGCCGACGGCGTCGAGCCGCCCATGCGCCGCCGCCGCCCCGCCAAGGGCGCCTACGGCGAGGACTACGCCGGACCCAACGCCGACGGCGGCACCGCCCGCTGACCGACCCCGCACACAGCACAACGCAACGGCGCCGTGCCCCAGTTCCCGCACACCGACGGGAACTGGGGCACGGCGCCCGCGCGTTGACACGGCACCAGGGACCCACCCCGCAACGGCGCGTACGCCCGCCACCCACGCGAGCCCCGCCCGCAGGAATCCCGACCCCGCCGTTCCCCCGCACTGTGACGTGTGGCACCATGCAGGCCACCCCCACCGGCACAGCCCTCACAGGAGACACTCCTAGTGCAGCAATCCGCCGTTCCGGAGCTCGCCCACACCCACACCCGACCCATCCACTGGGTCGCCACCGCCACAGCCGTCGCCGGCGTCGTGGCCCTCTCCTCCGTCGTACAGCCCGGATCGGCCACGGCCGCCCAGACCCACACCGACACCCGCAGCACGTCCGCCCCCGCGGCCGTCGCACCGCCCAGCACCACCGGCGTGGACTTCCCCCTGCACTGCGGACCCGTGAAAGCCGTGGTCGCCAAAAAAGCCACCGGAGACCTCGACGGCGACGGCCGGCCCGAAACCGTCGCAGTCGTCCACTGCGACTCCGCCATGGGCACACCCCCCGACGGCCTCTACGTCCTCACCCGCTCCGCCGACAGCAGCACACCACGCGTCGTCGCCACCCTCGTCGACCCCAAGGACCGGCTCACCGTCACCGGCCTCACCCTGCACGCCGGCACCCTCGACGCCACCCTGCTCGGCTACTCCTCCGACGCCGTCCCCGACTGCTGCCCCGACCTGAAAACCCCGACCAAGTGGCACTGGAACGGCAACGCGTTCATCCGCACCACCAACGCCGACACCCACAGCGTCTGACACCGGGCCCGGCCCGGACTCACTCCGCGTCGGGCCCGTACACCTCGACCCTGTCCGAAACCCGGCGCACATGAATGCACTCCCCGGGACACTCCCGCGCCGAGTCCACCACATCCGCCAGCAACGGCAACGGCACCGGCACCGACGCCCCCGCAGCCTGCAGCAGCTCCTCGTCCGCGCCCTTCACATAGGCCAGCCCGTCGATGTCCAGCTCGAACACCTCAGGGGCGTACTGGGCGCAGATCCCGTCACCGGTACACAGATCCTGGTCGATCCAGACCTCCAGCGCCTCCCCGCCCGGGGCCTCCTGCTGCACGGTCACCTCTCCTGCCGTCGAATACGCCGAGCGGCACCGGCACCCCCAGGGCCAGCCGGGTCCGCACCAGCGGCCGTTGAACACCTCCGACCCTACCCCCGCCCGCATTCCAGCCACGCTCCACCGGCACCGGGTTTCCACCCCCACCACCTCGGGTACGAGCGCCCGACCAGGACAGAGGTGAAACCCACCACTTCAAGCCACGCCGACCGTGACACCGGCCGCCCACGCCGTCGCTCTGCGTGATGACCGCGCGAGCGCCCTGCGGGCTGCCCATCCCCCCGGCGAGACCACCCGCAACAGACAACTCCGGCCACTCCTGAAGGGTTTTGACCACCCGATGCCCGGAACAAGCTGCTTCCGCATCACGTTGAGTGGGTATTCCCTCCGTGCGAGGGAGAGCGCAACGGGTGACCGACGACACACCTTGACAGTCTCTGTGATCTAGGGGTTTCAATCGACACCCACCCAGGTAGGGTCTGGAAGCGTCCAGCTCCCCTTGGAGGAGGTGAGGACCGTGGCAGCCCACGACGACGACATGAACCGCGGCATCCGCCCGGGACGAGGGTCCGACGACCCGGCCGGGCAGATCGCCTACCTTGAGCAGGAGATCGCCGTCCTGCGACGCAAGCTCGCCGACTCTCCGCGACACACGAGGATTCTCGAAGAGCGGATCGTCGAGCTGCAGACCAACCTGGCCGGCGTGTCCGCCCAGAACGAACGGCTGGCCAACACCCTCCGCGAGGCCCGCGACCAGATCGTGGCCCTCAAGGAAGAGGTCGACCGGCTCGCCCAGCCGCCCGCCGGCTTCGGCGTCTTCCTGCAGGCCAACGAGGACGGCACCGCCGACATCTTCACCGGAGGCCGCAAACTCCGCGTGAACGTCAGCCCCAGCGTCGACCTCGACGACCTCAGGCGCGGCCAGGAAGTCATGCTCAACGAAGCGCTCAACGTGGTCGAAGCCATGGAATTCGAGCGCGTCGGCGACATCGTCACCCTCAAGGAGATCCTCGAGGACGGCGAGCGCGCCCTCGTACTGGGCCACACCGACGAGGAACGGGTGGTACGGCTCGCCGAGCCGCTGCTGGACGTCACCATCCGCGCCGGCGACGCCCTCCTGCTCGAACCCCGCTCCGGCTACGTCTACGAGGTCGTCCCCAAGAGCGAGGTCGAAGAACTCGTCCTCGAAGAAGTCCCCGACATCGGCTACGACCAGATCGGCGGACTCGGCAACCAGATCGAAGCCATCCGCGACGCGGTCGAGCTGCCCTATCTCTACCCCGACCTCTTCAAGGAACACGAGCTGCGCCCGCCCAAGGGCGTCCTGCTCTACGGCCCCCCCGGCTGCGGCAAGACACTCATCGCCAAGGCCGTCGCCAACTCACTCGCCAAGAAGGTCGCCGAAGTCACCGGCCAAGCCGCCGGCAAGAGCTTCTTCCTCAACATCAAGGGACCCGAGCTCCTCAACAAGTACGTCGGCGAGACCGAGCGGCAGATCCGCCTCGTCTTCCAGCGAGCCCGCGAGAAGGCCAGCGAGGGCACCCCCGTCATCGTCTTCTTCGACGAGATGGAATCCCTCTTCCGCACCCGGGGCTCCGGCGTCAGCTCCGACGTGGAGAACACCATCGTCCCCCAGCTGCTCGCCGAGATCGACGGCGTGGAAGGCCTGCAGAACGTGGTCGTCATCGGCGCCTCCAACCGCGAGGACATGATCGACCCCGCCATCCTGCGCCCCGGCCGGCTCGACGTGAAGATCAAGATCGAGCGCCCCGACGCCGAAGCCGCCAAGGACATCTTCGGCAAGTACCTCACCGAACGCCTCCCGCTGCACGCCGACGACCTCGGCGAACACGGCGGCGACAAGGCCACCACCGTCCAGAGCATGATCCAGACGGCGGTCGAGCAGATGTACGCCGAATCCGAGGAGAACCGCTTCCTGGAAGTCACCTACGCCAACGGCGACAAGGAAGTCCTCTACTTCAAGGACTTCAACTCCGGCGCCATGATCGAGAACATCGTCGGACGCGCCAAGAAGATGGCGATCAAGGACTTCCTCGAAAAGAGCCAGAAGGGCCTCCGCGTCTCCCACCTCCTCCAGGCCTGTGTGGACGAGTTCAAGGAGAACGAAGACCTCCCCAACACCACCAACCCCGACGACTGGGCCCGCATCTCCGGAAAGAAGGGCGAACGGATCGTCTACATCCGCACCCTCATCACCGGAAAGCAGGGCGCAGACACCGGACGCTCCATCGACACGGTGGCGAACACCGGTCAGTACCTGTAACACCAGGGCGGCTGCGGGTGCCCTCACCGGGTACCCGCAGCCCTCGCGTTTTTCAGGCCACGACCGGAGCAGCCAATGACGCAAATGATCTCCCCACCAGCGCAAAGGCGTTCTAGGCTCGTTCCTGCCGCCGAAACGCGCAGTGCGGGGACGGGCACCGCACACGCACCGGAGCGCCAGCGGTACGTGAGCGGCGCCCACGACCGAGGGTGCCGCCGGGCAAGGAGGGCCGCATGACCGTACGGCGAGTAATGGGCATCGAGACGGAGTACGGGATCTCCGTCCCCGGCCACCCCAACGCCAATGCCATGCTCACCTCATCCCAGATCGTCAACGCCTACGCAGCCGCGATGCACCGGGCCCGCCGGGCCCGCTGGGACTTCGAGGAAGAGAACCCGCTACGCGACGCGCGAGGCTTCGACCTCGCCCGGGAGGCCGCCGACGCCAGCCAGCTCACCGACGAGGACATCGGCCTCGCCAACGTCATCCTCACCAACGGTGCGCGACTCTACGTCGACCACGCCCACCCCGAATACAGCGCCCCAGAAGTCACCAACCCCCGCGACGCCGTCCTCTGGGACAAGGCCGGCGAACGCATCATGGCCGAGGCCGCCGAACGAGCCGCCCAGCTCCCCGGCGCCCAGCCCATCCACCTCTACAAGAACAACACCGACAACAAGGGCGCCAGCTACGGCACACACGAGAACTACCTGATGAAGCGGGAAACCCCCTTCTCAGACATCGTCCGCCACCTCACCCCCTTCTTCGTCTCCCGCCAGGTCTTCGCCGGCGCCGGCCGCGTCGGCATCGGCCAGGACGGCCACGAACACGGCTTCCAGATCAGCCAGCGCGCCGACTACTTCGAAGTCGAGGTCGGCCTCGAGACGACCCTGAAACGCCCCATCATCAACACCCGGGACGAACCACACGCCGACGCGGAAAAGTACCGCCGCCTCCACGTGATCATCGGCGACGCCAATCTCTCCGAGATCTCCACCTACCTCAAACTGGGCACCACCTCCCTGGTCCTGTCCATGATCGAGGACGGCTTCATCGCGGTGGACCTGGCCGTCGACCAGCCGGTACGAACCCTCCACCAGGTCTCCCACGACCCCAAGCTCAAGCGACTGGTCACCCTCCGCAGCGGCCGCACCCTGACCGCCGTGCAACTCCAGATGGAGTACTACGAGCTCTCACGCAAATACGTCGAGGAACGCTACGGCGCCGACGCCGACGAACAGACCAAGGACATCCTCACCCGCTGGGAAGACACCCTCACCCGGCTGGAGAACGACCCCATGAGCCTCGCCGGCGAACTCGACTGGGTCGCCAAACGCGAACTCATGGAGGGCTACCGCCGCCGCGACAACCTCGACTGGGACGCCGCCCGCCTCCACCTCGTCGACCTCCAGTACGCCGACGTACGCGCCGAGAAAGGCCTCTACAACCGCCTCGCGGCCCGCGGCCGCATGAAGCGCCTCCTGGACGAGTCCGAGGTCGACAAGGCCCGCACCACGCCGCCGGAGGACACCCGCGCCTACTTCCGCGGACGCTGCCTGGAGCAGTACGCCGACGACGTCGCCGCGGCCAGCTGGGACTCGGTCATCTTCGACCTCCCCGGCCGGGACTCGCTCCAGCGCGTCCCAACCCTGGAACCACTACGCGGAACGCGAAATCACGTCAAGGAACTGCTGGACCGCTGCCGCACCGCAGAAGACCTGGTCAGGGTCCTGTCAGGCGGCTGAGCGGGCCAGGGGGGCACCCGGTGCGGCCCCGGCGGGCAGGGTGGAAACCCGGCCCGCCGGGAATCATCGGGGTGGCCCCCGTACGTTGGAGAAACTGCGGGGCCGATGTCGGACCCGGCTTGTAGGGTCTGATCATCACCGATCGGCAGGCGAACTGAGCGGGGTGAGGGTTATGGCAACCAAGGACACCGGCGGCGGTCAGCAGAAGGCCACGCGCGCGACCGAGGAGGTCGAGGAGCAGGCGCAGGACGCGCAGGCTTCGGAGGACCTCAAGGAGCGGCACGAGAAGCTGAGCGATGACGTGGACTCCGTCCTCGATGAAATCGACGATGTCCTCGAGGAGAATGCCGAGGACTTCGTGCGATCCTTCGTTCAGAAGGGTGGGCAGTAAGGCCCTTTTTCCTTCGAATCGAAGGCGAACGGAGATCGGGTGTGTTGGGGGAGCCGGAAGTGAAGCGCTGCGCGCGGTGCGGAGAAGCCAAGCCGCGCGCAGCCTTCGCGGCCAAGCGAGGCAATCTTGACGGCTTGCAGCACCGTTGCCGCGAGTGTTCGGCTGAGGCCGACCGCAAGCGCCGGCCGGCCATGGGCAGGACAGTTCCACCGCGCGGAGCCGTCCCAGACGGTCACAAGCACTGTCAGGGCTGTGGAGACAGCCTCACCGAAGACGAGCGCGACGCGATGATCGTCTCCCAGCGAGGCCTGTGCCCGATCTGTCTCACTGCCCCTGCTGTGCATGTGGATCACTGCCACAAGACGGGTAGGGTCCGTGGCGTACTGTGCTTCAACTGCAATTCCGGCCTCGGCCTGTTGAGGGACGACCCCGAAGTCGTACGCCGAGCCGCCGCCTATCTGGAAGGAAACTTGTGGAAGCCAACTCTCGTGGCACCGGGCGTCTACCAGCTGCCTTCCTGACGCCAGGGTCCTCCTCCTTCATGGACTTCCTGTCCGAGCACCAGCCGGAGATGTTGCCCGGCAACCGGCAGCTGCCACCCACGCAGGGGGTGATCGAGGCGCCGCACGGCACGACCATCGTGGCGGTGACCTTCCCCGGTGGTGTCGTACTGGCCGGTGACCGTCGGGCCACCATGGGCAACATCATCGCTCAGCGGGACATCGAGAAGGTGTTCCCGGCGGACGAGTACTCGGCGGTCGGTATCGCCGGCACCGCCGGTCTGGCCGTGGAGATGGTGAAGCTCTTCCAGCTGGAGCTGGAGCACTTCGAGAAGGTCGAGGGTGCTCAGTTGTCGCTGGAGGGCAAGGCGAACCGGTTGTCGACGATGATCCGTTCGAACCTGGGTATGGCCATGCAGGGCCTGGCCGTGGTCCCCCTCTTCGCCGGGTACGACCTGGACCGCGAGAAGGGGCGGATCTTCTCGTACGACGTCACGGGTGGCCGTAGTGAGGAGCACAACTTCGCGGCCACGGGTTCGGGCTCGATCTTCGCGCGCGGTGCGATGAAGAAGTTGTTCCGTGACGATCTGAGCGAGGAGCAGGCGACCACGCTGGTGGTGCAGGCTCTGTATGACGCGGCTGACGACGACTCGGCGACCGGTGGTCCCGATGTCGCCCGCCGGATCTACCCGATCATCACCGTGATCACCGAGGACGGTTTCCGCCGGCTGACGGAGGAGGAGTCGTCCGAGCTCGCTCGTGCGGTGCTGCAGAAGCGCCTGGAGGAGCCGGACGGTCCGAAGGCCGCTCTGCTCTGAGTGCGGGCCCGGTTCTTATCGAAGGTGATCCAGTGATCATGACAGAAAGGGACGGATAACCGGTGTCGACGCCGTTCTATGTCTCACCCCAGCAGGCCATGGCCGACCGGGCGGAGTACGCCCGGAAGGGCATCGCCCGTGGCCGCAGCCTGGTGGTCATGCAGTTTGCCGACGGCATTGTGTTCGTCGGTGAGAACCCGTCCCGTGCGCTGCACAAGTTCAGCGAGATCTATGACCGGATCGGTTTCGCGGCCGCCGGTAAGTACAACGAGTACGAGAACCTGCGGATCGGTGGTGTGCGGTACGCGGACCTGCGGGGTTACACCTATGACCGTGATGATGTGACTGCTCGTGGTCTGGCGAACGTCTATGCCCAGACGCTCGGCACGATCTTCTCGTCTGCGGCTGAGAAGCCGTACGAGGTGGAGCTGGTCGTGGCGGAGGTGGGGGAGACCCCGGAGGGTGACCAGATCTATCGGTTGCCGCATGACGGGTCGATCGTGGACGAGCACGGTTCGGTGGCGGTGGGTGGCAACGCCGAGCAGATCAGCAGTTTCCTGGATCAGCGTCACCGGGACGGCATGTCGTTGGCGGAGGCGCTGAAGCTGGCCGTGCAGGCGTTGTCCCGTGACACCAACGGCAGTGAGCGGGAGATTCCGGCGGAGCGTCTGGAGGTGGCGGTGCTGGACCGTACGCGGCCGCAGAAGCGGAAGTTCAAGCGGATCGTGGGTCGTCAGCTGTCGCGTCTGCTGGCGGCGGAAGGTGCGGCCTCCGAGGCGGAGACTTCTGAGGAGGAGGACTCCGAGGAGGAGTGACCTGGCGCCCTGTTTGCCTGCTGTCGTGTGCCCCGGCTGGTGTTCTGGCCGGGGCACACGGCGTTCTGGTGCGTCAGCGGGGCGCCTGCGCGGCCGGTGGCGGGGCCGTGGAGCCGCGGACGACGAGGTGGACAGGGATGTCCCCGCTTGGGGGCTCCCGGCCCTCCAGGACGGCGAGCAGGGCTCGCATGCCGTGTTCGCCGAAGAGTTCGGCGTCGAGTCGTACGGTGGTCAGTTCGGGGTCGATGGCGGTGGCGAGGCCGAGGTCGTCGACGCCGGTGACGGAGATGTCGTCGGGGACGCGCAGGCCGAGGCGGCGGAGGGCTTTGTAGGCGCCGGCGGCGAGTTTGTCGTCGTCGCAGACGACGGCGGTGGGGCGGGGGCCGGGGGCGGTGAGTGCGGTGTGGGTTGCGGTGAGGGCTCCTTCGATGGAGATGGGGGCCCGGGCGGTCCGCACGTCGGTTCCCGGTAGGGCGGCCATGCGCGCTGCGAGTTCCCGTGCCCGGATCTCGAAGGTCCAGGAGGGTACGTCGGCGGCGAGGTGGAGGATGCGGCGGTGGCCGAGGGCCAGGAGGTGTTCGGTGATCTGGCGGATGCCGTCGGTGATGTCGAGGTTGACGGTGGCGGCGCCGAGGCTGCCTTCGGGGTCGCTGTCGAGCATGACGAGGGGGAGTTGGTCGCCGCGGATGGCGGTGAGGGCGTCGGCGGCCATGGAGGAGGCGATCACGCCGTCGAGGGCGGTTTGTGCGGAGGCGAAGGGGTCGCGGGCGGGGCCGATGCCTTCGGGGGAGGGGTAGAGGACGACTCCGAAGCCGTTTTCGGCTGCGACGCGCGCGGCACCGGTGTAGACGCCGGCGAAGAACTCTGTCGTCAGGGCCGGCACGACGAGCAGGACGGTGCGGGTGCGGCCGAGGCGTAGGTTGCGGGCGGCGAGGTTGGGGCGGTAGCCGAGTCGGCGTGCGGCGTCGCGGACCCGTTCGGCGGTGGTGGCGGAGACGCGGCCGCGCCACTTGTCGCCGAGGACGAGGGAGACGGCTGCCTGGGAGACGCCGGCTGCCTGGGCGACGTCCCGGCTGGTGGGTCGCGTGCTGCTGGGTGCCACCTGGGCCTGCCTCTTCGTGTGGACGTGTGAACAGCGCACATGGTACGTATGGGAAGCGAGGTTATACGTAAAACGTGAGGCTGGAGGGCGGCTCATGGCCACGGGTTATCTGGAGATACTCCGGGCGCGGCATGCGCTGAGGCTGCTCACCGGCACGCTGGTGGGCCGGTTGCCGAACGCGACGGCCGCGATCGCCCTGGTGCTGTTCGTCCGTGCCGAGGGTGGCACGTACAGCCTTGCGGGTGCTCTCGCCGCGGTCTACGGCGTCGCCAATGCCGTGGGTCAGCCGGTGCTGGGCCGGCTGGTGGATCTGCACGGGCAGCCGCGCGTCCAGTTGCCGGCGGCGGTCCTTGCGGCCCTGTCCATGGCGGTCTTCGCGTTCTCGGGCACCGGTCGGCTGCCGCTGGCGTATGTGGCCGTGGCGGCGTCCGGTCTGTTCACGCCGCCGCTGGAGGGGGGCCTGCGTGCGCTGTGGCCGTCGGTGCTGGGCCGGGAGGAGCAGGTGCACACGGCGTACGCCATGGACGCGATCGCGCAGGAGGTCATGTTCACGGTCGGGCCGCTGCTGGTGACGCTGTGCGTGTCGCTGTGGGACGCGCGCGCGGCGCTGCTGGTGCTGAACGCGCTGGGCGTGCTGGGTGCGCTGTCCGTGGTGGTCTCGCCGCCGTCGCGTGCGTGGCGGTCGGCTCCGCGCGAGGCCCACTGGCTCGGTGCGCTGCGCTCGCCGGGACTGCTGGTCCTGCTGGGGGCCTTCCTGTTCGTGGGGATCGCGCTGGGCTCGATCACGGTGGCGTCGGTGTCGTACGCCGATGGTCATGGCGGTGACGCGGTGTACGGCTGGATGATGGCGGGGCTGGGTCTGGGTGCGTTGGCCGGTGGCACGGTGTACGGGGCGCGGCGGTGGGCGGGTTCGCCGGAGCGGCGACTTCGGGTGCTGGTGGCTCTTCTGGCGGTGTGTTATCTGCCGTTGCTGCTGACTCCGGGGGCGGTGGCGATGGTGCTGCTCGCGGTGGTCTCGGGGGTCTTTCTCGCGCCGTGTATCGCCTGTGCGTTCATCATCGTGGACCGGCACGCGCCGGGCGGGACGGTGACCGAGGCGTTCTCCTGGCTTGTGACGACGTTCACGGTGGGTGCGTCGGTGGGGACGGGGGTGGCGGGGCCGGTGGTCCAGGCCGGTGGCACGGTGTGGGGGTTCGCGGTTCCGGGTGCGGCGGGGGCGGTGTCGTTGCTGGTGCTGCTCGCGGCGGGGCGGGTCCTCGCAGCTCCCGTGCGGGGCGGGGTGGTTGCGTGTTCACCGGAAAATGATCCAAATCGTGCTGTCGAACCCCGTTTCAGCTCGGGGGATCGGGCGTAATGTTCAGTCATGGACCGCCGCATTTTCGGGCTGGAGAACGAGTACGGTGTCACGTGCACGTTCAGGGGACAGCGGCGCCTGTCTCCTGACGAGGTGGCGCGGTACCTCTTCCGCCGTGTCGTGTCATGGGGCCGCAGCAGCAATGTCTTTCTGCGAAACGGCGCCCGGCTCTATCTCGACGTGGGCTCACATCCGGAATACGCGACACCCGAATGTGACAACGTGATCGAACTGGTCACCCACGACAAGGCCGGCGAGCGCATTCTCGAAGGACTCCTGGTGGACGCGGAGCGACGCCTGCACGAGGAGGGGATCGCGGGCGACGTCTACCTGTTCAAGAACAACACCGACTCCGCGGGCAACTCCTACGGCTGCCATGAGAACTATCTGGTGGCCCGGCACGGGGAGTTCTCGCGGCTCGCGGACATCCTGATCCCGTTCCTGGTGACCCGGCAGCTGCTGTGCGGTGCGGGGAAGGTGCTGCAGACGCCGCGCGGTGCCGTGTACTGCGTGAGTCAGCGTGCGGAGCACATCTGGGAGGGTGTGTCGTCGGCGACGACCCGTTCGAGGCCGATCATCAACACGCGTGACGAGCCGCATGCGGACGCCGAGCGGTATCGCCGGCTGCATGTCATCGTGGGTGACTCGAACATGTCCGAGACGACGATGCTGCTGAAGGTCGGTGCGACGGACCTGGTGCTGCGCATGATCGAGGCGGGCACGGTGATGCGTGACCTGACGCTGGAGAACCCGATCCGGGCGATCCGTGAGGTCAGCCATGACATCACGGGCCGGCGCAAGGTGCGGCTGGCCAGCGGCCGGGAGGCGTCGGCGCTGGAGGTGCAGCGGGAGTACTTCGACAAGGCGGTGGACTTCTGCGACCGCCGGGGGATCCGCACGGGTACGGTCGCGCAGGTCCTGGAGCTGTGGGGCCGTACGCTGGACGCGATCGAGGCCGAGGAACTGGACCGGATCGCCACCGAGATCGACTGGGTGATGAAGTACAAGCTCATCGAGCGGTACCGGGCCAAGAACAACATGACGATGTCGCATCCGCGGGTCGCGCAGATAGACCTCGCCTACCACGACATCCATCGTCGTCGGGGTCTGTACTACCTGCTGGAGAAGAAGGGTCAGGCGGCCCGGGTCTGCAACGACTTGAAGATCTTCGAGGGCAAGTCGGTTCCGCCGCAGACCACTCGGGCGCGGTTGCGCGGTGACTTCATCCGGCGGGCGCAGGAGCAGCGCAGGGACTTCACGGTCGACTGGGTGCATCTGAAGCTCAACGACCAGGCGCAGC
Source organism: Streptomyces sp. NPDC001852 (assembly GCF_042891825.1). Taxonomy (NCBI): domain Bacteria; kingdom Bacillati; phylum Actinomycetota; class Actinomycetes; order Kitasatosporales; family Streptomycetaceae; genus Streptomyces; species Streptomyces sp. NPDC001852. Next base: position 199,180 of record NZ_JBIATN010000004.1, read on the forward strand.
GGACCGTGTTGTGCAAGGACCCGTTCCGTTCGGTGGACGACCGGGTGGAGAAGCTGATCGCCGGAATGTAGGCGAAAGCGGGTGGGTCAAGCGTTTCGGGGGCGAATTGCCGGAACGCCACACGGGCGTCGTACGTTTCCGGTACGGCGCCCGTGTCGCGTCGTAGAGTTGCGCGCACGCCATCCGCAAGATCGACCGATTACGAGGCTCTTCCGTGCGCCGACGTTCGCTTCTTCTCGCTGCCGTTCCCGCAGGACTGGTCACGCTCGCCGGGTGCGGCAAGTCCGGTTCCGGCAAGGCCGGTGTCTCGCCGTCGCCGTCGCCGTCGGTGTCGACGGTGCCTCCGCCGAAGATCGTGGAGGGGCCGTTGCCGGCCATCACGGCGGGCACGAAGTTCGGTGAGAAGCCGACCGTGGCCAAGGGGCCGGGCGAGCCGTCGAAGAACCTGGCGGTGCGGACGGTGATCGCGGGCGGTGGTCGTACGGTCGCGGAGAACGACTTCGTCCAGGCGAACTACCTGGGTCAGATCTGGGACACGGGCAAGGTCTTCGACAACTCCTACGACCGCAAGACCCCGCTGGTCATTCAGCTCGCCCAGGGCAGCAGCATCGACGGCTGGCGGTACGGGCTGGCGGGCAGGAAGGCCGGCAGCCGCGTCCTGATGGCGGTGCCGCCCACCTGGGGTTACGGCACGTCGGGGCAACCGCAGGCGGGCATCAAGGGCACCGACACGATGGTCTTCGTCGTCGACCTGATCGATGTCTTCAACTCCAAGAGCTCCTCGCACGGCAAGCCGGTCCCGCAGAGCGACACGGCGCTGCCGCAGGTCGCCACGAACACCGACGGCAAGGTGCCCAAGGTCACCGTCCCGAAGGCCGGCCCGCCGAGGAAGCTCGTGTCCACCTACGTCCTGGAGGGCGACGGGCCGGAGCTCAGGGCGGACCAGACGGTCCTGTGCCAGTTCCAGGGTCTGGTCTGGGAGAGCGGCAAGACCTTCGAGCGGACGTACGGGTCGGGGCGGCTGAGCCAGTTCCCGCTGGGGCAGATCGAGCAGCTGGTCAAGGGTCTGGCGCAGGGGCTGACCGGCAAGAAGGTGGGCAGCCGCGTGCTGGTCGTCGTGCCGCCGGCGCTGGGCTACGCCACCGTTCCACCCGGCGGGGTCATCAAGAAGGACTCCACGCTCGTCTACACGGTGGACATCCTCGCGGCAATGTGAGCGGGTGGTCCGTGGCGGGTGGGGAAGCTGGTGTCCGTGGCGGGTGTCGGGGGTGCGGAGATGAAAGACTGTCCGCGTTTCGTGTCGTACACAAGCAGGAGCTTTTGACGTGAGCATCGATAAGCCCGAGATCGACTTCCCGGGTGGCGAGCCCCCGGCGGACCTCGAGATCAAGGACATCTGGGAGGGCGACGGGCCGGTGGCGCAGGCGGGTCAGACCGTCACCGTCCACTACGTGGGTGTCGCCTTCAGCACCGGCGAGGAGTTCGACGCCAGCTGGAACCGTGGCACTCCGTTCCGTTTCCCGCTGGGTGCCGGCCGTGTCATCGCGGGCTGGGACCAGGGTGTGCAGGGCATGAAGGTCGGTGGCCGTCGCCAGCTGACCATCCCGGCCCACCTCGCCTACGGCAACCAGAGCCCGACCCCGGCGATCAAGCCGGGCGAGACCCTGATCTTCGTGGTGGACCTGCTGGGCGTCTGATCCCGGCCCGGTTCCTTGTGATCCGCACGTGATCCAACCTGATCGACCGGCCGTATCCGATCGGTTCCGATCAGCTGGGGCCCATGCCTGTCCGGGCATGGGCCCTCGGCTTTTGCCACCGCACCCGGGAGCGGTACGGTCATCGGTCGGAAGCACCATAGGAAAGGTGAAGGGCGTCGATGGCCATTGCCAAGGCCGAGCGGCTGATGAACCTCGCGCTGTGTCTGCTCGGCACACGGCGGCCGCTCAGCAAGCGCGAGCTGCGCGATTCCATCGAGGCTTACGTGGAGGCCTCCAGGCCGGAAAGAGGCGTGGCCTCCAGGCCGGAAAAGGGCGCAGCGGGCAGCGACGACTCCTTCAACCGGATGTTCGAGCGGGACAAGGACGACCTGCGCGAGCTGGGCCTGGTCATCGAGACGGTGGAGAACCTGGACGGCGAGGTCGGTTACCTGGCCCGCCGGGACAGCAACCGCCTGCCTCCCATCACGCTGGACGCGGAGGAGGCCGCGGCGCTCGGTCTCGCCGCGAAGGTGTGGCAGCAGGCCCGTCTCGCCGGCGCGGCCAGTGGCGCCCTGCAGAAGCTGCGCGCCGCGGGGCTGCCCGAGGATGTCGACCCGTACGAGGCGCACGGCGCGCTGGAGCCCCGTATCCCGGTGCACGAGGCCGCCTTCGAGCCGCTGATGCTGGCCTGCCGGGACCGCCGCCCGGTCGTCTTCGACTACCGCAAGGCCTCAGCCGCCCGCCCCGAGCCCCGGCATGTGGAGCCGTGGGCGCTGGAGTGCTGGCGCGGGCACTGGTACCTGGCCGGTTTCGACCGTGACCGGGGTGCCGAGCGCGTCTTCCGGCTCTCCAGGATCACCGGGCGGGTGCGTTCGCGCGGTACGGGCTTCACCGCTGCCGTGCCCGACGTCGTCACCGTGCGCGAGACGGTGGCGAGCTGGGCGGGCGAGATCGCCGACGGCACGGCCCTGATCCGGCTGCGTTCCGGTGCTGGTTACCCCCTTCGGGCGAAGGCCATCGGGGTGCGGGAACTCGGGGACGGCTGGGACGAGTTGGAGATTCCGTACGGGCACGGCCTGGACGCCTGGCTGGTGGAGTTCGGGCCGGACGTGGTGGTGGTGGAGCCGGCCGAGCTGCGCGCGGACGTGGTGGACCGGCTGCGTGCCGTGGCCAAGGGCTGACAGGGGGAGCAGGACTGTGGCAGGCAAACCGGTCAGGCCCGTGAACGCCATCGACCAGACCCGGCGGATGCTCTCCCTGGTGACCTATCTCAGGGAGCGGCCCGGCGCCCGGATCGCGGACGTCGCGCGCGCCTTCGGCATCACCGAGGACGAGCTGGTCGCCGACCTCGATCTGCTGCCGATGTGCGGCACCAGCTTCCGGGGCGGCGATCTGCTGGACATCGACACCGACGGGGAGCGGATCTGGTGGCACAACCCGGCCGCGCTGGGCGAGGAGGCGGCCGAGCCACTGCGGCTGGCCGCCGACGAGGCCACCGCGCTGCTGGTGGCCGCCCGGGCGGTCTCGACCCTGCCGGGCCTGCGCGAGGGCGACCGGCAGGCCCTGCTGCGGGCCACCGCGAAGGTGGAGGCCGCCGCCGGTGAGGCCGCCGGCGCCAGCGCGCGGCTGTCGGTGACCTTCGAGTCCGAGGGCGGCGTCTTCGCCGACGTCGACCGGGCGATCTCCGAGCGCCGCCGGCTGTGGATCCGCTACTACTCCCCGGCCCGCGACGAGGTCACCGAGCGGGAGATCGACCCGATCCGGCTGGTCAGCGTCGGCCACACCTATGTGGAGGCCTGGTGCCGGCGCTCCGAGGCGCGGCGCACCTTCCGGCTGGACCGGGTCGCGGAGATCCGGATCCTGGACGAGCCGTCCGCGCCCCCCGAGATGGAGCTGCGCGACCTCTCCGAGGCCCTGGTGCAGCCGGCCGCCGAGGATCCGGAGGTCGTGGTCGAGGTCGGCCCGGGCGGCCGCTGGGTGGCCGAGTACTACCCGCACGACGCCGCCGATGAGCTTCCCGACGGCGGGCTGCGTATCACTCTGCGCACCCCCGATCCGGCCTCCCTGCGCCGGCTGGCGCTGCGACTCGGCCGCGACGGCCGGATCGTCTCCCCGCCGGAGCTGGCCGAGAGCGCCCGCAGGGCGGCGGCACAGGCGCTGGCGGCGTACGACACGGCGCCGTCGGAATGAGCCGCCGGGGCGCTGTGGAGCGCCCGCAGGGGCGGGGGACTGTATCGACCTGCGGCTACCGCCGCGCGGGCGCGACCGGCCACGACGGCGCCGCAGCCGACGACGTTGCATCGACGGCCGGTGAAGGACCACGAGAAGGAGCGAGGCCTGTGAGCGAGTCTCCGGTGTCCGGTGTGGGTGAGATGACGGTGGCGGCCGCCTTCGCCGGGATGAGGAGAGCGGTCCCCGTGGTGTTCAAGGCGGGCTGCCCGGACTGCCGGGGCCGCTTCGAACTGGCCGCGAGCGCGCTGCGCCTCGCCATCGGCGCCACCAGCCGGACGACGTTCTACTCGTTCACCTGCCCCGAGTGCGGTGCCGCCGTGCGCAAGCCCGCCGGGGAGCGCATCGTCGAGCTGCTCACCGGCGGCGGGGTCCGCACGCTGCGCCTGCACACGACCGTCTAGTCTCGACGTCATGTTCTGGCCGATGTGCGCGGTAGCTTTGGGTTTCCTCGGTCTCGCGGTGCTGGGGGTGCTCGCCGTCCGGGTCTTCCTGGAGGCGCGGCGTCTCGGGCTGCAGGTCGCGGACTCCGCGCGCCGTATCAACCGGGCGGCCGAGGACCTGGAGCGGGCGGCGGGCCGCGCGGCCCGGGCCGTGGATGCGCTGTGATACCTGCAGGAGCGTGCGCTTTGGGTCACTTCGCCCTGTCACCCGACCGGCCCGTCCAGGTACGCTGCTGATCGCGGCCCGGAGAACGAGGCGCGGTCCGCAGAGGGAGCGGGAGTACGCACGGGGATTGTCCTACGTTCACCCCCGGGCGATACGATCGCTGCCAGCACGATGCTCGGACATTTGTCCGACCGGTCGGACAGCCCCGCCGCCCCGCCTCAGTGAGAAGGTGAAGACTTATGTTCCGCAACGCACTTGAGCCGTGGCACCTGGTGCTCCTGGTTCTGGTGATCGTCCTCGTGTTCGGCTCCAAGAAGCTTCCGGACATGGCGCGCTCGCTCGGCAAGTCCGCGCGCATCCTCAAGAGCGAGGCCAAGGCGATGAAGGACGAGGGCAAGCCGTCCACCACCCCCGCCCAGCCCGCGGAGGAGCAGACCCCGGCTCAGCGCACGATCCAGGCCGCGCCCGGTGACGTGACCAGCTCCCGGCCGGTCAACGAGCCGACGGACACGACCCAGCGCTGACGGGAGGACCGGAGCATCCGGTCCGCTGCACGAGATGAGGATGTGGGTTGCTCAAGTCTGCCCGCGTTAAGGAGAAGGATCCCGAGGGGCGGATGCCGCTCGCGGATCACTTGCGTGAGCTGCGCAACCGGCTCGCGAAGGGCATCCTGGCGATCGTCGTGGTCGCGGTGGTGTCGGCCTTCTTCTACAAGGACATCATCAACTTCATCACCCGGCCGGTGCTCGACTCGGTCGGCTGCGGGCAGTCCTTCGGGGAACTGGCCAAGAGCAAGAACGCCCACTGCGCGCACATCACGGTCAGCGGCCTGCTGGGGCCGTTCACCCTGGCTCTGAAGACCGCGCTGACGGCCGGTGTCGTGCTGGCGGCGCCGGTCTGGCTCTACCAGCTGTGGGCGTTCGTCGCGCCGGGCCTGCACCGGCACGAGAAGAAGTACGCCTACGCGTTCGTCGGTTTCGGCTTCCCGCTCTTCCTGGTCGGCGGCTACCTCGCCTACCACGTGCTGCCCGTGACGGCGAAGTTCCTGGTCGACCTCACGCCGTCCGGTACGGAGAACCTGCTCCCGCTGGACGAGCTCCTCGACCTGGTCACGCGCATGGTCGTGGTGTTCGGTCTCGCCTTCGAGATGCCGTTGCTCCTGGTGATGCTCAACCTGACCGGCATCCTGTCCGGTCAGCGGATGCTCGGCTGGTGGCGCGGCATGATCGTCGGCATCGCCGCCTTCGCGGCCGTGGCCACGCCGAGCCCCGACCCGGGCACGATGCTGGCGCTGGCGGCGCCGATCTGGGGGCTGTTCTTCATCGCCGTGGCCTTCTCGCTGCTCAACGACCGGCGCCGGGCCCGCCGCGAGGCGGAGGGTCCCGCCGACGACGAGGCCTCCGAGCTGGACCTCACCCCCGAGGACATCGGCGAGGTCGAGCCCGTCCCGGCCGCCCGCGCCCTGCCCGAGCAGACGGGCACGGACCGGGTCAACGGCTACGACGACGTGACCTGAGCCCGCGGCCCCACGCACCGCGCACGATGCCCCCGCCCCTGAGGGACGGGGGCATCGGTCTTTGCCGATCAACCCACGTTCCGGATAATGATCGTCCTGTTGTCAGTGGGGCCCGGTACGCTCGAAAGCACGATGACAGAGGACCTCTCACCGGCCGAGCGGTACGCGGCAGCCCGCAGGCGGGCAGCCGAGCAGGCCACCGCGCTCGCGTCCTTCCGCGAGATGTACGACTTCGGCCTCGACCCCTTCCAGATCGAGGCCTGCCAGGCGCTCGAGGCGGGGAAGGGCGTACTGGTGGCCGCCCCCACCGGCTCGGGCAAGACGATCGTGGGCGAGTTCGCCGTCCACCTCGCCCTGCAGCAGGGCAAGAAGTGCTTCTACACGACACCCATCAAGGCGCTGTCGAACCAGAAGTACTCCGACCTGTGCCGTCGCTACGGCACCCAGAAGGTCGGCCTGCTCACCGGCGACAACAGCGTGAACTCCGACGCACCGGTGGTCGTGATGACCACCGAGGTCCTGCGGAACATGCTCTACGCAGGTTCCCAGACCCTCCTCGGCCTCGGCTACGTGGTCATGGACGAGGTGCACTACCTCTCCGACCGCTTCCGCGGCGCCGTCTGGGAAGAGGTGATCATCCACCTCCCCGAGTCGGTGACGCTGGTGTCACTGTCGGCAACCGTCTCCAACGCGGAGGAGTTCGGTGACTGGCTGGACACGGTCCGTGGCGACACCGAGGTGATCGTCTCCGAGCACCGGCCCGTGCCCCTGTTCCAGCACGTCCTCGCCGGGCGCAGGATGTACGACCTGTTCGAGGAGGGCGAGGGCCACAAGAAGGCCGTCAACCCCGACCTGGCCCGCCTCGCCCGCATGGAGGCGACCCGGCCGTCGTACCAGGACCGCAGACGCGGCCGCGCGATGCGCGAGGCCGACCGGGAGCGCGAGCGCAGACAGCGCTCGCGCGTGTGGACGCCCGGCCGGCCCGAGGTCATCGAGCGCCTCGACTCCGAGGGCCTGCTCCCGGCCATCACCTTCATCTTCAGCCGCGCCGCCTGCGAGGCCGCCGTCCAGCAGTGCCTGTACGCGGGCCTGAGACTGAACGACGAGGAGGCGCGGGAACAGGTCCGTGCCCTGGTCGAGGAGCGCACCGCCCACATCGCGCCGGAGGACCTGCACGTCCTCGGGTACTACGAGTGGCTGGAGGGCCTGGAGCGCGGTATCGCCGCCCACCACGCGGGCATGCTGCCGACGTTCAAGGAGGTCGTCGAGGAGCTGTTCGTACGCGGCCTGGTCAAGGCGGTGTTCGCGACGGAGACCCTCGCGCTCGGCATCAACATGCCCGCCCGCTCGGTGGTGCTGGAGAAGCTCGTCAAGTGGAACGGCGAGCAGCACGCCGACATCACACCGGGCGAGTACACCCAGCTCACCGGCCGCGCCGGCCGCCGGGGCATCGACATCGAGGGCCACGCCGTCGTGCTGTGGCAGCGCGGTATGAGTCCCGAGCACCTCGCCGGTCTCGCGGGCACGCGCACGTACCCGCTGCGTTCCAGCTTCAAGCCGTCGTACAACATGGCGGTCAACCTGGTCGAGCAGTTCGGCCGGCATCGCAGCCGCGAGCTGCTGGAGACCTCCTTCGCGCAGTTCCAGGCCGACAAGTCGGTCGTCGGGATCTCCCGCCAGGTGCAGCGCAACGAGGAGGGCCTGGCCGGCTACAAGGCCTCCATGACCTGCCATCTCGGCGACTTCGAGGAGTACGCGCGGCTGCGCCGCGAGCTGAAGGACCGCGAGACCGAGCTGGCCCGGCAGGGCGCCAACCAGCGCCGGGCGGAGGCGGCCGTGGCCCTGGAGAGGCTCAAGCCGGGCGACGTCATCCACGTGCCCACCGGCAAGTACGCCGGTCTGGCGCTGGTACTGGACCCGGGTCTCCCGGCCGGCCGCTCCAACGGCCACCGCGGTTACGATCACTACGACGGACCCCGCCCGCTGGTGCTGACCGCCGAACGCCAGGTCAAGCGGCTGGCGTCGATGGACTTCCCGGTGCCGGTCGAGCCGCTGGACCGGATGCGGATTCCGAAGTCCTTCAACCCGCGCTCGCCGCAGTCCCGCAGGGACCTCGCCTCCGCGCTGCGCACCAAGGCCGGGCACATCCCGCCGGAGCGGGCCCGCAAGAAGCGCTCGCAGGCCGCCGACGACCGCGAGATCGCCCGCCTGCGCACGGCGATCCGCGCGCATCCCTGCCACGGCTGCAACGACCGTGAGGACCACGCCCGTTGGGCCGAGCGCTACCACCGGCTGCTGCGCGACACCTCGCAGCTGGAGCGGCGCATCGAGGGCCGTACGAACACCATCGCACGGACCTTCGACCGGATCGTGGCCCTGCTGACCGAGCTGGACTACCTGCGCGGCAACGAGGTCACCGAGCACGGCAAGCGCCTGGCCAGGCTGTACGGCGAACTCGACCTGCTGGCCAGCGAATGCCTGCGCGAGCGGGTCTGGGAGGGGCTCGACCCGGCCGAACTCGCCGCCTGCGCCTCGGCGTTGGTGTACGAGGCGCGGGTCGGCGACGACGCGATGGCGCCCAAGCTGCCCTCGGGCAGGGCGAAGGCCGCGCTCGGCGAGATGGTCCGGATCTGGGGCCGGCTGGACGGTCTGGAGGAGGAGTTCCGGATCAACCAGACCGAGGGCGTGGGGCAGCGCGAGCCGGACCTCGGCTTCGCCTGGGCCGCGTACATGTGGGCCTCGGGCAAGGGGCTCGACGAGGTGCTGCGCGAGGCGGAGATGCCCGCGGGCGACTTCGTGCGGTGGTGCAAGCAGGTCATCGACGTGCTGGGCCAGATCTCCGCGGCGGCTCCCGCGCAGGACTCGACCGTGGCGAAGGCTGCGCGCAAGGCGGTCGATCAGTTGCTGCGGGGGGTTGTCGCCTACTCGTCGGTGGGGTGACCCGCACCGCCCGGTGCCGGCAGGGGGGCCGTTTCGGCCCCCCTTTCACTTATCACGGTGAGTCACTTTCGCATGCCCGTACGCCGTGACCGAACGTGTTCGAATAGAAGCCGAGCGTGTAAATGGAGTCGAGCGTACTCCTGTCGCACGGGCCATTTCAGGTGCTTGCCGAATATGACACGGCGATGATCCGGTCGGACTAAGCTCGCCCGCGGCGCACCGAGTTGAGGTGAATTCGTGCGCCTGTTCCCAAACATGCGATAGATCCCGACAGTTCCATGAACCTTCCCCCCAAAAGCTCCCCCGACACCCAGCCGATTCATCTCAGAAGGCATCCATGGTGAGTGTTCAGAAGCCTCCCGGTGGCCGTGAACGTCCTTATGCCCGCGTCCTGTTGCCGCCGGCCATATTGATGGCCGCCGCGACCGGTGCGGCCGAAGCAATGGGGCCGGCGTCGGCCCGGATCGCCGTCGGCGTGGTCGGGGCGGTGGCCCTGCTGCTGATCCTCGCCACGGGTTCGGAGGCCGTCCGCCGCGGCCGCAGTCTCCGCGAGGAACGGGCCGAGCACGCCCGTCACACCGCGTATCTGGAACACCGGCTCGCCGCCCACGACGATCTGATGGGGCGCTTCGCGACCCAGATCATCCCCCACGGCCATCTGCGGCTGCGGGCCGGAGAACCGCTGCGGGACGTGATGGTCAACGGCTACGACGTCGACCCCGAACTGCGCAGCCTGCCCGACAACTACCGGGAGATGTTCCGCGCCGCGATGCGCGGGGCCGACCGCGAGATCACCATGCGCGACGCCACCGAGCGCTCCTTCGTGAGCATCGCCCGCCGCGTCCAGGCCATCGTCCACCAGCAGTCCAACGAACTGCGGGAGATGGAGGAGGACCACGGCCGCAACCCCGAGGTCTTCGACGACCTGCTGCGCATCGACCACGGCACCTCGCTGATCGGCCGCCTCGCCGACACCATCTCCGTCCTCGGCGGCGGCCGTCCCGGCCGCCAGTGGCCGCTGCCGGTCTCCCTCTACAGCACGCTGCGCGGAGCCATGTCGCGCATCCTGGAGTACCGCCGCATCCAGCTGAACTCCATCGTCAACATCAACATCAAGGGCACCTCCGTCGAGCCGGTCATCCACGCCGCCGCCGAGCTCTTCGACAACGCCACCCGCTACTCGCCGCCCACGGCCAAGGTGCACGTCACCGCCACCGAGGTGCAGGCCGGCATCGCCATCGAGATCGAGGACGCCGGTGTCAGCCTCACCGAGGAGTCCCGGGCCCGCATCGAGAAGATGATCGAGGACGCCAAGAACCTCGACGACGCCCACAACCTCGGCGAGAACCCGCGCCTCGGCCTCGCCGTCGTCGGCCGCCTCTGCAAGATGTTCGACATGGAGATCTCGCTGCGGGCCTCCGCCTACGGCGGCTGCCGCGCGATCCTCGTCGTGCCGCGCGTGATGACGACCACCGAGCCCGGTGTCGGCGCCGCCCACGGCATCGGCGCCACCGGCACCCCGATCCCCGCGCTCGGCGCGGTCGAGGGCCCCAAGCGCCCGCCGAAGAGGCGCCGCCCCACCAGCCCCAAGATCCCCGCCGGGATCTCCATGGAGGACGACGTCCCCGTGGTCACCGAGTGGACCGCGGGCGGCCTGCCGCAGCGCCGCAGCCGGATGAAGACCCCGATCAGCCAGCGCTTCGCCGAGGCGGCCGAGGTCGAGCAGGCCGAACGCGAGGGCAGGCCCAGCATCTGGTCGCAGCCCAGGCCCGAACCGGAGCCCGAGATCGACCCCCAGCGCAAGAAGCTCATGGAGCGGCCGATCGGCCAGGGGATCGAGGACTTCTGGAACGGCCTGCGCAAGGGCATGCCCGAGGGCGCCACCGGTCCCGAACTGACCGACTTCACCAGGCACCCGGAGAAGTACGTGCACCTGCTCAACGACTATGCGGACGAGCCCGTCGAGGGCGCCACCGTGGCCGACGACGAGGGGGACCTCAAGTGATCCAGCAGCGAGGCAACATCGACTGGATGCTCAAGCAGCTCAACGACGGCGTGCCGGGCATCGAGATGATCGTGGTCCTCTCCGCGGACGGACTGCGCATCGCCCGCTACGGCGGCGACCCCGACGCCGCCGACCGGGTGGCCGCCGCCTGCGCGGGCGTGCAGAGCCTGGCCGGCGCCATCATCAAGGAACTCCCCGGCGCCGGCGACATGCAGGTCGTCGTCTTCGAGATCGACGGCGGCTACTTCTACCTCATGAACGCCGGCGACAACGCCTACCTCGCCGTGCTCGCCGACGTGACCTGCGAGCCGGGCCGGATGAGCGGCATGATGCGCGACCTCGTCGTCCGGATCGGCGCCCATCTCACCAGTCCGCCCCGGCGGAACGGGCAGGGCGTATGACTCCTCCACGACGCAAACGGCGCGAGCCGAAGCCCGAACCCCCGCCTCCGCGGCCACAGACGCCGGATCCCAAGCCGGCCGACGGCGAGGCCGAGCCCAAGAACCCCGAACGGCTCTACACGGTCGCCGGTTCCGAGGACGGCGCACGTGCCGAACTCGACCTCGTGACGTTGATCGTGGCGCGCGACGCGCCCCAGATGGCCGCCTCACCCGAGCAGGCCGCCGTCCTGCGGCTCTGTGCCAACCCCCTGTCCGTGGCCGAGCTCTCGGCCTATCTGAACCTGCCGTTCAGCGCGATGACCGTCCTGCTCACCGAGCTGATCACGGCCGAACTGGTACAGGTGCGCGCCCCGGTCGTCCGCCGGGCGCTCCCCGACCGTTCACTCCTCGAAGCGGTGATGCATGGACTTCAACGGCTCTGACACCGTCCCCGGACCACGCGCCGAGGACCATCTGCCGCACACGGCCGAGACCGCGGTGAAGATCGTGATCGTGGGCGGCTTCGGTGTCGGCAAGACCACCATGGTCGGTTCCGTCAGCGACATCAGACCGCTGACCACCGAGGAGACCATGACCCAGGCCGGCATCGGCGTGGACGACAACTACGGCTCCGAGACCAAGACGGCCACCACCGTGGCCATGGACTTCGGCCGCATCAGCGTCTCCGAGAAGCTGGTGCTCTATCTCTTCGGCACGCCCGGCCAGGAGCGCTTCTGGTTCCTGTGGAACGGGCTGTTCGAGGGCGCGCTCGGCGCGGTCGTCCTCATCGACACCCGGCGCCTGGAGGTCAGCTTCGACGTCATGGGCCGCCTGGAGGAGCGCGGCGTGCCCTTCGTCGTCGCCGTCAACTCCTTCCCGGACGCGCCCCGTTACCCGCTCGAGGAACTGCGCACCGCGCTCGACCTGACCCCGGAGATCCCGATCATCGAGTGCGACGTACGCCGCCGGGCCTCCAGCAAGGACGTACTGATGACCCTGATGCGCTTCCTGCACTCGATCGCCCTGTCCCGCGCCCTCGTCTGACCCCGGCCGACCGACCCACACACCCTTTCGTCCCCCACATCCTTTCGTTCCGGAGCGAGACCGTGACGTCTGAATCCCCGTCCCTGACCGACACAGACCCCACCCCCGCACCGCCGCCGGGCTGCCCCGCGCACCGCCTGGGCCCCGGCGGACTGCACCGGCTCTACGGCCCCGACGCCGAGGACCTGGACGACCTCTACGAGCGCCTGCGGGAGCAGCACGGCGCCGTGGCCCCGGTGCTGCTGCACGACGACGTACCGATGTGGGTGGTCCTCGGGCACGCCGAGAACCAGCACCTGGTGCGCAGCCCCTCCCTGTTCACCCGCGACAGCCGGATCTGGACCCCGCTCGTGGAGGGCATGGTCAAGCCCGACCACCCGCTCATGCCGCACATCGCCTGGCAGCCGATCTGCTCGCACGCCGAGGGCGACGAGCACGAGCGGCTGCGCGCGGCGGTCACCGCGGCCATGGTCACCATCGACCACCGCACCCTGCGCCGCCACATCGGGCGCCACACCCAGGGCCTGGTCAACAGCTTCTGCGAACGCGGCCGCGCCGACCTGGTGTCCCAGTTCGCCGAGCACCTGCCGATGGCCGTCATGTGCGAGATCCTCGGCATGCCCGAGGAGTACGACGACCGGATGGTGCAGGCCGCCCGGGACGCCCTGAAGGGCACCGAGACCGCCATCCAGAGCCACGCCTACGTCATGGACGCGCTCAGCCGGCTCACCACCCGGCGCCGCGCCCGGCCCGAGGAGGACTTCACCAGTCACCTCATCACCCACCCCGCCGGGCTCAGCGACGACGAGGTCCGCGAACACCTGCGGCTCGTCCTCTTCGCGGCCTACGAGGCCACCGCGAACCTCCTCGCCAACGCGCTGCGCATGGTCCTCACCGAGCCGGGCTTCCGCGCCCAGCTCAGCGGCGGCCAGATGACCGTGCCGGAGGCGATCGAGCAGTCCCTGTGGGACGAGCCGCCCTTCAGCACCGTCCTCGGCTACTACGCCAAGCAGGACACCGAGCTGGGCGGGCAGCGCATCCGCAAGGGCGACGGGCTGCTCTTCGCGCCCGCGCCGGGCAACCTCGACCCGCGCATCCGTCCCGACCTGTCGGCGAGCATGCAGGGCAACCGCTCCCACCTCGCCTTCGGCGGCGGCCCGCACGAGTGCCCCGGCCAGGACATCGGCCGCGCCATCGCCGACGTCGGCGTCGACGCGCTGCTGATCCGCCTGTCCGACATCCAGCTCGACTGCCCCGAAGAGGACCTGCGCTGGCGTTCGTCCATCGCCTCCCGGCACCTGGTGTCCCTGCCCGTGCGCTTCGAACCGAAGCCGCAGCAGGACGTCAACGTCATGCCGGGGCCCGTGCCCGTCCCGCCGCAGCGCACCGGGCAGCCCCTCCCGCCGCCCGCCGGGCAGCCGGCGGCCGTCGAGTCCCGCCCCACCGCCCCGCGTCCCGTCGTCCCCGAGCCCTACCCCACGGCTCCGGCTCCGGCGGCGCGCCCCCGGGGCATCTGGCGGCGGCTGCTCAACTGGTGGCGGGGCGAGTAGCCGAACCGTCGGGGCAGCGCCCCAGGGGGCGCGGGACGCTGTCCCAGCCGTCGTACGACTCCCAGGCCCGGAGCACGCGTCCGCTGACGAACGTGTGCTCCGCTCCGGTGACCGGATCGGTGAACTCCAGCCTCCGCGCGAGCAGTTGCAGCGGACGCCGGAAGTCACCGGCCGGTACCGGGTCGGTCACGTCCGGATACAGCGGGTCGCCGAGGATGGGCACGCCGAGCGCGTTCAGATGCACCCGCAGCTGATGGGTCTGTCCGGTCGCCGGGACGAGCCGGTAGTGGCCAAGGCCGCCCCGGTGGCCGGCGAGCTCGACGTACGTCTCCGCGTTCGGCTCGCCCTCGGTCTCCCGGGCCGCCTGCACCCCGCGCTCCTTCACGATCCGGCTGCGCACGGTCCGGGGCAGGGCGAGCGAGGGGTCGTACGGCGCGATCGCCTCGTACTCCTTGCGTACCCGGCGGTCCCGGAACAGTGTCTGGTACGCCCCGCGCTCCTCGGGCCGCACGGTGAACAGCACCAGCCCCGCCGTGAGCCGGTCCAGGCGGTGGGCGGCGGTCAGCGTCGGGATGTCCAGCTCGCGCCGCAGCCGGGCCAGCGCGGTCTCGGCCACATGGCTGCCGCGCGGGGTCGTGGCGAGGAAGTGCGGCTTGTCTGCGACGACGATGTGCGCATCGCGGTACACGACCTCCACCGGGAACGGCACCGGCACCTCGGCGGGCAGCTCGCGATGGAACCACACGAACATCCCCGGCTCGTACGGCGCGTCCGCCGCCACCGCGCGCCCGTCGGCGCCCACGATCAGCCCGGCGTCGAACATCGCCTCGACCATGCCGGGCGCGGCACCCGTCAGCCGCTCCACCAGATGCTCCCGCACGGTGGCCCACGTCCCGCCGCGCGGCAGCCGCACCCGCACGGGGTCGACCCCGTCGCGCTGGGGGAGCGGGGCGGGCGGGGGTGGCGTACGGCGTCTCATCGGGGTCAAGGGTACGAGGCGGAAAGTCGGTGGGCCGACGGCCGTGCGGTCGGCAGGATGCGGGGCATGCCGTATCTCACCAGCCCGGTCGTTCCGGCCGGCACCCTCGCCCGTATCCCTCAGCCCAGCCTTCCCACCGGCGACGGCCTGCTGCTGCGCCCCTGGCAGGAGCGGGACGCGCCCGCCGTGTTCGCCGCCTTCCAGGACCCGCTGATGCACCAGTGGCACATCAAGGCGGCCGACTCCGAGGAGGAGGTCACCGGCTGGATCATCCAGTGGCGCAGCGGCTGGGAGGCCGAACACGAGGCCCAGTGGGCCGTCGTGGAGGCGGACACCGGTGAACTGCTGGGCCGGGTCGCGCTGCGCGAGATCCTGCTCGGCGACGGCTGCGCCGAGGTCGCCTACTGGACGGTGGCACGGGCGCGGGGCCGGGGGGTCGCGGTCCGGGCCACCACCACGCTGTCCCGCTGGGCGTTCGAGGAGATCGGTCTGCACCGCCTCGAGCTCTCGCACGCCACCGCCAACGAGGCCTCCTGCCGTGTGGCCGCCAAGGCCGGTTTCGCCGCCGAGGGCACCAGGCGCAGCGCCCTGCTCCATCCCGACGGCTGGCACGACATGCACCTGCACGCGCGTGTGCGCGGCGACTGAGCGAAGTGATCCATACGCGATACATCGTGAACATTGACCGTCGCGAGCAGACGCGATATGTTCGGCTACGGATATTCGAGAACGAGGTGGCGGAACGAGGTGGTGGCCGTGCCGGGAAAGCGCCGCAGGCTCGGCAATCCGCTGGCACTCGCCGTCCTGGTGACCCTGTGGCAGAAGCCGATGCATCCGTACGAGATCGCCCAGACCCTGCGCCGCCAGGGCAAGGACACCAGCACCAAGATCAACTACGGCTCGCTCTACACGGTCGTGCAGAACCTCGAAAAGCACGGCTTCGTCGAGGTGACCGACGTGGAGCGGCAGGGCAACCGCCCCGAGCGCACGGTGTACGGGCTCACCGCGGCCGGTCGTGAGGAGATGACCGAGTGGTTGTCGGACCTCATCGCCGTCCCCGCGAAGGAGTATCCGATCTTCGAGACCGCCCTGTCCCTCATGGGCGCGCTGCACCCCGACGAGGTGGTGCGGCTGCTGCAGGAGCGGCTCAGGGCCCTGGAGGTCCAGGCCGCCAGTGCACGGGGAGGGCTGGAGAAGCTGTACGAGACGCTGCCGCGGCTCTTCCTCGTCGAGACCGAGTACCAGTTGCACATGATCCTCGCGCAGGCGGAGTGGGTCCGCGGCTTCCTGGAAGAGATCAGGAAGGGCTCCCTGCCGGGCGTCGAGGCATGGCGGCACTTCCATGAAACGGGGGAGCTGCCCGCGGACTTCAGCTGAGAAGAACGACCCCGGCGGGGCTGTTGCAGCAGCTCCGCCGGGGTCTCGAACCCCGAAACGGATCCGCCGTGCGGCGGCTCCGGGCCATCGAGGTGCGGCACACCCAGGATAGCCCGGCGCTCTTCACGCGGATCTTCCATCCCTCACACACGCAGGAGAGCAGTCGTCATGAACACCCGTGCGCCCGCAGTGGAGGCGCGCCGGCTCGTCAAGAGCTATCCCGGTGACGTCACCGCACTGAACGGCATGGACATCACCGTGGCACCGGGCACCGTCTTCGGACTCCTCGGCTCCAACGGCGCCGGCAAGTCCACCACCGTCAAGATCCTCACCACCCTGGCCCGCCCCGACTCCGGCACCGCGACCGTCGCCGGGCACGACGTGCTGCGCCACCCCGACCGGGTGCGCCGCGCGATCGGCGTGGTCGCCCAGCAGTCCGGCGCCGACCCGGTCGCGACCGGCCGGGAGAACCTGCAACTCCAGGGCCGCCTCTACGGATTGACCGGCAACGCGCTGAACCGCCGGGTGGAGGAACTGCTGGAGCGGTTCACCCTCGCCGACGCCGCCCGCCGGCCGGTCAAGGGCTACTCGGGCGGCATGCGGCGCCGCCTGGACGTCGCCCTCGGGCTGGTCCACCGGCCCGAGGTGCTCTTCCTGGACGAGCCGACCACCGGCCTCGACCCGGAGGCGCGCACCGCGATGTGGGAGGAGATCGGCCGGCTGGCCGGCGAGGAGGGGCTGACCATCCTGCTCACCACGCACTACCTGGAGGAGGCCGACCGGCTCGCCGAACGCATCGCGATCGTCGACCGCGGCCGGATCGTGGTCGAGGGCACCCCGGACGTCCTCAAGGGCGAACTGCGCGGCGACGCCGTCCACCTGGAGCTGGGCGAGCCGGTCGGCGAGGCCGGCCGCACCCTGCTCACGGGCGCCCTGACCGCGCTGCCCGGGGTGCACGAGGCGCTGTGCGAGGGGCGCCGGATCAGCGTCCGCGCCGACGACGGCGCGGCCACGGTGCCCGCCCTGCTCGCCGCGCTGGACCGGGCCGGGGTCACCGTCTCCTCGGCCACCGTCGCCCGGCCCTCGCTGGACGACGTCTATCTGCGCCACGCCGGCCGCCGGTACGCGGAGGCGGAGGCCGAGACCGCGGCCGTGCCCGCCGGAGGTGCGCGATGAGCCAGGCCCTCACCCAGACCTGGTACATGACCCAGCGTCAGCTGCGGGTGTTCGCCCGGCAGCCCGCCTACGCCGTCATCACCCTGATCCAGCCGGTGATCTGGCTGTTCCTGTTCGGCAGCCTGTTCAGGAAGGTCGTCGAACTGGGCGGCTTCGGCACCACCTCGTACCTGGACTACCTGGTGCCGGGCGTGGTGGTGATGAGTGCGCTCAGCTCCAACATGTGGGCCGGCATGGGCACCCTGGAGGAGATCCAGCGCGGCACCCTGGACCGGTTCCTGACGACCCCGGTCAGCCGGGCCGCGCTGATGAACGGCAACGTCGTCAACAACGGTCTGGTCACGGCGTTCCAGTCGGTGGTCATCGTGCTGCTCGGCCTGCTCGGCGGCGCGGACTACCCCGGCGGCGCCGCCGGCGTCGCGATCCTGGTCCTCGCCTCCGTCCTGCTCGGCACGGTCTTCGGGGCCCTGTCCAACGCGCTCGGCATGCTCGTGCGCGAACGGGAGTCGATCATCGGCATCAACACCTTCCTGCTGCTGCCGCTGACCTTCCTCTCCAGCGCCTTCATGGCACCCGCCCAGATGCCCCGCTGGATACGGCACATCGCCGACTTCAACCCGCTCGACTGGGCCATGGTGGCGGGCCGTTCGGCGATGTCCGAGCATCCCGACTGGGGTGGCGTCCTCACCCGCGGCGGTGCGCTGCTCGCGCTGGCGGTCGCGGCGGTCTGGCTGTCGATCCGCACCTTCCGCTCGTACCAGCGCTCGGTGTGAACGCGAACGCGGTGCCCGGTGTGATGATGGAGGGATGCCGCCCTACGACCTCGCGAACCGGCTCGTCGTCGGTGTCGCCTCCAGCGCCCTGTTCGACCTGCGGGAGTCGGACGCGGTCTTCCGCGAGCAGGGCGAGGAGGCCTACCGGGCCTACCAGGAGGAGAACGTGGACGACACGCTCCGGCCCGGGGTCGCGTTCGCGTTCATCCGCAGGCTGCTGTCGCTGAACGACCTCGGCGAGCCGGGAGACCCGCTCGTCGAGGTCATCATCCTCTCCCGCAACGACCCCGACACGGGCCTGAGGGTCATGCGGTCGATCGAGGCCCATGAACTGCCGGTCAGCCGGGCGGTGTTCATGCAGGGCAGGGCGCCGTACGCGTTCATGACCGCGCTGAACATGTCCCTGTTCCTGTCCGCGAACGGCGACGACGTGCGTGAGGCGGTGGCGGCCGGCCTGCCGGCCGGGCATGTGCTCGGATCGTCGTACGCGGACGACCCGGCCGACCGGGAACTGCGGATCGCGTTCGACTTCGACGGGGTGCTCGCCAGTGACGCCGCCGAGCAGGTGTACCAGTCCGGCGGGCTGGAGGAGTTCCGCGCGCACGAGACCCGGAACGCGGCGACCCCGCACGACCCGGGACCGCTGCGGGACTTCCTCGCCGGTGTGAACCGGATACAGCGCCGGGAGGAGGAGCGGCGCAGGACCGACCCGGACCATCCGAGCCGGGTCCACGTCTCCATCGTGACCGCGCGCGCCGCGCCGGCGCACGAGAGGGCCGTGCGGAGCCTGAAGCAGTGGGGCGTGACGGTCAACGGCGCCTTCTTCCTCGGAGGCATCGAGAAGGGCGCCGTCATGAAGGTGCTCAGACCCCACATCTTCTTCGACGACCAGGTGACACACCTGCAGAGCACGTCCCGGACCACGCCGAGCGTGCACGTCCCGTTCGGCAGGATCAACGAGACCTGAGCGGGCGTCGCTCTCAGGCGGCCGCCGCGCCGCTCTCCTGCTCGGCCTCGATACGGGCGTTCCACTCCCGCTTGGAGGCCTGCCAGCCGTCCTCGTTGTGACCCAGGCGCCAGTAGCCGGAGATCGACAGGTCCTCGCGCGGGATGTCCAGCTCGACCCGCAGCAGCCGGCGCAGCTCCTTCACGAAACCCGCCTCGCCGTGCACGAACGCGTGCACCCGGCCCTCGGGGAACTCGAGCGCGCGTACGGCCTCCAGCAGTGCCTCGCCGACCGGCCGGTCCCCGCGGTGCAGCCAGACGACCTGCACATCGGAGTCGATCTTCTGCTCCTCCCCGGGGCCGGAGACCTCCACGAAGGCATGGGCGCGGGCGCCGGCGGGCAGTGCCTCCAGGGACCGGGCGATCGCGGGCAGCGCGCTCTCGTCGCCGGCGAGCAGATGCCAGTCGGCCGCGGGATCGGGGGCGTAGGCACCACCCGGGCCCATGAAGCGCACGGTCTCACCGGGCTGCACCCGGGTGGCCCACGGGCCGGCAAGGCCCTCGTCGCCGTGGACGACGAAGTCCAGGGTCAGCTCCCGCTGTTCGGCGTTCCAGGCGCGCACGGTGTAGGTCCGGGTCACCGGCCACTGCTCCCGCGGGAACTCCGCGCGGATCCGCTCCAGGTCGAAGGGTTCCGGGTAGGTCACGCCCTCGGGGCCGAAGAGCAGCTTCACATAGTGGTCCGTGCAGGTGTCCGCCGCGAAGTCGGCCAGGCCCTCGCCGCCGAGCACCACGCGCTGCATGTGCGGGGTCAGCCGCTCGGTGCGGACCACATGGGCGGTACGGGTCTTGCGCGGCTTTCGTACCGGACGCTCTGCCATCACGACCTCCAGCAAGATGGTTAGGTTTACCTAAGTTAGCATCCCGCTCCGTGGTGACGGCTCCTTCCCGAGGCCCGCTGCAGAGCCCTTTGCCGGAATATTTCGGTCAAGGGGTCACTGCCGGCCCCTCTGCGAGCGTGGTCAGCAGCCGCTGCAGGGAGCCGCCGAGCCCCCATCGCACGGCCAGCTGCTCCAGCGCCGCCGGGTCCCGCGGGGCGCGCGGCACCGCCGTGCCGACGTCCGGCAGCGGAACGTCGTCCGCCACCCGCACCACCTTCGGCGCCACCGCGACGTACGGGGCGGCCTCGGTGAGCCGCTTGCGCTGCGACGGCGTGAGCCTGGCCCGTGGCTCGTCGACCGCCGCCATGATCCCGGCCAGGTCGCCGAACTCGGCCAGCAGCTTGGCGGCCGTCTTCTCGCCGATCCCGGGCACGCCCGGCAGGCCGTCGCTCGGGTCGCCGCGCAGCAGCGCCAGGTCCGCGTACCCCCGCCCGTCGACCCCGTACTTCTCGCGCAGCACCGCCTCGTCGGTCAGCTGCAGCGTGCCGACGCCCTTCAGCGGATAGAGCACCCGGATGCCGCGCGCGTCGTCCACCAGCTGGTACAGATCCCGGTCACCGGTGACGATGTCCACCGGGCCCTCGGCGCGCGCGGTGAACGTGCCGATCACGTCGTCCGCCTCGTACCCCGCGACGCCGACCCGGGCGATGCCGAGCGCGTCCAGCACGTCCTCGATGACCGGTACCTGCGGGGAGAGGGTGTCCGGCACCTCCTCCTCGTCCGGCGCGCCCTCGTGTTCCTCGGCGACCCGGTGCGCCTTGTAGGTGGGGATGAGGTCCACCCGCCACTGCGGCCGCCAGTCGGCGTCCATACAGGCCACCAGCTGCTGCGGCCGGTGGTCCCGGACCAGCCGGTCGATGAAGTCCAGCAGCCCGCGCACGGCGTTCACGGGCGTGCCGTCCGGTGCCTTCACGGAGTCCGGGACGCCGAAATAGGCGCGGAAGTACAGCGATGCGGTGTCGAGGAGCATGAGTCGTCCGGTCACGTTCGCATCATGCCGCACCGCACCGACAGTCACCCGGTCGGCGACAGCGGCCACCTCCGGCGTGGCCGCTCCGTGAGGCGCGCCGCGCCGGCCGGCGGGGTCACCGGCACGCGGGCCCGGGCCGGCCGCACCCACCCTGTGAGGTGGACCGAGCGGTGGAACGCCTGCGGCAGGGCGCGGACAGGAAGGAGCTGCGCGCCGACGGCACCACCACCGCCGTGATCGACGCCTCCTTCCGCGTCGAGGCGGGCGGGATCTTCGTCGTCATGAGCCTGTCGGGCTCCGGCAAGTCCACCTTCCTGCGCATGCTCAACGGCCTCCTGGAGCCGACCGCCGGCAGCGTCCGATTCGACGGCCAGGACCTGACCGCGCTCACCGCCCGCGAACTGCGCGAGCTGCGCTCGAAGAAGATCAGCATGGTCTTCCAGTACTTCGCGCTGTTCTCGCACCGCAGCGTCCGCGACAACGCCGCCTACGGCCTGGAAGTGCAGGGCGTGCGCCCATGTTCGCCGAGCTCAAGCGCGCCTACGCCAGGAAGCAGCCGGTCGTCGTCACCCTGTGGTCCCCGCGCTGGGCCTACAGCGACTACGACCTGAAGAAGCTCGAGGACCCCCGGGGGGCCTGGGGCGGCGGAGACGGCGTGCACACCCTGGCCCGCAAGGGCTTCGCCCGGGACAACCCGCAGGTCGGCCGCTGGCTGAAGGGCTTCTCCAGGACCGAGAAGCAGCTCACCGGACTGGAGGCGCGGATCCAGCAGGCCGGCAAGGGCAAGGAGCAGGACGCCGTCCGCGCCTGGCTGCGCGAGCACCCCGGCCTGGTCGACAAGTGGGCCCCGGTCGCCGGGAAGGACGCCGGGAGCCAGGCCACCGGGTGAGCCGGGAGCCTGGCGGCCGGGTGACCTGACGACTGGCCCGCCCCTCGCGGTATCTTCGGGTTCTTCAGGCGCACTTCACCGGTACGGCAAGGATCCGGCCAATCACGTTTGGTGACGACCCTTGGCCCCGGCCTGGGCTCCCGCCCCTGCCGGTCGGCATATGCACCCTGGCCCGAACCCGCCCAGGACCAGCCGGAGGCCCGTCACCCTGGCGCGAACCATGAGGGTGGGGGACTCGGCAGCATGTCGGGTATGTGGCGGCGGCGTGAAACGGTTTGCCGAACATGCGTAGGGTGCAGAGAAGTCATCGGAGGAGGTGTGCCCCGAGCCGGGCACCCGTACAGCGGCACGACGAGCGAGGGAGGGAGCCGGAGCGATGGGCGACCACAAAGAACAGCCCGTGCGGGTGGGCGCGGCCGTCCGGCGGCGCCGCCGTGCCCTGGAGCTGACCCTTGCCGTCGTGGCCGAGCGCAGCGGTCTGTCAGTGCCCTTCCTCAGCCAGGTCGAGAACGACCGGGCCCGTCCCAGCCGTACCTCACTGGAGAAGCTGGCCGACGCCCTGCGCACGACGGCCGTCGAACTCCTCGCCGCCGCCGACCCGGCGGCCAGCGTGGACGTCGTCCGCGCCGACCCGGCCGCCGAGGGCGACCTCGCGCCCCGGACCCGCTCCCTGGTGCGCGGCCACCATCAGCTGCACGCCTCCGAGTTCACCGGCGACCACGATGCCGGCCGTGAGTTCCAGCACCGCAACGACGAGCTGATGTACGTCGCCGACGGCGCGGTGGAGATCGAGGCGGAGGGGCGTGCGTACCGCCTCGGTCGCGGCGACACCCTGTATCTGACGGGTGGCGTGCGGCACCGGTGGCGGGCGACGGTGCCGGACACGCGGGTGATCGTGGTGGCCGTGGCGGAGCACATCGAGGCCGTGCAGGACCGGTCCCGCTAGTGCGGGTCGTCTCCCTGGTCCCCTCCCTCACCGAGGCCGTGGCCGTCACCCTGCCCGGAGTCCTCGTCGGCGTCACCGACTGGTGCACCCACCCGGCCGGCCTCGACGCCGCCCGGATCGGCGGGACGAAGAACCCCGGGCTCGACCGCGTCCTCGCCCTCGCCCCCGATCTCGTGATCGCCAACGAGGAGGAGAACCGCGCCCCGGACCTGGACGCCCTGCGCGCGGCGGGCCTCGAGGTGCTGGTCACCGAGGTGCGCGGCGTGCCGCAGGCCTTCGCCGAGCTGGCACGGGTGCTCGGCGCGTGTGGTGCGCCGGGGCGGCCCTGCTGGCTTCAGGAGGCGCAGGCGGCCTGGGACGCGCTGCCGGAGCCGGTCGGACGCAGGACCGCGGTCGTACCGGTGTGGCGCCGGCCCTGGATGGTCCTCGGCCGGGACACGTTCGCCGGTGACGTCCTGGCCCGGCTCGGCGTCGACCACGTGTACGCCGGTCATCCCGACCGCTATCCCCGCGTCCCCCTGGACGAACTGCGGGCAGCAGCCCCGGACCTGGTGGTGCTGCCGGACGAGCCCTACCGCTTCGCCGCCGACGACGGCCCGGAGGCCTTCCCCGGTCTGGCCTGCGCCCTGGTCAGCGGGCGGCACCTGACCTGGTACGGCCCGTCGCTGGCCGAGGCGCCCCGGGTGCTGTCCGAGGCGCTGCGAGCAGCTCACCGCTGAGCAGACCGCGTACGGTGCGGGTGGCGGCCGCCGCCCAGGCGACGGCGAGCAGGGTGTACAGCCCGAGGGCCGGCGCGTCGTGGACCGCCGGACCGGTGTGCCGGGCGAGAAGGCGATGGGCCTCGCAGGGAGTTGCCCGCGTTCCGACCCTGTGCGCTCTGCAGGATCGCTCAGCGGGGGGGCTGCGGCCGCGCCCAGCAGGTGGGCGCGGGCCTGGTCCCGGACCGTGGTCCCACGGTCCTGCCCCCTGTCCGCGCCTGACCAGGGAGTTCTCTTCTGTCAGGGCATAAGCTGGTCTTATGAGTGAGGTGGAGGGGCAGCGAGAGCGCACGGAACCGGACCGCACGGCGTCGCTGGCGCACCGGGTGCCCGATCTGGCGGCGCTGGAGCTGCTGCTGGCGGTGGCGCGGCTGGGCAGTCTCGGTGCGGCGGCGCGCGAGGTCGGCATCACCCAGCCCGCCGCCAGCAGCCGGATCCGCTCCATGGAACGGCAACTGGGCGTGGCCCTCGTCGACCGCTCGCCCCGCGGCTCCCGGCTCACGGACGCGGGCGCCCTGGTGACGGACTGGGCCCGCCGGGTGGTCGAGGCGGCGGCGGCCTTCGACGCGGGGGCGCGGGCGCTGCGGGACCGGCGGGACTCGCGCCTCAGGGTCGCGGCGAGCATGACCATCGCCGAGTACCTGCTCCCGGGCTGGCTCCTCGCGCTGCACGCCGAGCGGCCCGACACGGCGGTGTCCCTCCTCGCCGGCAACTCGGCGAAGGTCGCGGAACTGTTGCTCGCCGGGGAGGCGGACCTCGGGTTCGTGGAGGGTCTGTCGGTCCCGACGGGGCTGGACTCCGCCGTCATCGCCCGCGACCGCCTGATCGTCGTCACCGCGCCCGGCCACCCCTGGGCCCGCCGTCGGCGCCCCGTGACGGCGCAGGAGCTGGCGGGCACCCCGCTCATCCTGCGTGAGCGCGGTTCCGGCACCCGGCAGGTCCTGGACGCGGCGCTCGGCGGGCTCGCCCGGCCCCTGATCGAGCTGTCCTCCACCACGGCGGTCAAGGCGTCCGCCGTCAGCGGCGCGGGCCCCTCGGTCCTCAGCGAACTGGCGGTGGGGGAGGAGCTGGCGATGCGGCGCCTGGTCAGCATCCCGGTGGAGGGCGTCTCCCTGCACCGCGAGCTCCGCGCGGTCTGGCCGACGGGCCACCGGCCCACGGGCCCGGCGCGGGAGTTGCTGTCGCTGACGCGGGGGTGAAGCTGTGCCGATATGCGGCTCCGCCGCGTGGGCGCGACCAGCCACAACGGGCCCGCACCCGGCAGCGATCCACGCCCCCTGCGGCGCCAACCCGCCCGCCGCCACGACGAACCCGCGCCGAAAACCCTTGGTCGGGCCGCGCAGCGATCCGGCACCATGCTGCGCATGACTCTCACCGCCCCGCCCGCCGCAGGCGTCCGTGCCCCCTGGGAAGACCTCCCGGCCGCCGTCCGTGACGCCGTCGGCGAGGTGCTCGGGGCGCCGGTCGTACGGTCGCAGACACAGCGCGGCGGCTTCTCGCCCGGCGTGGCCGCGCGGGTGCGCACCGCGGCGGGCGGCACCGGATTCGTCAAGGCGGTGAGCGGCGACGCCAATCCGCACAGCCCCGGCCTGCACCGCCGGGAGGCCCGGATCGCCGCCGCGCTCCCGGCCGCCGTACCCGCGCCCCGGCTGCTCGGGACGTACGACGACGGCACCTGGGTGGCGCTGGTCTTCGAGGAGGTGGCCGGGCGCCAGCCGCACGTGCCCTGGCGGCCGGACGAGCTGCGCCGGGTGCTCGACGCCGTGACCGCGCTCGGCCGCACCGGCACGCCGTGCCCCCTCGACGTCCCGCCCGTCGCCGAGGAGCTGGCCGGCACCTTCGACGGCTGGCGCCGGCTGCTCGGCGGCGAGGCCGGGGACGTGCGCGACCGGCTCGGCGCCTGGACCGCCGGCCATCTGGCCGACCTCGCCGCGCTGGAGGCCGGCTGGGCCGAGGGCGCCTGGGGGGACACCCTGACCCATGCCGACCTGCGCGCGGACAATGTGCTGCTCACGGCCGACGGAGGCGTCACCTTCGTGGACTGGCCGCACGCCGTGCGTGCCGCGCCCTGGTTCGACCTGCTCGTGATGCTGCCGTGCGTGCGGGCGCAGGGCGGGCCCGATCCGGAGGAGGTGTTCACCGCGCACCCGCTGGGCCGGGAGGCCGACCCGGACGCCGTGACCGCCGCGCTGGCCGGCCTCACCGGCTACTTCCTGCGCAGCTCCCTGAACCCGGCACCGCCGGGCCTGCCCACCCTGCGCCCCTTCCAACGCGCCCAGGGCGACGCGGCCCTGGAATGGCTCAGGAAGCGGCTGTGACCAGCGCCCGCATCACCCGCAGGTCCTCGCCCATCTCGGGGTGCCACTGCACGCCCAGCACCCAGCCCCGGTCCGCGGGCAGCTCGACCGCCTCCACCGTGCCGTCCGCCGCGTAGGCCGACGGCACCAGTCCCGTGCCGAGCCGGTCCACGGCCTGGTGGTGGTAGGTGGGCACGGTGGTCTCCTCCGGGACGATCCCGGCGTACAGGCTCCCCGGAACCGGCTTGACCGGGTGGCCGCCGAACACGCCGACGACCTCCGCGTGCCCCTCCAGGTGCTGGACCAGCGTCCCGCCGAGCGCCACGTTCAGCAGCTGCATGCCCCGGCAGATGCCCAGCACCGGCATGCCGGCGTCCAGCGCGGCCTCGATGAGGGCCAGTTCCCAGGCGTCGCGGGCCAGGGCGGGCGGACCCGTACGGGGCTCGCGCTCGGCGCCGTACCGGGCCGGGTCCACGTCCGGGCCGCCGGCGATCACCAGCCCGTCCAGCCGGGCCACCGTCTCCGCCGCGCGCTCGGGCGTGTCCGGCGGCAGCATCGCGGCCAGCCCGCCGGCCCGCTGCACCAGCCGTGGATAGCCGGCCGGCAGCAGCACGGCGTCCAGCTCCCACACCCCCCAGCGTGCGCCGGACTCCAGATAGGTGCTGATCCCGATCAGCGGTCGTACGGTCATGCCGCCCTCCAGGGAAGTCAAAGGTTCACCCCGATACCTTTCCAGAGCCACCTCACGCCAGGAAGCCCCGCAGCAGCGCCGCCGTGCCCCCGCAGTGCTCGCGCATCATCTCCCGCGCGCCGTCCGCGTCCCCGTCCAGCACCGCCTCCACCAGCGCGGTGTGCTGGCGCTGCGAGTGCTCCAGGTTGCGCACCAGCAGCGGGATGCAGTCGAGCAGGTCGTTCACCGTGGCCCTCACCGCCGCGTACTGCGCGGTCAGGGAAGGGGATCCGCACAGCTCGGCGAGGGTCAGGTGGAGCAGGGTGTCCAGGCGGCGGTAGTCCGCCAGCGGGGCGTCGTGCGTGCGGGCCAGCGCCTCGCGCAGCCGGTCCGCCTGCTCGTCGTCAAGTCCGTGCGCCGCGCACAGCCCGGCCGCACCCACCTCCAGCACCTCGCGGAAGCGCAGCACGTCCTCGATGTCGACCTCGGCGATCCGGCGCCGCAGCTCGTCCTCGCCGCCCGCGTCCGTGCGCGGCAGCACGAACGTTCCGCCGTAGCGCCCCCGCCGCGCCTCCACCAGCCCCTGGTCCTGCAGCACCTTCAGCACCTCGCGCAGCGTCACCCGGCTGATCCCGAGCCGCTCCGCCAGCTCCCGCTCGGCCGGCAGCCGTTCCCCGCCCGGCACCAGGCCGAGCCGCACGACCTGGAGGATCTGCTCCAGTGCCTCCTCGAAGCCGTTGCCCGCCCGCACCGGCCGCAACACCGGAGCGAGCCGGTCACCCACCCCCTGAGCGTCACTCTCCCAGGACATCCGGCCGTACCCCCTTCCCAAGCAATGGTTCTGAGCAATACCTTATGGCTCCCGGCCCGGCCGAAAAAGCGCGAAGGCGCCGAAGGAGGCTCTCCCGTGGCAGACCGCACACCCCCGCTCAGCGTCGAGGAACTGCACGCCCTCGTCGCGAGCGGTGAGATCGACACTGTCGTCCTGGCCTTCCCCGATATGCAAGGGCGGCTGCAGGGCAAGCGGTTCGCCGCCCGGTTCTTCCTCGACGAGGTCCTGCACCACGGCACCGAGGGGTGCAACTACCTCCTCGCCGTCGACACCGAGATGAACACCGTCGACGGCTACGCGATGTCCTCCTGGGACCGCGGCTACGGCGACTTCGCCCTGCACCCCGACCTCGCCACCCTGCGCCGCATCCCCTGGCACCCCGGCACCGCCCTGCTCGTCGCCGACCTCGCCTGGAACGACGGCTCCCCGGTCGTCGCGGCGCCCCGCCAGATCCTGCGCCGCCAGCTGGAGCGGCTCGCCGAGCTCGGCCACACCGCCCAGGTCGGAACCGAGCTGGAGTTCATCGTCTTCAAGGACAGCTACGAGGAGGCGTGGGACGCGGGCTACCGGGGGCTGACCCCGGCCAACCAGTACAACATCGACTACTCCATCCTCGGCACCGGCCGCATCGAGCCCCTGCTGCGCCGGCTGCGCAACGACATGGCCGGCGCGGGCCTGACCGTCGAGTCCGCCAAGGGCGAGTGCAACCCCGGCCAGCACGAGATCGCCTTCCGCTACGACGAGGCCCTGGTCACCTGCGACCAGCACGCGTTGTACAAGACCGGCGCCAAGGAGATCGCCGCCCAGGAGGGCGTCTCGATCACCTTCATGGCCAAGTACAACGAGCGCGAGGGCAACTCCTGTCACATCCACCTCTCGCTCGCCGACGCCGACGGAAACAACACGATGGCCGACGGCGACGGAATGTCCGACGTCATGCGGCACTTCCTCGCCGGACAGCTCGCCGCAATGCGCGACTTCTCGCTCCTCTACGCCCCGAACATCAACTCCTACAAGCGGTTCCAGCCGGGTTCCTTCGCGCCGACCGCCGTCGCCTGGGGCCACGACAACCGCACCTGCGCCCTGCGCGTGGTCGGACACGGCCGCTCCCTGCGCTTCGAGAACCGACTCCCCGGCGGCGACGTCAACCCCTACCTCGCCGTGGCGGGGCTGGTCGCGGCCGGCCTGTACGGCATCGAGCAGAAACTCGAACTCCCCGAGCCCTGCCCGGGCAACGCCTACACCGCAGACTTCGCGCACGTCCCGACCACCCTCCGCGAAGCCGCCGAGCTCTGGGAGAACAGCCCGATCGCCAAGGCCGCCTTCGGCGACGAGGTCGTCGCGCACTACCGCAACATGGCGCGCGTCGAGCTGGAGGCCTTCGACGCCGCGGTCACCGACTGGGAGCTGCGCCGCTCCTTCGAACGCCTGTGAAAGGTCAATTCGTGTCCGACTCATACGAGTTGAAGGTCCTCAACCCCGCCACGGAAGAGGTCGTCGCCACCGTCCCCGCCGCGAGCGAGCAGGACGTGGCCGCCGCCGTCGCACGGGCCGTGCGCGCCCAGCGGAAGTGGGCCGCCCTCGCCCCCGCCGACCGGGCCCGGCTGCTCCGCCGGTTCGCGGACGTGGTCGACGCGCACCTCGAGGAACTCGCCCAGCTGGAGGTCCGCGAGGCCGGGCACACCGTCGGCAACGCCCGCTGGGAGGCCGGCAACGCCCGTGACCTGCTGCTGTACGCCGCCGGCGGCGCCGAACGCCTCCTCGGCAGGCAGATCCCGGTACCCGGCGGCTGGAACGTCACCTTCCTGGAACCCCTCGGGGTCGTCGGCGTGATCGCCCCCTGGAACTTCCCCATGCCGATCGCCGCCTGGGGCTCCTTCCCGGCGCTCGCGGCCGGCAACGCGGTCGTCCTCAAGCCCGCCGAGACCACCCCGCTCACCGCACTCCGCCTCGCCGAACTCGCCCTGGAGGCGGGCCTGCCCGAGCACGTCTTCCAGGTGCTGCCCGGCCACGGCCACACCGCCGGACGCGCCCTGGTGGACCACCCGGACGTCGCCAAGATCGTGTTCACCGGCTCCACCCGCACCGGCCGCGAGGTCATGGAGCGCTGCGCGCGGCTCGTCAAGCCGGTCACCCTCGAACTCGGCGGCAAGAGCCCCAACATCGTCTTCGCCGACGCCGACCTCACCGCCGCCCTCGACCCCTTCTCCTTCCTCGACAACTCCGGCCAGGACTGCTGCGCCCGCACCCGCATCCTCGTGCAGCAGCCGGTGCTGGAGGAGGCCCGCGAGTTCCTCGCCGACGCGCTCGCCTCCGTGGTGGTGGGCGATCCGGCCGACGAGAAGACCCGGATGGGCCCGCTGATCTCCCGTCAACAGCTGGACCGCGTACGGTCGTACGTCCCCGAGGACGCCCCCGCGCTGCGCGGCAGCGCCCCCGACGGCCCCGGCTTCTGGTTCCCGCCGACCGTCCTGACGGGGGAGCGGCCGGACAGCCGGGCGGCCCGCGAGGAGATCTTCGGCCCCGTCGCCGTCCTGCTCCCCTTCACCGACGAGGAGGACGCGATCCGCCTCGCCAACGACACCCCCTACGGCCTCTCCGGCTCCCTGTGGACCCAGGACCTCGGCCGCGCCCTGCGCGTCTCCCAGGCCGTCCGCGCGGGCAACCTGTCCGTCAACTCCCACTCCAGCGTCCGCTACTGGACCCCGTTCGGCGGCTACAAGCAGTCCGGCCTCGGCCGTGAGCTGGGCCCCGACGCCCTGACCGCCTTCACCGAAACCAAGAACGTCTTCATCAGCAACGTCTCCCCCAGCACGGAGGGCCCCGCACAGTGACCGACAACAGTGTTTGCCGCCGCCTGGTCGGCCGTACCGCCGTCGTGACCGGAGCCGGCAGCGGCATCGGCCTCGCCACCGCCCGCCGGCTCGCCTCCGAAGGCGCCCACGTCGTCTGCGCGGACGTCGACGAAGCCCGCGGAAAGGCCGTCGCCGACGAGGTCGGCGGGCTCTTCGTGAAGGTCGACGTCACCGACCCCGAGCAGGTCGAGGCGCTGTTCAGGACGGCGTACGACACCTACGGCAGCGTCGACGTCGCCTTCAACAACGCCGGCATCTCCCCGCCCGACGACGACTCCATCCTGGAGACCGGCCTGGAGGCCTGGAAGCGCGTCCAGGAGGTCAACCTCACCTCCGTCTACCTGTGCTGCAAGGCCGCGATTCCCTACATGCGGCGCCAGGGCAAGGGCTCCATCATCAACACCGCGTCCTTCGTGGCACGGATGGGCGCGGCGACCTCGCAGATCTCGTACACGGCCTCCAAGGGCGGCGTGCTGGCCATGTCCCGGGAACTGGGCGTGCAGTTCGCCCGGGAGGGCATCCGCGTCAACGCCCTGTGCCCCGGGCCGGTCAACACCCCGCTCCTTCAGGAGCTGTTCGCCAAGGACCCCGAGCGAGCCGCCCGCCGGCTGGTGCACATCCCGGTCGGCCGGTTCGCCGAGGCCGAGGAGATCGCCGCCGCCGTCGCCTTCCTGGCCAGCGACGACTCCTCCTTCGTCAACGCCACCGACTTCCTGGTCGACGGCGGAATCGCGGGCGCGTACGTCACGCCGCTGTAGGCGGCCTCAGAGGAACGTGTGTCCCTCGCCCCGGTAGGTGGGCACGGTCGCGGTGACCGTGTCCCCCTCGATCAGGTGGAGGGCGTCGAACCGCTCGCACAGCTCGCCCGCCTTGGCGTGCCGGAACCACACCTTGTCGCCGATGAGGAGGTCGTCGGCGGGCGAGCCGAGCAGCGGGGTCTGCACCTCGCCGGGGCCCTCCTGGGGGTCGTACGCCAGACCCTCCGGCAGGTACGGCACCGGCAGCCGGTCGGGGCCGGCGGCGCCGGAGGCCGGATAGCCACCGCCGAGCACGGTGACGACGCCGACCCCCGGCCGTCGTACCACGGGCTGGGCGAACAGGGCCGCCGGACGGCCGGTGAACGACGTGTAGTTGTCGAAGAGCCGGGGCACGTACAGGCCCGAACCGGCCGCTATCTCGGTCACCGCGTCCTCGGCGGCGGTGTGCTGCACACTGCCGGTGCCGCCGCCGTTGACGAACTCCAGATCGGGTACGACGGCCCGTACGGCGCGCACCACCGCGGCCCGCCGCTCGGCCAGTTCCCGCCGGGCGGCGGCCTGCATCAGCCGGATCGCCCGGGACCGCAGCGGCCGCCCGGCCACCGCGTCCCCGACACCCGCGATGTGCCCCTCGTACGCCATGATCCCCACCAGCCGGAATCCCGGCCGCCGGGCCACCGACCGGGCCAGCTCGGCGAGTTGGGCGGGGGAGTGCAGGGGGCTGCGCCGCGCGCCGACCCGGACCCGGCCGCCCAGCAGCTTCAGCGAGGTGTCCAACTCCAGGCAGACACGGATGAGTTCGCGCCCGCCGTCACGGGCCGCGTCGATGAGGTCGAGGTGCGCCGGATCGTCCACCATCACGGTCACCGCACCGGCGAGCTTGGGATCGGCGGCCAGCTCCGCGAAGGCGGCCCGGTCGGCGGACGGATAGGCCAGCAGGACGTCGTCGAACCCGGAGCGGGCGAGCCACAGGGACTCGGCCAGGGTGAACGACATGATCCCCTGAAAACCGTCCTTCGCCAGGACGCGCTCCAGCAGGGACCGGCAGCGCACGGACTTGCTGGCGACCCGGACCGGCTTGCCGGCGGCCCGGCGGACGAGATCGGCCGCGTTGGCGTCGAAGGCGTCCAGGTCCACGATCGCGAGAGGGGCGTCGAGATGGGCGGTGGCCCGGTCGTAACGGGCCCGGTCGGCGGCGCGCGCAGTCATGACGGAAGCCTGCCAGACAGGATTACCGCAGGGTAGGGGGACGTTCCGGGCAGATGCCCCGGCGCTCCGGACTGGTTCTGTCTCTGCCCCGGACAACCCGTAGAGTGACGCGCACGTACGGCGGAACCCGCCCGGCCGCTTCACCTGAACCGGGATGCCGGTCCGGCCGTACGGGTATGCGTGCCCGGACGGAGCTTCCGCACCGGGCGCGGCCGAGCAGCGCAGCGGCCCGCGTACGTGAGGACGGCCCGGGCACGAGGAAACGGGGGGTGCATGACCACGGAAGCGCGCCACGCTCCCATCCCGCCGCGCCCCTCGACCCCGCCCCGCCCGACCATCCCTCCGCGCCCGTCCACCCCGCCCGACGACCCCGACGACGAACCGTCGGTCTTCACGCCGCCCGCCGGCCGCGTGTCCCACAGGGGTACGGCAGGCGAGGCGGGCGCCTCCCCCGGGACAGCCGCGAGCGAGGGACGTGCGCCGACCGGAGGGCCCGCCGGTGGCGGCGAGCCCTCCGGTGCGGCGGTCGCGGCCGAGGGACGTGCGCCGGCCGGGGCTTTCGCCGGCAGCGGCGGGTCGTCGGCCGGCCCGGCCACGGTCGAGGGCTTCGGCCGTGGTGGCGCGCCTACGGCCGCGGCCGGGCCGAGCGAGGGACGGCCGTCCGCCGGAGCCTTCCCGCGAAAGGGTTCGCCTTCTGCCGCGGCCTCCGGGGGCGATACCTCGAGCTCGATCGGGCGGCCGACGGGTGGCGGGTCGGCTTCGGCTGGTCGGTCTGCGCCGGGTGGCTCGTCTTCGGCTGGTCGGTCGGCGGACGGTGGCTCGTCCTCGGCCTGGGGGTCCGTGCGTGACGGTTCGCCTTCGGCCGTGGGATCCGCGGGTAACGGCTCGGCGTCGTCTGCGGGGTCCGGGGGTAACCCCTCGCCCTCGATCGGGCGGTCCGCGGGAAGCGGCTCGGCCTCGGCTCGGCAGTCCGTGCGCGATGGTTCGCCATCGGCCGCGGGGCCGGCGGTCGGCGGCCCGGCTTCGGCGGCGGGGTCCTCGGGTAGCGCTTCCCCTTCGGCCGGTCGGTCCGCGGGCGGTGGTGAGGCCGTCGGGCGTGATGGTCAGGTTTCCCGTGCGGGAGTCGGTGCCCGTGCCGGGGAGGGGGATCGGCCCGGCGCGCCGCGCCCTGTCGTACCCGCCGCCGGTGCCCCCGTGAGCCCGCCTCCGCCGCCGGCCTCTGCCCGGTTCCCCGATGCGCCGCCGAGCACGGGGCGTCGCCCGGCACGCGAGGCCCGGCAGCCGGCAGCCCCGGTGGAGACCCCCTCGGAGACGACGGCCCGGCTGCGCCCGGTCAGCGCGCCGGAGACGACTGCCCCGGCCCGCCCGGTCACCGCGTCGGAGACCACCGCCCGGCTGCGCCCGGTTGCCGACGCGGCCGGTCGGCCGGGCGGGGAGCGGCGTGGCGTTTCTGCGTCCCCCTCCACGGTGTCCGCCCCGCGCCCGGAGGCGGGTGCCTGGAGTCCCATGGCCCCGGCGCACCCCGTCGGCCCGCCGCCGGGCGGCGCCGCCGGGCCGGACCCCGCGCTGTCCTGGAGCGCCATGGCGGCCGCGCGGCCCGTGATGGGCGGCGGGGAGCCGTGGGCGCTCGGTGGGCGGATCTGGTACCGGCTGGGGCCCCGGACCGCCGCCGCTGCCGCCTGTCTCGTGCTCGGTCTCGGTCTCATCGGCGGTGCCGTGACCGGGAGTTGGCTGACCGACGACGGCGGGGACGACGCCTCCGGCGACCACTTCGCCACCGCGGGGGCACTCTGGCACAACGCGCCTGTGGACCAGCTGTTCCCGCCCACCGTCCAGGGCCCGGGCGCCGGACCCGGCGGCGCCGACCGCACCTGGACCAGGATCGCCGTGGCCCCGGACACCGGCTGCGCGCAGGCCTTCGACCCGCTGCTGTCCAAGGTGCTCGCCCCGGTCGGCTGCCAGCGGCTCCTGCGCGCCACCTACACCGATGCCACCCAGAGCTACGTCACCACCGTCGGCCTGCTGTTCACCAAGGCCGACCCCGCCGCCATGTCCGCGCTCGCCCACCTGTTCCGCACCCAGCGCCTGGACCGGCGCGCCGACCTCATGCCCCGGCCCTACGCGGCCAAGGGCACCGAGGCGGCCGGCTTCGGCGACCAGCAGCGCGCGTCCTGGACCATCTCCGTGCTCACCGACGCCCCCGTCGTCGCCTACGCCGTCTCCGGCTGGGCCGACGGCCGCAGCGTCGATGTGCCCCAGCCCGCCGCCGACGCCGTCAGCGCCGGTGCCACCACCGCACCGGCCCAGGCCGGGCTCGGCAACGAGGCCCAGGGCCTGGCCGACCGCATCGAACGGCGCCTGCGCCAGAGCATCGGCACGCCCACGGAGAAACCTTCATGAGGCGATCGATACGCGGCCGCCACCGCGTGGAACCCGCCGGGGCGGCGCTGAGCCTGCTGCTCGCCGGTGCCCTCACCCTGGCACCGGCCGCCACGGCCCACGCCGACGGCATCCGTGCCCAGCAGTGGGGCCTGTCGGCGCTGCACCTGGACGAGGCCTGGCGGACCACCAAGGGCCGCGGCGTCACCGTCGCCGTCCTGGACACCGGCGTCGAGGCCGACCACCCGGACCTCGCCGGAAACGTCCTGCCCGCCAAGGACATGATCGGCTTCGGCGCCCACCAGGGCGACCGCGACTGGGCCCGGCACGGCACCGCCATGGCCGGCATCATCGCCGGGCACGGCCACGGCCCGGGCGACAGCGCCGGTGTCATGGGCGTCGCCCCGGAGGCGAAGATCCTGCCCGTGCGGGTGATCCTGGAGGACAACGACCCCGCCCGCACCAAGGCCCGTACCAGCCGGGGCGACGCCCTCGCCGACGGCATCCGCTGGGCCGCCGACCACGGCGCCGACGTCATCAACCTCTCCCTCGGCGACGACTCCGACTCCGCGCACCCCGAGCCCAGCGAGGACGAGGCCGTGCAGTACGCCCTGCAGAAGGGCGTGGTGGTCGTCGCCTCGGCGGGCAACGGCGGGGACAAGGGCGACCACGTCTCCTACCCGGCCGCCTACCCCGGCGTCATCGCCGCCACCGCCGTCGACCGCTACGGCACCCGCGCCTCCTTCTCCACCCGCCGCTGGTACGCGGCGGTCAGCGCGCCCGGCGTCGACGTGGTCATCGCCGACCCCGACCACAAGTACTACGAGGGCTGGGGCACCTCGGCCGCCTCCGCCTTCGTCTCCGGCGCCGCGGCCCTGGTCAAGGCGGCCCACCCCGAGCTGAGCCCGGCCCAGATCAAGAAGCTCCTGGAGGACACCGCCCGCGACGCCCCGGTCGGCGGCCGCGACGACTCCCGCGGCTTCGGGATGATCGACCCGGCGGCGGCGCTGCGGGCGGCCGGGCGGCTCAGCCCGCAGCGCCTGCGCGCGGCGTCGTACGGGAAGAAGTACTTCGGCGGCGGTCCGGACGCCCCCACGACCACGTCCTCGACCGCCGACTGGGCGGGCCCCCTGGCCGGTGGCACCGGAGGGGTCCTCCTGGTGGCCGGCGTGGTGCTGTGGCGGGGGCGCAGGCAGCGGCTCTGAGGCGCACCCCGGATCACCCGGCACGGGAGCCGGATCACCCACCGGCGAACGCCGACACCGCCGCCTTCGCCGCCGCCTCGACCAGCGCGATGCCCTTCGCCCGTGTCTCCGTGCCCTTCGACAGCACCGCCACGAGACGGTCGGTGCCGTCCACCGTCACCCGCCCGATGCTGTTCACGTCCCACAGGCCCGTCGTACTGCGCGCCAGCCAACCGTTCTTCAGCGCCCAGGAGTTGCCCTCCGCGGCGGCCGACACCCCCCACTGCTGGTCCGCCTCGACCGACCCCATCAGCCCCTGCACATAGGTCCGGGAGGCCGCGCTCAGCCGGGAATCCTCCCCGAACACCTGCTGGAGCAGGACGAGTTGGTCGGCGGCCGTGGTCTGCGTCAGCCCCCACAGCTCGCCCTCGCCGCCGGAGGTCGAGGCCAGCCCGAAGCGCTTGTTCGCCGCGTCCAGGCCCTCGGCGCGCCCGATGGTGTGCCACAGCGCCGTCGCCGA
The DNA here is from genome assembly GCF_042891825.1 of Streptomyces sp. NPDC001852. NCBI lineage: Bacteria > Bacillati > Actinomycetota > Actinomycetes > Kitasatosporales > Streptomycetaceae > Streptomyces > Streptomyces sp. NPDC001852. Next base: position 235,608 of record NZ_JBIATN010000004.1, read on the forward strand.
CGCGTTGTCGCTGTTCTCGATCATCTTCGTGGCGTACGCCTTCTCGGCCGCCGTCAGGTGCCGGCCCGTGTCCTGCGCCTGGAGCAGCAGCGTGGCCAGGATGTCGACCTTCACGATGCTCGCCGTGTCGAACGCCGCGTCCCCGTACGCGGCGCTCTCCCCTGAGTCCACCGCCAGCACCGCCGCCGACACCTGCGCGCCCGACGGCACCTCCACCGCCGCCATCGCCTTGCCCAGCAGCGCCGTCCGGTCCACCGCCGGCTCCGTCACGGGTTCCACCGAGGCCTCCTCGCCCGCCCCGGCCGAGGAAGAGGCCGAGGGCGTCGCCGCCGACGATACGACCGCCGTCCCCGGGTGCGCCCGCGCCTTCACATACACCGTGCCCCCGGCCGTGACCCCGCCCACGGCCGGCTCTGGGGGACTCCATGCCCGCGATGCTCGGGGCGCGGACCGTGCGCCCCCTCGGACGGGTGTGAGATCTCCGTCAGGGACGGCTGAGATTCCCGACGGAGATCCCGTGAGAGCGACGACGACGGCGTGCCCGGCCCCGCACAAGGCCTGCGACCTCCCCCCTATAGGGTCGGTGACCGTGGCGAACAAGAACATTCCCGACCCCGGCTTCTCCGACGACGACGGCTCCGCCGACCCCCGGCTGAGCGCCGCGCTCGCCGCCTGGGCCGAGGACAGGAGCGCCCTCGGGCCCGTCCTCGAGGCGCTCAGGGGCGCCCGCCTGCTGGTCCCGGTCGTCGCCGTGCTCGGCGAGGTCGAGGAGGACGAGAAGGGTCTGCGCCGCGAGAAGACCAGCGACATGGCCGTACCCACCCTGAAGGCCGGCCACCGCACCGCCCTGCCCGCCTTCACCTCCACCGACTCCCTCGCCCGCTGGGACCCCGCGGCCCGCCCGGTGGCCGTACCCCTGCACCAGGCGCTGCAGGCCGCCGCGCACGAGAAGGCCGACACGGTCGTGCTGGATCTCGCCGGACCGGTGCCCTTCGAGCTGACCGGCCCGGCGCTGCTCGCGCTCGCCGAGGGCCGTGCCAGCGCCGATCCGCTCGCCGACCCGGCCGTGACCGAGGCGGTGCGTACGGCCGTGGCGGCGGAGCCCGCCGTGCTGCGCGCCCATCTCGGGCCCGGGCAGTCCGACGGCACCCTCGCCCTGGTCCTCGACCCGGCCGCGGCGCCCGCCGAGGCCGCCCGCGCGGTCGCCGAGCGGCTCGCCGCCGACGAGACACTGAGGGCCCGCCTGGTGCGCGGCCTCGACCTGGCACTGCTGCCGGCCGGGACCACGCCTCCGGGCGAGCCCCTGTATGTGAAGGAGTAGGTCAGCTGTAGACGGGACCGGTGTACTTCTCGCCCGGCCCCTGGCCCGGCTCGTCCGGGACGATCGACGCCTCGCGGAACGCCAGCTGCAGCGACTTCAGACCGTCGCGCAGCGGCGCCGCGTGGAAGGAGCTGACCTCGGTCGCGCTCGCGTCCAGCAGGCCGGCGAGCGCGGTGATCAGCTTGCGGGCCTCGTCCAGGTCCTTGTACTTCTCGCCCTCCTCGCTCAGCCCGAGCTTCACGGCGGCGGCGCTCATCAGGTTGACGGCGACCGTCACGATCACCTCGACGGCGGGGACCTCGGCGATGTCCCGGGTCATCGCGTCGAAGTCGGGGTTCTCAGGAGGGGTCTCACTCATGCCCCACACGATAAGCGGTGCGCGGGAGAGCGCCGGGGAGACCTTCGATTAGCCCTTCGCCGTCGGTGCTGCTAACCTTGTGTGACGACCGGCTGGACATCCCTGCGAACAGCAGATTGCCCAGCCCACAAGTGGAGGCTCCGATCTCCCACCTGACCGTCCTCAGGGACGGCGGGTCACCCGGTCAGGCGGCCACCATCGTTCCGTACGGACGATGGAGTCGCCCGAAAGCGCGCCCCGCGGCATCGCGGCGGTGCTCCGGTAGTGTTGCGGAGCCCCGCCTGTGATCGTCCGGGGCATTTTTTGTGCTTCGGCGCGGTTAGGTCTCACGAAAAGAGACATACGCGGCTGTCCGCCAGACAACCGTGTGGTGCTACCGAGGAGGATCCATCAGCGCCGAGCCCCGCATCAACGACCGGATTCGCGTTCCCGAGGTGCGACTTGTCGGTCCCAGTGGCGAGCAGGTCGGCATCGTGCCGCTCGCGAAGGCACTGGAGCTTGCGCAGGAGTACGACCTGGACCTGGTCGAGGTCGCGGCGAACGCCCGTCCGCCCGTGTGCAAGCTCATGGACTACGGGAAGTTCAAGTACGAGTCGGCCATGAAGGCCCGTGAGGCGCGCAAGAACCAGGCGCACACGGTCATCAAGGAGATGAAGCTCCGGCCGAAGATCGACCCGCACGACTATGACACCAAGAAGGGTCACGTCGTCCGGTTCCTCAAGCAGGGCGACAAGGTCAAGATCACGATCATGTTCCGTGGTCGCGAGCAGTCCCGTCCCGAGCTGGGCTACCGACTGCTGCAGCGCCTCGCGGAGGACGTCCAGGACCTCGGTTTCGTCGAGTCGAACCCGAAGCAGGACGGCCGCAACATGATCATGGTCCTCGGTCCGCACAAGAAGAAGACCGAGGCCATGGCCGAGGCCCGCCAGGCGCAGGAGGCCCGCAAGGCCGAAGCGAAGGCGAACCCCGGCAAGTCGCAGAACCCTGCCGAGGCTGAGGCGTCCGCCGAGGAGCCCGCCGAGGCGTGATCCCGGGGGATGTGCGGTTCCGTACGTCCCCGAGGATGTAACCGACAGAAGAGAGCGACGCTCCACCGTGCCCGGTTTTCGCGACCGGGCACCGGAGCGCCACCGACGAGGAGATAACGGCGCTATGCCGAAGAACAAGTCGCACAGCGGTGCCAGCAAGCGCTTCAAGATCACCGGCTCCGGCAAGGTGCTCCGCGAGCGCGCCGGCAAGCGCCACCTGCTCGAGCACAAGTCGTCCCGCGTCACGCGTCGCCTCACCGGCAACGCCGAGATGGCCCCGGGCGACGCCGCGAAGATCAAGAAGCTTCTCGGCAAGTGACGCGGCGGCGCCGACCGAGCGCCGTGCGTCTGGACCGGGACCGAATCGTTTCCGGGTCGTGTGAGGACCACCACGACCCCGCTACAAGGAGTTAACAAGTGGCACGCGTCAAGCGGGCAGTCAACGCCCACAAGAAGCGCCGGGCGATCCTCGAGCAGGCCTCCGGCTACCGCGGTCAGCGTTCGCGCCTGTACCGCAAGGCCAAGGAGCAGGTCACCCACTCGCTGGTCTACAACTACAACGACCGCAAGAAGCGCAAGGGCGACTTCCGTCAGCTGTGGATCCAGCGCATCAACGCCGCTGCCCGCGCCAACGGCATGACCTACAACCGCTTCATCCAGGGTCTGAAGGCCGCGAACGTCGAGGTCGACCGCAAGATCCTGGCCGAGCTGGCCGTCAACGACGCGAACGCGTTCGCCGCGCTCGTCGAGGTCGCGCAGAAGGCGCTGCCGTCGGACGTCAACGCCCCGAAGGCGGCGTGACGCTGCGCCGGCTCTAGGCCGACGTTCACCGCAGGACCCGCAGGCCTTCGTGGCGTGCGGGTCCTGTTGCTTGCCGCAGCCCAGGACACGCTGCCCGTTGGAACTCTCCCGAAGGTGACCAAGAGGATGCCCCCCGCCACCCCCGAGCTGATCTCCCCCCGCTCCGCCCGCGTGAGTGCCGCCCGTCGGCTCGCCAAGCGGAACTTCCGGGGCAAGGACCGGCTGTTTCTCGCGGAGGGGCCGCAGGCCGCCAGGGAGGCCGCCGGGCACCGGGGTGCGGACGGCAGTCCCACCCTCGTCGAGCTGTTCGCCACCCTGGACGCAGCCGAGCGGTACGCCGACATCATCGGGGCCGCACGTGGCGCCGCGGCCCGGGTGCACCTGGCCTCCGAGGACGTCATCGCCGACATCTCCACGACCGTCACCCCGCAGGGGCTCGTCGGGGTGTGCCGGTTCCTCGACACGCCCTTCGAGGAGATCCTCGCCGCCCGGCCGAAACTGGTCGCCGTGCTCGCCCATGTGCGCGATCCCGGGAACGCCGGGACCGTGCTGCGCTGCGCCGACGCCGCCGGTGCCGAGGCGGTGATCCTCACCGACGCCTCCGTGGACCTGTACAACCCCAAGGCCGTACGCGCCTCCGTGGGTTCCCACTTCCACCTGCCCGTCGCCGTCGGCGTGCCCGTCGAGCGCGCCGTCGACGGGCTCCAGGACGCCGGAGTGCGCATTCTCGCCGCCGACGGCGCGGGGGACCGCGACCTCGACGAGGAGCTCGACAAGGGCACCATGGGCGGCCCGACCGCGTGGGTGTTCGGCAACGAGGCCTGGGGGCTGCCGGAGGAGACCCGCGCACTCGCCGACGCCGTCGTGCGCGTGCCCATCCACGGGAAGGCCGAGAGCCTGAACCTCGCCACCGCCGCCGCCGTATGTCTCTACGCGTCGGCTCGTGCACAGCGCGCCTCCGGAGGGTGCCGCTCCGTCACCCAGAGCTAGTAGGGTGACCAGCTCGGGGCCCTGCGCGGTCTGAGAGGTGGGGTACGGGGATGAGTGTGGCCGGCACGAGCGCCGCGCCGGAGGGGCGGGACCCGCGACGTACACCCGCGCCCCGGCAGGGTGACCACGGCTGGGGGCTCGACCCCGACCAGCTGCCCGACGGGCTCGTCATCGCCGACGAGCACGGCCGCGTCGCCTGCTTCAACGCCGCCGCCGCACGCATCACCGCCGTACGCCCCGGCGACGCCCTCGGGCAGCCGCTGGAGAAGGCCCTGCCGTTGGAGGATCTGGAGGGCCGCCGCTGGTGGCAGCTCACCGACCCCTACGGGGGCCTCGCCATCCGGGCGCGGCAGCCGGAGCGCAATCTGCTGCTGCCCGGTGGGCGGGAGGTGCTGGTCTCCGCCCGGTATGTACGGGAGCGCCCCCTGGGGCCCGTACGGCGGGTCGTCGTCTCCCTGCGGGACACCGAGGCCCGCCGCCGTACCGAGCGCAGCCACGCCGAGCTGATAGCGACGGTCGCCCATGAGCTGCGCTCGCCCCTCACCTCCGTGAAGGGCTTCACCGCCACGCTCCTCGCCAAGTGGGAACGCTTCACCGACGACCAGAAGCGGCTGATGCTGGAGACCGTCGACGCCGACGCCGACCGGGTCACCCGGCTCATCGCCGAGCTGCTGGACATCTCCAGGATCGACAGTGGACGCCTGGAGGTGCGCCGGCAGCCCGTCGACATCGGGGCCGCCGTCTCCCGGCACATCCAGGCCTATGTCGCCGCCGGCCAGCCCGCCGACCGCTTCCTGCTGCGCATCGAGCAGCCCCTGCCCGGCCTGTGGGCCGACCCCGACAAGATCGACCAGGTGCTCAGCAACCTCATCGAAAATGCCGTGCGGCACGGCGAGGGAACCGTCACCATTGACGTCACGCCCACCGCGTCCCCGCGGGAGGGCGAGGAGAATGGCACGTCGGTCACGGTGAGCGACGAAGGGCCCGGCATCCCGGAGGAGTCCATGAACCGCGTCTTCACCCGCTTCTGGCGGGGCAGCAAGCGCGGCGGCACCGGTCTCGGGCTGTACATCGTCAAGGGCATCGTCGAGGCCCACGGCGGCACCATCACGGTCGGCCGCGCCCCCGGCGGCGGCGCCGAGTTCCGATTTACGTTGCCCGTGGCGGCCCCCGCGTATCTCGCGTAGTGGCCCACGGGCGCATTCGCATACCTCCACCCCGTTAGACTCGGCCTTTGGCACCTTTGTGTCCTTCACGCGGCGATCAAAGAGCTGTGAGTCGGTGACGGGGACCATCCGCCAGCAATCGGAAGCACGGGAAGAGATGTCGGCACCCAATAAGTCGTACGACCCTGTCGAGGTCGAGGCGTTGAAACCGGAAGAGATCGAGCGCATGCGGGACGAGGCGCTCGCCGCCTTCGCCGCCGCGGACTCCCTCGACGCGCTCCACGAGGCCAAGGTCGCCCACACCGGCCCCGCCTCCCCGCTGGCCCTCGCCAACCGCGAGATCGGCGCCCTGCCCCCGCACGCCAAGGCCGAGGCCGGCAAGCGCGTCGGCATGGCCCGCGGCGCCGTCAACAAGGCCCTCGCCGCCCGCCAGGCCGAACTGGAGGCCGAGCGGGACGCCCGCGTGCTCGTCGAGGAGGACGTCGACGTCACGCTGCCGTACGACCGCGTCCCGGCCGGCGCCCGCCACCCGCTGACCACGCTGTCGGAGCGCATCGAGGACATCTTCGTGGCCATGGGCTACGAGGTCGCCGAGGGCCCGCAGGTCGAGGCGGAGTGGTTCAACTTCGACGCCCTGAACATCGGCCCGGACCATCCCGCGCGCGGCGAGGCCGACACCTTCTTCGTGCAGGCCCCGGACGGCGGCGCCGAGTCCGGCGTGGTGCTGCGCACCCACACCTCGCCCGTGCAGATCCGCTCGCTGCTCGACCGCGAGCTGCCGGTGTACGTGATCTGCCCCGGCGTCGTCTACCGCACCGACGAGCTGGACGCCACCCACACCCCGGTCTTCCGCCAGGTCGAGCTGCTCGCCGTGGACGAGGGCCTGACCATGGCCGACCTCAAGGGCACCCTGGACCACATGGTCCAGTCCCTGTTCGGCGAGGGCATGAAGACCCGGCTGCGGCCGAACTTCTTCCCCTTCACCGAGCCGAGCGCCGAGATGGACATGCTCTGCTACGTCTGCAAGGGCGAGTCCGTCGGCAACCCCGACCGGCCCTGCCGCACCTGCTCGTCCGAGGGCTGGATCGAGCTCGGCGGCTGCGGCATGGTCAACCCGCGGGTGCTCACCGCCTGCGGCGTCGACCCGGAGAAGTACAGCGGCTTCGCCTTCGGGTTCGGCATCGAGCGGATGCTGATGTTCCGCCACAACGTCGAAGACATGCGAGACATGGTCGAGGGTGACGTCCGGTTCACCCGGCCGTTCGGGATGGAGATCTGATGCGGGTCCCGCTTTCTTGGCTGCGGGAGTACGTCGACCTGCCGGCCACCGAGACCGGCCGCGACGTCCAGGCCAAGCTCATTTCGGCCGGCCTGGAGGTCGAGACCGTCGAACAGCTCGGCGCCGACCTCAAGGGCCCGCTGGTCGTCGGTCAGGTCCTGACGATCGAGGAACTGACGGAGTTCAAGAAGCCGATCCGCTTCTGCACCGTCGACGTCGGCCAGGCCAACGGCACCGGTGAGCCGCAGGAGATCGTCTGCGGCGCCCGCAACTTCGCCGTCGGCGACAAGGTCGTGGTCGTCCTCCCCGGCGCCACCCTGCCCGGCGGCTTCTCCATCGCCGCCCGCAAGACCTACGGCAAGACGTCCCACGGCATGATCTGCTCCACCGACGAGCTGGGTATGGGCGACGACGGCACCCACGGCATCATCGTGCTGCCGCCGGAGACCGAGGTCGGCAAGGACGCCATCGAGCTGCTGGAGCTGGTCGACGAGGTCCTGGACATCGCCGTCACCGCCAACCGCGGTGACTGCCTGTCCATCCGCGGCGTCGCCCGCGAGACCGCCATCGCCTACGGTCTGCCGCTGCGCGACCCGGCCCTGATCGACGTACCGGCCCCGAACGCCTACGGCTACCCCGTCCAGGTCGCCGACCCCTTCGGCTGCGACCGGTTCGTCGCCCGCACGGTCACCGGCCTGCGCCCCGAGGCCCGCTCCCCGATCTGGCTGCAGCGCCGGCTGCAGAAGGTCGGCATGCGCCCGATCTCGCTCGCCGTCGACGTCACGAACTACGTGATGATGGAGCTGGGCCAGCCCCTGCACGCCTACGACCGGTCCCTGGTCCAGGGCACCATCGGCGTGCGCCGGGCCCAGGAGGGCGAGAAGCTCGTCACCCTCGACGGCGTCGAGCGCAAGCTGCACGCCGAGGACCTGGTCATCACCGACGACCGCGGCCCGATCGGCCTCGCCGGTGTGATGGGCGGCGCCAACACCGAGATCGCCGATCACGAGGTCACCGAGGACGGGGTGAACGGGACCACCGACGTGGTCATCGAGGCGGCCCACTTCGACGCCGTCGCGATCGCCCGTGCGTCCCGCCGCCAGAAGCTGCTGTCCGAGGCGTCCCGCCGCTTCGAGCGCGGCGTCGACCCGCAGGCCGCCGCGGCCGCCGCGCAGCGCACCGTGGACCTGCTGGTGCTGCTCGCGGGCGGTACGGCGGAGGCCGGCGTCACCGAGGTCATCGCGCCCTCGGCGCCGCACACCATCACCATCCCGGCCGACCACCCGGACAAGGTCGCGGGTGTCGTCTACGGCCGTGAGACGGTCGTCCGCCGCCTCCAGCAGGTCGGCTGCGACGTCTACGGGCAGGACGAGCTGATCGTCACCGTCCCGTCCTGGCGGCCCGACCTGGTCGACCCGAACGACCTGGCCGAGGAGGTCATCCGCCTCGAGGGCTACGAGAACCTGCCCTCCACGCTGCCCAAGCTGCCCTCGGGCCGTGGCCTGACCCACCGCCAGCGGCTGCACCGCCGGGTCGGCCGCGCGCTGGCCGGCGCGGGGTACGTCGAGGCGCCGAACTACCCCTTCGTCGGCGAGCAGGTCTTCGACCAGCTCGGCCTGGCGGCCGACGACCCGGCCCGCCGTGTCGTCAAGCTGGTCAACCCGCTCAGCGACGAGGAGCCCGCGCTGCGTACGACGCTGCTGCCGGGCCTCCTCGGCGCCCTGCGGCGCAACGACGGCCGGGGCTCGCACGACCTGGCGCTGTTCGAGACCGGGCTGGTGTTCCACCCGCGCGAGGAACGGCGTGTCGCCACGCACCTGCCCGTCGACCGGCGTCCCACCGACGAGGAGATCGCCGCGCTGAACGCCGCGCTGCCCGAGCAGCCGCGGCACGTGGCCGTCGTCCTCACCGGCGCCCGTGAGCAGGCCGGCTGGTGGGGCAAGGACCGTCCGGCGGACTGGGCCGACGCGGTGGAGGCCGGGCGCGCCGTGGCGCGGGAAGCCGGTGCCGAGCTGATCGTCCGCAAGGGCCAGTACGGCCCGTGGCACCCCGGCCGCTGTGCCGAGCTGGTGATCGTCGCCGACGGCGCCGAGCAGGTCGTCGGCCACGCGGGCGAGCTGCACCCGCGCGTGCTGAAGGCGCTGGGGCTGCCCGAGCGCACCTGTGCGATGGAGCTGAACCTGGACGCCCTGGAGGCGGTGGGCGACGGCGCCCCGCAGGCACCGCGGATCTCCACGTTCCCGGTCGCCACGCAGGACGTCGCCCTCGTGGTCGACAAGCCCGTCCCCTCCGGGGAGGTCGAGGCGGCGCTGCGCGAGGGTGCGGGTGAACTCCTCGAGTCCATCCGGCTGTTCGACGTGTACGAGAACGCGGAGCAGCTGGGTGAGGGCCGGAAGTCGCTGGCGTATGCGCTGCGGTTCCGCGCCGCGGACCGCACACTGACGGTGGATGAGGCGTCGGCGGCTCGGGATGCGGCGGTTGCCCTCGCGGGCGAGCGTACGGGTGCAGTTCTGAGGGGCTGATCGCCAGGGGGACTGTGCGCGGCCGGCTGCGGGTATTCCGTGGCCGGCCGCACCCATGCGGCGGAGCCGCATGTCGGACACAGCCCCGCGCCCCTGCGGGGGCGCTGCAGCGCCGTCTGCTTCATGGCACCCCGCACGCGCGGGTGAGCGACCCACCCCCTGGACGGTCAGCGGGTGCTGAGCTCTCGAATGCCCTCCAGGGCCAGCGCCTCCTCGTGCCGGCCCATCTGCCGCAGCGCCACGCCCCTGCAGTTGAGGCACCACGCCTGGTTGTTGAGGTGGCCGTCCTCGCGGGCCGGTGCCAGGGCCCGGCCCAGGTGCTCCGCCGACTCCTCCGACGTCGGGGCCGCGGCGCCCGAGCTCGCCCCGAAGCTCTGGTACGGGATGCCGGCCTACGCCCTGGACGGCAAGGTCGTCTGCTTCTTCCAGAGCGCGGAGAAGTTCAGGGCGCGCTGTGCGGCCCTCGGCTTCAGCGACCGGGCGAACCTCGGCGAAGGCACCATGTGGCCGGGCTCCTACGCCCTGAAGGAGCTGACGGCCGTCGACGAGGCGAGGATCGGGGAGCTCGTGGGGAGGGCCGTCGGCTGAGCGCCGGGGAGGGGCCGGTAGGGGTTCACCCCTTCGGCGAGCTGCATAAATGCGGGTTGACCGGCGCGGGCTCACTCGTTCGGGTGGGAACTTCAGGTGATCGGGTCCTCCCGGGCCATGCCCTCGACAGAATCGGACCGGCCTTTCGGGGTCGGTCCGTCTGCTCTTTCAGGGCCCACATGGGGGACCAGAGGCATGATCCGCATCAAGGCACGGGCGCCCACCGCGCGGGGAGCCGTACTGCCCACGGCCTGGGGAGCCGTGGCGGTCGCCTACAAATTCGGCTGCCCGCTCGCCCAGCAGAACGACCTCGGCGCGCGCATCGTCACCAGCGCCGTCTTCCTCGCCGTCGGCACGGGACTGATAGTCCATGTCCGCCGCGCGCTGCTGCGGGAGTTGCGGCAGGTCCGCCGGGTGGCGCGGGCCGCGCAGAGCGTCGTACTGCGTCCCCTGCCGCCACGCCTCGACGGGCTGAACGTCGCCGCCGCCCAGCTGTCCGCGGACCGGGGCGCGAGCGTGGGCGGCGACCTGTACGAGGCGATCGCCACCGAGCACGGGGTGCGGGTGGTGATGGGCGACGTGCGCGGGCACGGTCTCGCCGCCCTCGGCACGGTCGCCGCCGTACTGGGCAGCTTCCGCGAGGCCGCCCACGACGAACCCGGACTCGACGGTGTACTCGGCCGGTTGGATCGCGCCCTCGCCCGGCACCTGCGCGAGCGTGCCCGTGCCGAACACCCCGCGAACGGCAGCCGGGACCCCGACCACCCGGTCGCCGAGGAGTTCGTCACCGTCCTGCTGCTGGAGATCGACCGTGACGGCCGGATGAGCGCCCTCAACTGCGGTCACCCGTGGCCGTATCTGCTCAGCGGCACGAGAGTCGAACCGTTGACGCGCGTCGACCCGCTGCCGCCGCTGGGCCCGTTCCCCCTGCCGACGGCCCTGGAAGCCCACGACTGCGGGCAGCTGTCTCCCGGCGACTCCCTGGTTCTCTTCACCGACGGCGTGGAGGACGCCCGGGACGCCCGCGGCCGCTTCTTCTCGCTGCCGGACGCCCTGCGCGAGGCCGTACGCGACCAGCCGGTGTCACCCCAGCGGGTCCTGCGTACGGTCGTCACGGCGCTCCTGCGGCACACCACCGGCCGCCCCACGGACGACATAGCGCTCCTGGTCCTGCGGAACGACCGTGAAGACCTCTGGCGGCACCCCAGGGGTCGGCCCGGCCAAGCCACCGCTTTTCGAGGGGGAGCCGGCGGCTTGGCCGGCACCTAAGTCAATCGGTACAGCACGCTGAGCGACACCGCGTGTACAGCCCGGATGCACGTGTTCCGTTCACACCCCGTGTGAAGGCGAGCGCACTACGCTGAACCGCACCAGGCCACTCGGGGGGCATCCCATGCAGCCCAACACTCTGCTCGACGCGATCCTGGACGAGGCGGGGATCTCGCACGCCGGTCTTGCCGCCCACGTCAACCAGGCGGGCCGGCGACGGGGCCTCGCGCTCCGGTACGAACACACCGCCGTGGCACGGTGGTTGAAGGGCCAGCGACCGCGCGGGCAGGTCCCCGACCTGATCTGCGAGGTGCTGGCCGCACGCCTGCACCGGCCGGTCACCCTGGACGACATCGGCCTCGGGGTGCCCGGTGAGCCGAGCACCCCGCACGCCGGCTCGCTGAACGGCTTCGTGGAGCGGGCGACCGCCCTGTGGCGCTCCGACGAACAGCAGCGGCCGCATGTCCTGGGCGCCCCGGCCGTCACCGGGACCCCGGCCGTGATGCCGGTCTGGGAGTGGGAGAACCCGCCCGAGGACGTCGATGTCTCCCGCGGCGGCCGGCACCGGGTCACCGAGGCCGACATCGGGATGCTGCGCGCCGCGCGCACGCACTACGAGCAGATGTACCGCAAGGCCGGCGGCATCGCGACCCGCAGCCGCATCGTCGGCTTCCTCAACGCCGAGGCGGCGCCGCTGCTGCGCGGCAGCTACACCGACGCCACCGGACGCCAACTGCACCGCGCCACCGGCGGGTTGGTGGCCATCGCGGGCATCTGCGCCTACGACTCCGACGCCCACGGTCTCGCCCAGCGCTACTTCCACCAGGCGCTGAGGCTCGCAAAGGCGAGCGGCGACCGGGGACTTGGCGCGTACGTCATAGCTCTGCTGGTCAACCAGTCGCTGTTCATGCGGGAGTACCGGCAGGCCGTGGCGTTCGCCGAGGCCGCGCTGCGGGCGGCCGGCAAGCACATCACCCCGGCGCTCGCCTCCGACCTGTACGCGATGCAGGCCAAGGCGTACGCCCATCTCGGCGACTCCGCGGGGGCGCTGTCCTGCATCCGCCGGGCGGAGGCGGCGGCCGACCGGATCCGGCGCGGTTACGAGCCCGACGAGACCGGCTATGTCCAGCCGGGCCTGGTCAATGTGCAGGTGGCCGAGGCGCTGCTGAGCCTCGGCGAGCTGGCCGCCGCCCGGGAGCACGCGGCGGCGGCGGTCGACAACCCGGCCCACGACCGCGGTCGGGTGCACCGGCTCGCCATGCTCAGCACCATCGAACTGCGCCAGGGCAACGCCGACAAGGCGGTGGCCACCGCCGTGCAGATGGCCGAGCAGGCACGCGGAATGGAGTCCCAGCGGCTGCGCGACAGACTCCGCGCGGTACGCGAACACCTGGTGCGCTGTGGCTCGGCCGGCACCGCCGAGGCCGCCGAACTCATCGACGGGGCACTGCGCGTACCGCTGTAGGTCCCCTGTAGGTGCACAGTCCCTGCTGCGATATTGCCACTTACTCGTCGGAAGGTGGCAGAACCGTGCAGTGGACGAAACAGAACGAACAAACTGTGTATGCAAACCGCTGGTTCAGCGTCAATCTCGCAGATGTCGAGCTGCCGGACGGCCGGCACCTGGACCACTTCCTGATCCGGCTGCGGCCGGTGGCCGTGGCCACCGTGGTCAACGAGGCGAACGAGGTGCTGCTGCTGTGGCGGCACCGCTTCATCACCGACAGCTGGGGCTGGGAACTGGCCGCGGGCGTCGTCGAGGACGGCGAGGACGTGGCGAGCGCGGCCGCCCGCGAACTGGAGGAGGAGACCGGCTGGCGACCGGGGCCCCTGCACCACCTGATGAGCGTGGAGCCGTCCAACGGCCTCACCGACGCCCGGCACCACATCTACTGGTCCGACCGGGGCGAGTACATCGGGCATCCCGTGGACGACTTCGAGTCGGACCGCCGGGAATGGGTCCCCCTCAAACTCGTTCCCGACCTGATCGCCCGTGGGGAGGTCCCGGCCGCCAACATGGCGGCCGCGTTACTCCTGCTGCACCACCTCAGGCTCGCCGACGACAGGGCCTAGTGGGCCAGCGCCTGCCAGACCGTCACGAGGAGCGCGCCCAGGGAGGTGAGCGCGGCGAGCGAGGGCAGTGGCCAGCGTGCGTGTTCCAGCGAGTTCAGGCGGGTGTCCAGCTCCTCCAGTTCCTTGGCGGTCTCCTCGGTCCGGTGCCGCAGCAGCGCCAGCCCTCCCTCGACGCGCGCGTAGGCCACGTCGAGGCGGCGCCGTAACTCTGCGAGTTCTCCCTGGACCACGGGATGCTCCGGATGGGCGGTCACGTGTCCACTCCTTTCCATTCATCGGACGTTGTTGCATCCCTTGCAACGCATGAGGAGTCAACTCGCCTGGCGGACAGGAGGGGAGCGTGTGCGACGGGCATATGCGTGCCCGTCGCACACACGGAGTGTGAAGCGCCGTCGTCCGTGATCAGCCGTAGGTGTAGAAGCCCGACCCGGTCTTCCGCCCCAGCCGGCCCGCCTCGACCATGCGCTGCAGCAGGGGGGGAGCGGCGTACAGGGGCTCCTTGTACTCGGCGTACATGCTGTTGGCGATGGAGACGATGGTGTCCAGGCCGATCAGGTCGGACAGCTTCAGCGGACCCATCGGGTGGGCGCAGCCCATCTCCATGCCGTTGTCGATGTCCTCGCGGCTCGCGATGCCCGACTCGAACATCCGGATCGCGGAGAGCAGATAGGGCACGAGCAGCGCGTTCACCACGAAGCCGGAGCGGTCCTGGGCACGGATGGCGTGCTTGCCGAGCACCTTCTCGGCGAAGACCTGGGCGCGGCTGAGGGTGCCCTCGGAGGTGGTGAGCGCCGGGATCAGCTCGACCAGCTTCTGCACCGGGGCCGGGTTGAAGAAGTGGATGCCGACCACGTGGTCCGGGCGGGAGGTGGCGACCGCCAGCTTCACCAGCGGGATCGAGGAGGTGTTGGAGGCGAGGATCGCGTCCGGGCGGGTCACCACCTGGTCGAGGACCTGGAAGATCTCCGTCTTCACCGGCTCGCTCTCCACGACGGCCTCGATCACGAGGTCGCGGTCCGCGAACTCGCCGAGGTCGGTGGTGAAGGTGAGCCGCGCCTGCGTGACGTCCAGCTCCTCCTCGGTGATCTTGCCGCGCTCGGCGGCCTTGGCCAGGGAGTTGAACAGCCGGGTACGGCCGATCTCCAGGGCCTCGCCGGTGGTCTCGGCGACCTTCACGTCCAGTCCTGCGCGGGCGCACACCTCGGCGATGCCCGCGCCCATCTGGCCGCAGCCCACGACTCCGACGCGCGCAATGTCTCCCGCTGGGATGCCCGTCACATCGTCCCCTTCGCTGGTTCTCCGGCTCGCTGGCAGGACCTCCGGGTTTCGGCGCCTGCTCCGATCGAGCACGTTACCGCCAAGTATCGATGATCGATCGCCCGGGTGGGTGCATTCTGTGGCGCGGAACGATCCGTGAGGGCGCGGATCCGGAGCGTATGGGGGTTGTGCACATGGGGCATCTGTCACGGCGGGCCTTCACACTGGCGGCGCTGTCGACGCTGGCCACGGCGCAGGGTGCGGCCGCGGCCGCGGGTCATCGGCCGCGTGCGGCCGCCGAGATGCGGGGGGTGTGGCTCGCGACCGTGTCCAACCGGGACTGGCCCTCCCGCCCCGGCCTCACGGCCGACGCGCAGCGGGCGGAGCTGGTCGCCCACCTCGACCGGGCGGCCCGTGACCGCCTCAATACGGTGATCTTCCAGGTGCGGCCCACCGCCGACGCCCTGTGGCCGTCACCGTACGAGCCCTGGTCCGAGTACCTGACCGGCACCCAGGGCCGCAGCCCCGGCTGGGACCCGCTGGGCACCGCGGTGCGGGAGGCCCACCGCCGGGGCCTGGAGCTGCACGCCTGGTTCAATCCGTACCGGATCGCGAACCACACCGACCTCAGCAGGCTCGCCGCCTCCCACCCGGTCCGCAGGCACCCCGACTGGGCGGTGCCCTACGGCGGGAAGCTCTACTACAACCCCGGCCTGCCCGAGGTCCGCGCCTTCGTCCAGCGGGCGATGCTCGACGCGGTCGCCCGGTACCCGGTCGACGCCGTCCACTTCGACGACTACTTCTACCCGTATCCGGTCGCCGGGCAGACCTTCGGCGACGATGACGCCTACGACCGATACGGCGGTGGCTTCTCCAGCCGGGCCGCCTGGCGGCGGGACAACATCGACAGACTGGTGAAGGAGATGGCCGCCGGCATCAGGAAGGTCCGTCCCGGCACCCGGTTCGGGATCAGCCCCTTCGGGGTCTGGCGCAACGCCTCGACCGACCCGCGCGGCTCGGACACGCGGGCGGGCGTGCAGACGTACGACGACCTGCACGCGGACACCCGCACCTGGGTGCGCAGCCACTGGATCGACTACATCGTCCCGCAGCTCTACTGGAACATCGGCTTCGCCGCCGCCGACTACGCGAAGCTGGTCGACTGGTGGGCGGGGGTCGCGAAGGGCACGAAGACACGCCTGTACATCGGCGAGGCCCTGTACAGGGCCGGGGCCGCCGGACAGCCCCCGGCCTGGCAGGACCCGGCCGAACTGTCCCGGCACCTCACCCTCGCCGCCGGCTACCCGCAGGTGCGCGGGCACGTGTTCTTCGCCGCCGCGGACGTGGCGGCCGATCCCATCGGGGCGATGTCACGCGTGATCACCGACCACTACGGGCGATCGGCGAAGCCACCCCGCTGATTCCTGTCGTCCGGATGCTTGACCTGGCAGTCGGGTCCCGGCGACATGATCGCCTCGTGTCCGTCCTTGAACTTCACGCGGTAGGGCGGGCTGCCCTCGGTACCCAGTACTTCGACTACTTCCGATTCCTGGTCGTGTTGGCCGACCACCCTGCCGTGCTGGACAAGACGGTCGCCCTTGGATGCACGCATCTCGCAGGCCCTCCTCATGATCACGACCGCTGGGTGACGGCGATGCACACGAGCACGGCGACGGCGGTCACCGGAGCGGCCGCCGTGAAGTGCTCGCCCAGCAGCAGCGCCGACCACACCAGTGTGAGCAGGGGCTGAGCCAACTGCAACTGGCTGGCCCGGGGGATGCCGATGACCGCCATCCCCCGGTACCAGACGACCAGGCCGAGGAACTGCGAGCCCAGCGCCACCCACAGCAGACCCGCGATGCCGTGCCGGACGAGGTGGACGGGCTCGTACGTCAGCGCCACCGCGGCGGCCGGCACGCTCAGCGGCAGGCACAGCACCAGCGCCCAGCCGATCACCTGCCAGCCCGGCATGATCCGGGCCAGCCGGCCGCCCTCGGTGTAGCCGGCCGCGCACACCAGCAGGGCCGCGAACAGGAGGCCGTCGGCGGCCGTGAGCGCGCCGCCGCTCTGCCCGACGGTGAAGGCGACCACGGCCGCGGCGCCCGCCATTGTGGCCAGCCAGAACCGTCGCGAGGGGCGGCTGCCGGTGCGCAGCGCCGAGAACACGGCGGTGGTCAGCGGCAGCAGCCCCACCACGACGGCGGCATGCGCGGTGGTGGAGGTCTGCAGCGCGAGCGTGGTCAGCATCGGGAAGCCCAGCACGACACCGGCCGCGACGACGGCGAGACCGGGCAGATGCCGGCGCTCGGGCAGGGGCACCCGCAGAACGAGGAGGCAGCCGCCCGCGACGAGCGCGGCGAGCACGCTGCGCACGGCCACCAGCGACCAGGGCCCGAATCCCTGCAGGCCCCAGGCGGTGGCCGGGAAGGTCAGGGAGAAGGACGCGACGCCGAGGGCGGCGAGACCGGTGCCGAGGCCGCGGCGCTCGTGGGGAGCGCTGACTGCTATCGACGTCGCCGTAGTAGCGCTACTCTGTGTTCTCATGCAGCAGAGTAGCAGTGCGGCTGAACTGGCGGAACAGCTCCGGCGAGAACTTGACCGCTACTCGCCGGGTGGAAAGCTCCCGTCAAGCCGGGCGCTGGTCGAGCGGTTCCGCGTGAGCCCGGTGACCGTCTCGCGCGCCCTCGCCCAGCTGGCCGCCGAGGGACTGGTCGTCACCCGGCCCGGTGCCGGTGCCTTCCGGGCCCGGCCGCACTCGGCACAGACTCCGGCCGGGGACACCTCCTGGCAGGCGGTCGCGCTGAGCGCCGACGGCGCCGCCGAGCTCGTACCGCGCACGGTGGACGCCTCCGGGGTCACGGTCTCCCTGGCCGCGCCGCCGCCCGGAGTGCTGGAGTTCAACGGTGGCTATCTGCATCCCTCCCTCCAGCCCGAGCGGGCCATGGCGGCGGCCCTCGCCCGCGCCGGGCGGCGGCCGGGCGCCTGGGGGAGGCCGCCGCTGGAGGGCCTGCCGGAGCTGCGGGAGTGGTTCGCGCGCGGGATCGGCGGGGCCGTCACCGCGGCCGAGGTGCTGATCGCGGCCGGCGGCCAGTCCGCCCTGGCCACCGCCCTGCGCGCGCTCGCCCAGCCGGGCGCCCCGGTCCTCGTGGAGTCGCCCACCTACCCGGGCATGCTGGCGCTCGCCCGCGCGGCCGGCCTCCGGCCCGTCCCGGTGCCCGTGGACCCCGACGGCGTACGCCCCGAGCTGCTCGCCGACGCCTTCCGGGCCAGCGGCGCCCGGGTGTTCGTCTGCCAGCCGCTGTTCCAGAACCCCACCGGTGCCGTGCTGGCCCCCGGCCGGCGCGCCGAGGTGCTGCGCATCGCCCGCGAGGCCGGCGCCTTCGTCATCGAGGACGACTTCGTACGGCGCCTGGTGCACGCCGATGCCGGCCCGCTGCCGCGGCCACTGGCCGCCGACGACCCGGACGGCGTGGTCGTGCACGTCGGCTCGCTGACCAAGGCGACCTCGCCCAGCTTCCGGGTGAGCGCCCTGGCCGCGCGCGGTCCGGTGCTGGAACGCCTGCGCGCCATCCAGGTCGTGGACAGCTTCTTCGTCCCCCGGCCGCTGCAGGAGGCGGCCCTGGAACTGGTCGGCTCCCCGGCCTGGCCCCGCCATCTGCGGACGCTGTCGGCCGAGTTGAAGACCCGCCGCGACGCGATGACGGCCGCGCTCGCCCTGCACCTGCCCGAACTCGCCCTGCCGCACATCCCGTCCGGCGGCTACCACCTCTGGCTCCGGCTGCCCGAGGGTACCGACGAATCGGCCCTCACCGCGGCCGGCCTCCGCGCGGGCGTCGCCCTCACCCCCGGCCGCCCCTACTTCAGCGCCGAACCCCCCGCGGCCCACCTCCGCCTCAGCTTCGCCGCGGTCGCCGACACCGGGGAGATCGCGGAGGGCGTGCGGCGGCTGCGGACGGCCTGCGACGAGGTGTTCCAGGAGTAATCGACTCGACGTCCGCGCCCTCGTGCGGTGAGGATCCGGAACATGAGTGACACACCCGCCCTTCCCCACGGCTACGAGTTCTCCGCCGACCCCGCCCGCATCGACGTGGACCGCGTCCACGGCTGGCTGTCTGCCGACGCCTACTGGGCGATCGGCCGGCCCCGCGAGAAGCATGAGCGGGCGATGGCGGGCTCGCTGAACTTCGGGGTGTACGAGCCGGCCTCGGGGGAGCAGGTGGCGTACGCCCGCGTGGTCACCGACCAGGCGCTGTTCGCCTGGCTCGCCGATGTGTACGTGGACCCCTCGGTGCGCGGCAGGGGCGTCGGCACGGCGTTCGTGGGCCGGATCCGCGACCACCTGAAGCCGTACGGGCTGCGCCGTATCCTGCTCGCCACCGAGGACGCGCACGGGGTATACGAGAAGATCGGCTTCCGGCCGCTGGACCGCCCCGATCAGTGGATGGTCCACGCCTTCGAGGAGGCCGCCCTTGACGAGTGACCGAGCGCACACACCTCGTAACTCACAGGCGACACCCCTTGACCTGCACTCACCGGCGGCTCACCATCACCGCATGCCACTGAGGGTGACGTTCGTCGCCGCCGCGCGCAGCGCCCCGCTGCTCGCGGAGCGCTTCGAGGACGACCGGCCGCTGGACCAGGCCGGCTGGGACGAGGTGCAGCGCGCCGCCGGGGACCTGCTGCCGCTGGCGGCCGCCGAACTGCGGTACTGCTCGCCGACCCCGCGCAGCCGGGCCACCGGTGACGCCCTGGGGTACGCGCCGCTGGTCCAACTGGCCTTGCGGGACTGCGACATGGGCCGCTGGCGTGGCATGACCCTGGGCGAGGCGATGGCCCGCGAGCCGGAAGCGGTGGACGCCTGGCTCGCCGACCCGCGCGCCACCCCGCACGGCGGCGAGTCCCTGCTGGCCTTCATCTCCCGGGTGGGCGGCTGGCTGGACACCCGGCCGGTGGAGGACGGCGGCCGGATCGTCGCCGTCGCCGAGCCCGCCGTGATCCGCGCGGCCCTGGTCTACGCCCTGAAGGCGCCGCCGTCGACCTACTGGAACATCGACGTGCGCCCGCTGTCCACGTCCAGCGTCACCGGCCGCGCGGGCCGCTGGAACCTCCGCCTCGACGCCGTCCCGGTTCAGCCCTCGCGCACATAGTCCGTGGTCAGCACCAGCGCCTTCGCCGGGCCGCCGACCCGCCACACCGAACGCCAGCGGTCGGCGTCCTGGACGGTGAACTCGCCGCGGTAGAGATCGGCCGCGCACGGGTGCTCGGCGACCCACCGCCCCGAGCTCAGGTCCAGCTCATGGAACGGCCGCCCGTCCGCGAACCGCACGTCCGCCGTGCCCGGCGTGGGCCCCGGCAGGAAGCGCAGCGTGCGGCTGGCGGGCCGGGTCACGCCCTGCCAGGTGAAGTCGCCGGACTCCTCGTGCAGGAGCCCGCCGGTTTGCAGCGCGGTGAAGACGGTCGTCCCCGAGAAGTGCCCTTCGTCCCCGCTCGCCAGATCCCGCACGCCACGCTCGACGCGCCAGCGCCCGGTGAGATGGGCCAGCACATCGGCCACCGGCCAGAACCCGCCCATCGCTCGCCCCTTCCCGGAAACCTCCTACTCATTGTGCCGTTCGACATGGTGCCGTTCGAAGTGCCGGCCACGGTCAGACCCCGAAGTACCGCTGTGCCGCCCGGACCCCCTCCACCAGCGCGTCCACCTCGGCGGGCGTGTTGTAGACGTAGAAGCTCGCCCGGGTCGTCGCCGGGATGCCGTACCGCCTCACGATCGGCCGGGCGCAGTGGTGGCCCACGCGGACGGCCACGCCCCGCTCGTCCAGCACCTGGCCCACGTCGTGCGGATGGATGCCGTCGACCGTGAAGGAGACCGCCGAGCCCCGGTCGGTGAGCTCGGTGGGCCCGACGATCCGGACGCCCGGGACCTCGGCGAGCAGACCCAGCGCGCGGGCGGTGAGCTGCTCCTCGTGCGCCGCCACCTCCGCCATGCCGAGCCGCTCCAGGTACTCCACCGCCGCCGCGAGCCCCACCGCCTGCGAGGTCATCGGCACGCCCGCCTCGAAGCGCTGCGGCGGTGGCAGGAAGGTGGTGCGGTCCATCTCCACGATCTCGATCATCGAGCCGCCGGTGAGGAACGGCGGCAGTCCGGCGAGCAGGTCCGCGCGGCCCCACAGCACGCCGACGCCGTTCGGGCCGAGCATCTTGTGCCCGGAGAAGGCGAGGAAGTCCGCGCCCAGTTCCGTCACGTCGACCGGGCGGTGCGGCACGGACTGGGCGCCGTCCACGACCACCAGGGTGCCGGACGCGTGCGCGCGGTCGGCGAGTTCGCGCACCGGGTTGAGCGTGCCGAGCACGTTGGACTGGTGGGAGAGGGCGAGCACCTTGGTGCGCTCGTCCAGCAGCTGCCCGGCCCGGGACAGGTCGAGCCGGCCGTCGTCGGTGAGACCGAACCAGTCGAGCCGGGCCCCGGTCCGCTCGGCGAGCTGCTGCCAGGGGACCAGGTTCGCGTGGTGCTCCATCTCCGTCACCACGATCCGGTCTCCCGGGCCGAGCCGGCCGGCGTTGCCCAGCGCGTAGGCGACGAGGTTGATGCCCTCGGTGGTGTTCCGGGTGAAGACCACCTCGTCGGCGGCGGCGCCGATGAACCGGGCGACCGTGTGCCGGGCCTGCTCGTAGGCCTCCGTCGCCTCGCCGGCCAGCTGGTGCGCACCGCGGTGCACGGCCGCGTTGTGGTGCAGATAGAAGTCCCGCTCGGCGTCGAGGACCTGGAGCGGCTTCTGGGTGGTGGCGCCGGAGTCCAGGTAGACGAGCGGCGCGCCGCCGTCCAGGGTTCGCTCCAGGATCGGGAAGTCCTTGCGCAGCAGGTCCACGTCGAAGGTCACGGCGGCTCACCTCTCACGGTTTCGTCTCACGGGTTCGGCGATGGTTCTCCGTGAGGCACGCTAAGCCCTCCTCACGGAGAACCGCAAGGATTACCATGAGAGCCGTGGATCACGAGTCCCCCGTCTACCTGCACCAGCTCCCGGTCCCGGGCGAGGACCGGTATGTCTCGCTGGCGCTGGTCAACACGCGCTTCACCGTCAGCCACGGCCTGGTCGACCTGCTCGACGACACCGAGGCCGCGCATCTCTGGCTCGTCCGGCACCGGCTGCTGCCCGACCGGGTGGTGATCAACGGCAGGCACTCCGGCCGGCTGCGCACCCTGCGCGAGGCGCTGCGCGCGCTCTTCGAGGCCCGCGCCACCGCGGCACACCCGCCCGCCGACGCCCTCGACGCCCTCAACACCGCGCTCGCCGCCGCACCCGCCACCCCCCGGCTCGCCTGGACCGCGGACGGCCCCCACCGCGCCGACCTCCCCGACGCCGGAAATCCGGCCGCCGCCGCGCTCTCCCTGCTCGCCGAAGACGCCGCCGACCTGCTCACCGGTGCCGACGCCGGCCAGCTCACGGAGTGCGCCGCCCAGGGCTGCGCCCGCTGGTTCCTGCGCTCCCACGGCGCCCGCCGCTGGTGCACCACCAAGTGCGGCAACCGGGTCCGGGCCGCCCGCGCCTACGCCGCCCGGAAGTCCGGCTCACCCTGAAAGCCATTGCATAAACGTGCAGCGATACGTATAGTCATGCCATCAAGAGGAGGATGGACATGGCGGTACGTGCGGCGGTGGCCGGAGCGAGCGGATACGCGGGCGGCGAGGTCCTGCGCCTGCTCCTCGCGCACCCCGAGGTCGAGATCGGTGCCCTGACCGGGAACTCCAACGCCGGCCAGCGGCTCGGTGCGCTGCAGCCGCATCTGCTGCCGCTGGCCGACCGCGTGCTCACCGAGACCACGGCCGAGGCGCTCGCCGGGCACGACGTGGTCTTCCTCGCGCTGCCGCACGGGCAGTCCGCCGCCGTCGCCGAGCAGCTCGGACCCGATGTCCTCGTGGTCGACATGGGCGCCGACTTCCGGCTGAAGGACCCGGCCGACTGGGAGAGGTTCTACGGCTCCGCACACGCCGGCACCTGGCCGTACGGCCTCCCCGAACTTCCGGGCGCCCGCGCCGCGCTGGAGGGGTCCAAGCGCATCGCGGTGCCCGGTTGCTACCCCACCGCCGTGACCCTCGCCCTGTTCCCGGCCTACGCCGCCCAGATCGCCGAGCCGGAGGCGGTGATCGTGGCCGCGTCCGGCACCTCCGGCGCAGGCAAGGCACCCAAGCCGCACCTGCTCGGCAGCGAGGTCATGGGCTCCATGTCGCCGTACGGCGTCGGCGGCGGCCACCGGCACACCCCCGAGATGATCCAGAACCTCAGCGGGGCCGCCGGCGAGTCCGTACGGGTCTCCTTCACACCGACCCTGGCGCCGATGCCGCGCGGGATCCTCGCCACCTGCAGCGCCGCCGCCGTCGCGGGCGTGACGGCGGACTCCGTCCGCGCCGCCTACGAGAAGGCCTACGCCGACGAGCCCTTCGTCCACCTGCTCCCCGAGGGCCAGTGGCCCACGACGGCGTCCGTCTACGGTTCCAACGCCGTTCAGGTGCAGGTCGCGTACGACGAGTCCGTGGGCCGCATCATCGCGATCAGCGCCATCGACAACCTGACCAAGGGCACCGCGGGCGGTGCCGTTCAGAGCATGAACATCGCCCTGGGGTTCGACGAGACCACCGGGCTTTCCATGATCGGAGTCGCACCGTGAGTGTCACGGCAGCCAAGGGATTCACGGCGGCGGGGATCGCCGCCGGGATCAAGGAGAACGGCAACCCCGACCTGGCCCTCGTGGTCAACAACGGGCCCCGCCGTGCCGCCGCGGGCGTCTTCACCTCCAACCGGGTGAAGGCCGCGCCGGTGCTGTGGTCCGAGCAGGTCCTCAAGAGCGGCCAGGTCTCCGCGGTCGTGCTCAACTCCGGTGGCGCCAACGCCTGCACCGGCCCCAAGGGCTTCCAGGACACGCACGCCACCGCCGAGAAGGCCGCCGAGGTCCTCGGCCGCGGCGCCATCGAGGTCGCCGTCTGCTCCACCGGCCTCATCGGCGTCCTGCTGCCCATGGACAAGCTGCTCCCCGGTGTGGAGACGGCCGCCGCGCAGCTGTCCGAGCACGGCGGTGAGAAGGCCGCCATCGCCATCAAGACCACCGACACCGTCCACAAGACCTCCGTCGTGTCGAAGGACGGCTGGACCGTCGGCGGCATGGCCAAGGGCGCGGGCATGCTCGCCCCCGGCCTCGCCACCATGCTGGTCGTCCTCACCACCGACGCCGACCTCGACAACGAGACCCTGGACAAGGCCCTGCGCGCCGCCACCAGGGTCACCTTCGACCGGGTCGACTCCGACGGCTGCATGTCCACCAACGACACCGTGCTGCTGCTCGCCTCCGGCGCCTCCGGCATCACCCCGGCGTACGAGGAGTTCGCCCAGGCCGTGACGCAGGTCTGCGACGACCTCGGCCGGCAGCTCATCGGCGACGCCGAGGGCGCGAGCAAGGACATCAAGGTCGAGGTGGTCAACGCGGCGAGCGAGGCGGACGCCGTCGAGGTGGGCCGCTCCATCGCCCGCAACAACCTCCTCAAGTGCGCTATCCACGGCGAGGACCCCAACTGGGGCCGCGTGCTCTCCGCGATCGGCACGACCGGGGCCGCCTTCGAGCCGGACCGGCTCAACGTCGCCATCAACGGCGTGTGGGTGTGCAAGAACGGCTCCGTCGGCGAGGACCGCGAGAAGGTCGACATGCGCTACCGCGAGGTCCACATCGTGGCGGACCTCGCGGCAGGCAATGAGTCTGCGACGATCTGGACGAACGACCTCACGGCCGACTATGTCCACGAGAACAGCGCCTACTCGTCTTGACGTGCCCGCTTGGTTGTCGCGGGTCCTCGTCGTCGCCGACGAGGGTTCCTGTTTCGCGGGCGACCGCTCGCCCTCGGACGAGTCCGGGGTGAGTCTTACATCGCCTCCGCAGGCCAACACCGCCCGCCCGGCGGCTGATCCGAGATCTTTCCGAAAGTCGGTTATGACGGTCAATCACTCAGAAGAGGGAAAGTCCCCGACCCGCAAGCACACCGCCTTGCCCAAGGCCCAGATCCTCATCGAGGCGCTGCCCTGGCTGGTCAAGCACAACGGCAGGACCGTCGTCATCAAGTTCGGCGGCAACGCCATGATCGACGAGGAGCTGAAGGCCGCCTTCGCGCAGGACGTCGTGTTCCTGCACCACGCCGGCCTCAAGCCGGTCGTCGTCCACGGCGGCGGCCCGCAGATCAGCGCCGCCCTCGACAAGCACGGCATCGTCAGCGAGTTCAAGGCGGGCCTGCGCGTCACCACCGAGGACGCCATGGACGTCGTACGGATGGTGCTGGCAGGACAGGTGCAGCGGGAGCTGGTCGGTCTGCTCAACCAGCACGGGCCGCTCGCCGTCGGCCTGACCGGCGAGGACGCGCACACCATCACCGCCACCAGGCACCAGCCCGAGATCGACGGCGAACTGGTCGACATCGGGCGGGTCGGCGAGATCACCGCGATCGACACGGGCGCGATCGAGGCGCTGCTCGCCGACGGCCGCATCCCGGTCGTCTCCTCCATCGCCCGCAGTCAGGACGACGGACATGTCTACAACGTCAACGCCGACACGGCGGCCGCCGCACTGGCCGCCGCTCTCGGCGCCGAGACCCTCATGGTCCTCACCGACGTCGAGGGCCTCTACGAGGACTGGCCGAACTCCGACGAGGTGATCAGCCGCCTCACCGCCTCCCAACTGGAGAAGCTGCTGCCGGAGTTGAGCTCCGGCATGGTCCCGAAGATGGAGGGCTGCCTGCACGCCGTGCGCAACGGTGTGCACACCGCCCGGGTCATCGACGGCCGGGTCCAGCACTCGATCCTGCTGGAGATCTTCACCGACGAAGGCATCGGCACGATGGTCGTGCCCGACGAGAAGCCCGGCGTACAGGGCGAACAGGGGGAGTCATGAGCAACCAGGAGCTGACCGAGCGCTGGCAGGGCGCGCTCATGAACAACTACGGCACCCCCCGCCTGCCGCTCGTCCGCGGCGCGGGCGTCAAGGTGTGGGACGCCGAGGGCCGGGAGTACCACGACTTCGTCGGAGGCATCGCCACCAACGCCCTCGGTCACGCCCACCCGGCGATCGTCGAGGCCGTCAGCAGGCAGATCGGGCAGCTCGGCCACATCTCCAACTTCTTCATGGCCGAGCCCACCGTCGCCCTCGCCGAACGGCTGCTGCAGCTCTTCGGCCGGGAGGGCCGCGTCTTCTTCTGCAACTCCGGCGCCGAGGCCAACGAGGCCGCCTTCAAGATCGGCCGGCTGACCGGGCGCACCCACATGGTCGCCACCACCGGCGGCTTCCACGGCCGGACGATGGGCGCCCTCGCGCTCACCGGTCAGCCCGCCAAGCAGGACCCCTTCCTGCCACTGCCCGGCGAGGTCACCCACGTGCCCTACGGCGACGCGCAGGCCCTCGCGGCGGCGGTCACCGAGGAGACCGCTCTGGTGATCATCGAGCCGGTCCAGGGCGAGAACGGGGTGGTGGTGCCCCCGGCCGGCTATCTGAAGGCCGCCCGCGCGATCACCGCCGCCACCGGCGCCCTGCTGGTCCTGGACGAGGTGCAGACCGGCATCGGCCGCACCGGCACCTGGTTCGAGTACCAGGCCCACGAGGGTGTCCTGCCCGATGTCGTCACCCTCGCCAAGCAACTCGGCGGCGGGCTGCCGCTCGGCGCCACCGTGGCCTTCGGCCGGGCCGCCGAACTGCTCCGGCCCGGCCAGCACGGCACCACCTTCGGCGGCAACCCGGTCGCCTGCGCCGCCGGACTCGCCGTACTCGACACCATCGCGAACGAGGGCCTGCTGGAGAACGTCAAGCGGCAGGGCGAGAAACTGCGCGAGGTAATCGAGGGCCTCGGCCACCCGTTGATCGATTATGTGCGGGGTGCCGGCCTGCTCCTGGGTATCGTGCTCACCGGGCCGCACGCGCCACAGGTGCAGCAGGCGGCCCAGGAGGCCGGGTTCCTGGTGAACGCGCCCGCTCCCGACGTCGTACGGCTCATGCCGCCGCTGAACCTCTCCGACGCCGAGGTGGGTGCCTTCCTCCAGGCGCTGCCCGGCATCCTCGACGCAGCGAACCCAGTGGATGGGGACGGACGATCCGGAGAATAGGACGACGATGAGCCAGGCGCAGGACCACGAGCAGGGGGCGGGTGCCGGGCCGGCCGTGCCGCAGACCCGTACCGCGCGGCACCGCCGGATCGTGGACATCCTCAACCGGCAGCCGGTGCGGTCGCAGAGCCAGCTGGCCAAGCTGCTCGCCGACGACGGGCTGAACGTCACCCAGGCGACGCTCTCCCGGGACCTCGACGAGCTGAACGCGGTGAAGATCCGCAACACCGACGGCGAGCTGATCTACGCGGTGCCGAGCGAGGGCGGCTTCCGCACCCCGCGCGCGCCGCTGGGGGAGTCGGCCAAGGAGGAGCGGATGCGGCGGCTCTCCCAGGAGCTGTTGATCTCCGCGGAGGCCTCCGCCAACCTGGTCGTCCTGCGCACCCCGCCGGGGGCCGCCCAGTTCCTCGCCTCGGCCATCGACCAGGCGGAGCTGCACGACATCCTGGGCACGATCGCCGGTGACGACACGTTGCTGCTGATCAGCCGGGACCCGAGCGGCGGGCAGGCCCTGGCGGATCATCTTCTCCGGCTGGCCCAGAACGGCCACTGAGCCCGCATGCGGCGCCCCGTCCGTCGGCGGAGAATGACAGTGTGATCTTCCGCGGCGGGCGGGCAGGCGGGCGGGCAATCCCCTGGCGGCCGTCGGCCGTATACAGGGGTGTGTCGGGTTCCCGGTTCCCCGTGGGCCGCCTCCCGGACGAGGCCCTGCTGTCCGGGCTTGCCACCGGTGATCCGGAACTCGCGGTGATCTTCGTACGCAGATTCCAGCACCGGGTCTTCGGGGTCGCCATGGCCGTCACCGGGGATGAGCAACTCGCCGAGGACGTCGCTCAGTTGACGTTCGAGCGCGCGTGGCGGCATGCCCAGATCTACGACTCGCGCCGCGGCTCGGTCACCACCTGGCTGACCACCATCGCGCACAACCTCGCCGTCGACGCCGTGAGGGCCCGGCGGACCGAGCCGATGGCACCGGAGGACCTGGACGGTCTCATCGGCGTCGTCACCGAGACTCCCGAGCAGTGGGCGCTGGCCGACGAGGCCTCCGCCCAGCTGCGGGCCGCCGTGGCGCGGCTGCCCCGGGAGCAGGCCAGGGCCCTGGTGATGGCCGGCATCTACGGAATGACGGCCCAGCAGATCGCCGACGTGGAGCGCATCCCGCTGGGCACCGCCAAGACGCGGATCAGGGCCGCCATGGCGAAACTGCGCACCACGCTCGCGCCTTCGAAGCGAGGCGACCATGTCCAGTGACCCGAAGTGCGACAAGCTGCGGGAGATCGGCGCCGAGCTGGCGCTGGGCGTGCTGCCCGGCCGGGAGCGCGCCGAGGCGGTCGCCCATCTGGACCGGTGCGCGGACTGCCGGGAGTACGTCCGCCAACTCACCCTGGTCGGCGACCGGCTGATCGGCCTGCTGCCGGACAGCGAGCCCCCGGGCGGGTTCGAGACCCGGGTGGCGCGCAGGCTGGCGGAGCAGGCCGCGGCGCCCGAGGCCGCCGCAGCCGCCTCCGGCCGTGCGTCGCGGGACCTGCGCGGGCGGGCCCGGCGGGCCCGGCTGCGCCTCGCGGCCGTCGCCACCGCGCTCACCGTCGCCGTCGGGTTCGCCGGCTGGGGGATCGGCACCGCCGTGGAGGAGGTCGTCGCCTCGACCGCGCCCGCCACCGAGTCCGAGCCCATGCTGGTCGGCGACATGAACTCGGCCGTCGGCGGCGGGAAGATCGGCGAGGTCTACGCCCATCCCGGGGCTCCCGGCTGGATCTTCGTCTCCGTCGACTCCGCCGGGCCCCGCGGCTCGTACACCGGCAAGGTCACCTGTCTCCTGGAGCACTCCGACGGCACGACCGCCCGGGTCGGCGACTTCCCCCTGACCGCCGGACGCGGTGAGTGGGGCGTGGCCGCTCCCGGTGACCTGTCGACCCTCTCCGGCGCCCGGCTGACGACCCCCGGTGGGACCGTCCTCGCCACCGCCCGTCTGGAGATGGGGCACGTCGTGCAACCGCAGGTCTGAACCGGGGCCCGGCCGAATCAGGGGTGCTGGCGCAGGGTCTCCTCCAGGGCCGCGGCCAGCTCGTCGACCGTGGGCCGCTGCGCCGGGTCGGCCCGCAGGCAGGCGTCGACGGCGGCGGCGAGCGCGGGCGGCAGCCTCCTCCGGGACGCGATCGGCGCGGCCGCCTCCTCGACCTGCGGGTACCGGTCCTCCGTGCCCTCGCTGCCGTCCTCGGGCCCGACCTCGCCGTCCTCGGGCCCGGCCTCGGGTCCGCCGCGGCCGAAGGGGAGGTCGCCGCACGCGACCTCGTACAACGTGACACCGATGCCCCACACGTCGGCCGCGGCCGTGAGCGGACCGCCCCGGGCCTGCTCCGGAGCGAAGTACTGGAACGTGCCCACACCGGCGGGCGCCGGTCCGGGCGGCCGGGCGACGCTCAGGTCCAGCACCTTGGCATGGCCGCGGTCCACCACCACGTTGGACGGCTTGAGGTCCAGGTGCAGCAGCCCCCGGCCGTTCAGGTAGTGGACGGCGGAACACACCTGCACGCCGAGCAGCGCCACATCGGCGGCGGCCGGCCGCCGCCGCAACCGGTGCACGAGGTGGGACAGGGTCTCGCCGGTCAGCGTCTCCAGGACGACGAGCGGCTGGGGCGACTCGACGGTCTCGTAGCCCCGGACCAGATGCGGATGGCTGAACTCCCGCAGCCACCGGCCCTCCCGCAGCAGCCGCTCGCCCAGCCCCTCCTCGCCCCGCCGGTCCGGTCGTACCACCTTGATCACACACCGGCAGGCCCGGTCCTCGCTCCACGCGTCGTACACGTCGAGCCAGCCGGTGCGGGTCAGATGCGCCAGGATCCCGTAGCCCGGCGCCGGTTTCGTCCCCGGTACGAGGGGTGCGGGGCAACTGCCGTCCGCCACGGGGCCGTTCATGACAGCACCGGGCCCGTGCTCAGCCGGTGCAGCCGGGCGTACGGTCCCCGGCCGCGCAGCAGGTCCTCGTGGGCGCCGTGCTCCACGACCCGGCCGTGGTCGAGCACCACGATCCACGAGGCGTCGCGGACGGTCAGCAGGTTGTGGGAGATGACCACGGTCGTCCGCCCCGCCATGAGCCGGCGCAGCGGATCCATGATCCGCCGGGCCGACCGTACGTCGAGCCCGGTGGTCGGCTCGTCCAGCAGCAGCACGGGCGCGTCCCTGAGCATCGCGCGGGCGATCGCCAGACGCTGGCACTGCCCGCCCGAGAGGGTCCGGCCGCGCTGTCCGACCAGGGTGTCGTACCCCTCGGGGAGCCGCTCGACGAACTCGTGGGCGTCGGCCGCGCGCGCCGCCGCGACGATGTCCGCCTCGCTCGCCCCGGGCCGCCCGTAGGCGATGTTCTCCCGGACGGTGCCGTGGAAGACGAGCGTCTCCTGCAGCACCACGGCGACGCTCTCCCGTACGTCGGCCAGCCGCAGCGCCCGCAGATCGGTCCCGTCGAGCCGGACCGCTCCCCGCTCGGGGTCGTAGAACCGCAACTGGAGCTTGGCGACGGTGGACTTGCCGGCCCCGCTGGCACCGACCAGTGCGAGGGTCTCGCCCGGGGCCACCTGGAAGGACACGTCCGACAGCGCCCAGCAGGCGGTGCCGGGGTAACGGAACCAGACACCGTCGAACTCCACCGCCCCCCGCGCCCGGCCGGTCCGCCGGGCGTCGGCCCGCTCGGTGACCTGTGGCCGCTGGTCGAGCAGCTCGATGATCCGCTCGGCCGAGGCGGAGGCCGCGTAGAAGGTGGTGCCGAGCCGGGACAAGCCGTGGACCGGACCGTAGAGCTTGCCGATCAGGGCCAGGAACACCAGCAGTCCGCCCAGAGTGAGCTGTCCCTGGGCCAGCTTCCAGGTGCCGAGGCCCATCACCGCGAGGCCGCCGGTCACCTCGATGATCTCGACGACGGGAGAGTAGACGGCCCGGATCCGGGCGGAGGCCATCACGGCCCGGAACCTGCCGACGCTCTCCCGCTCGAACCGGCGCTCCTCCCACCCCTGCCGGTTGTACGCCTGCACCAGGGCGACGTTGCCCAGCACCTCCTCGGCGATCGCGCTGAGCGAGCCGCTGCGGCGCCTGCGCTCCCGGGACGCCGCCTTGGTCAGCCGCGCGAAGTGCCGGGCGGCACCCCAGAACAGCGGCACGATGGCCAGCGCGAGCAGGGTCAGGTCCCAGCGAATGTAGAGGAGCAGGCCGAGGAAGAGGGCCATGCGGACGACGTAGTACAGGGCGTCCGCCACGCCGGAGAGCAGGAAGGTCTCGACCGCGTCGACGTCGCCCGTGACGCGGGAGAGCACATCACCGAGCCGCCGGCGTTCGAAGAAGCCGAGCGACAGCCCCTGGACGTGCCGGAAGACATCGCAGCGAAGAGAGAGCAGGAAGCGCTCGCCGACCCAGGTCGAGGTCATGTCGTCGGCGAAGCGCAGGATGCCGGAGCACAGGATGAGGCCCAGATAGGCCGGTGCGATCCAGGCGAAGGGCCGCAGGTCCCGGGGAACGAGAACCTCGTCCACCAGGATCTTGAAGAGCCACAGTTCGGCGGCGTCGACGGCCGGGCCGACCAGGCTGAAGAGGAGGACGGGGAGCAGCCAGCGCCGGCCGCCGCGGGTGTAGGGCCAGAACCGCCGGAACACCGCGCGCGGCGACACCGGGGGCGCGGCCGCCACCACGGCGTCGGACGCCTCGGCAACCGACAGCAGACGCCGCAGGACATGCGCCATGGGAGGGTCCCTCGCGGATCGGCGGAGCGGACCGGGTCCTGTGGTCTCCGATCCGCTCGGCCTTCTCGGGCGATCAGTAGCCGTGGTCGCCGTGGTCGCCGTGGTCGTGGCGGTCGCCGTGGTCGTGACGGCCGAAGTCGCCGTGGCGGTCGCCGTGGTCGTGCCGGTGCCCATGCCGCGAGGTGAAGTGACGTGACGTCTCGTCGCGGCCGTGGTCACGGCGCTTGGCGGGCATGAGACTGCTGAAGATGGCCATCTGGTTTCTCCTTAAACATCCGGTACCTGAGATACGTCCCAGGACGGGAGTCGGATGGCGTTCCGGCAGAAATTTCCGGAGGAAACCGAGCGTCAGCCCAGCCGCTCGGCCAGCCCCCCGGTGCAGCGCACCTCGTCCCCGGCCGTGATCAGCAGGGCCTCCACGCCGGGCAGCGACTCCAGCCACGCCAGACCCGCCCGGGAGCCCATCGCGAAGGCCGCCGTGGCCCAGCAGTCGACCCAGGTCAGACGGGGACCGACCACCGTCACGGCCACCAGGTCCGACACCGCGGACTTCCCCGTGCGCGGATCCACGATGTGCGCGCCCCGCTCGGCCGTACCCGAGGTCGCCACGGACAGTTCGGCCAGGCCGGCCGACGAGACGACCGCCGCCAGCCCACCGGGCCGCAGCGGGTCCGCCACCCCCACCCGCCACGGCCGGTGCGGCTCCGGTGTGCCGAGGAGCTGGACGTCACCGCCCCCGTTGACGCTCACGCCGCGCACCCCGGCCACCCCCGCCAGCAGCCGCGCGGCCCGCTCGGCGGCCCAGCCCTTGACGATGCCGGTGGGATCGAGGGAGCCCCGGTAGCGCGTGCTGAACCAGCCCTCGCTCACCTGCTCCGCCTCGGCCGCGAGGTCCAGCACCTCGGCCACCTCCGGCGCGCACTGCGCCACGGTCAGCTCACCCCGGGCCAGCCGGGAGACCTCGCTGTCCTCGCGGTAGGTGCTGAACACCGCGTCCGCGCGGTGCAGACCGGCGACGGCTTCGGCCAGCGCCGCACGCACCGCGGCGGGTTCCCCGCCGCGGACGTCGAAGGAGAAGACGGTCCCCATGACCTCCTCCGCATGACGCACCGCGGCGGGAGCATCGGCCGACTCGGCCACCGTGTCAGCCACCGGCCTGGTCCAACGCCGACTGCAGCGACTTCTTGTAGCCGGTGCTGGTGTAGGTCGCGCCGGAGACGGCGTCGATGTTCGCGTTGCCGGCCGTGACGGCCTCCTGGTTGAGCTTGGGGACGGCCATGGCCGTCTTCTGGTCGCTGAGTCCGCCCTTGGGCGCCTGGACGGCGTCCGCCTTCGTGATCTTGCCACCGCTGACCGTGATCCGCACCTGGACCGGGCCGTACTGCGTCTGCGCGACCTTGCCGGTGACCGTGCGGGCCTGTGCCGTACCGGAGGAGCCGGACGTTCCGGAACCGGCGGAGCCGGAGCCTGAGGAGCCGGCCGTCTTCATCCTGTCCAGCGCCGACTGCAGCGACTTCTTGTAACCGTTGCTCGTGTACGTCGCCCCGGAGACCGCGTCGATCTGCGCGCTCTGCGCCGCGACGGCCTCCTGGTTGAGCTTGGGGATGGCCAACGCGGTCTTCTGGTCGCTCAGTCCGCCCTTGGGCGCCTGGACGGCCTCCGCCCTGGTGATCCTGCCGCCCGCGACGGTCAGCCGCACCTGCACCGTCCCGTACTGCGTCTGCGTCGCGTCACCGGTCACCGTGCCGGCGCTCGAACCGGAGGCGCCGACCGGCTGTGTGCCGCCCTGCGGTGACTGCTGCCCCGCCGTCGCCTGCGGGGCCGCGCCCGCCGCCGACGCCGCGGCCGGATCGGACGCCGGCTTCAGCGCCAGCAGCAGCACGACACCGGACACGGTCGCGGCGGTGGCCAGTACGACCCGTCGAATGGGGTGGCTCTTCCTCATCGCTTTCGTAGCTCCCGCTCACATCTCGAACGACTCGTGATGGATGCGGCGGGCGGGGACCCCCGCGCCGCGCAGTGCCTCGTACACCGACTGCGCGAACCCGGGCGGGCCGCACATGAAGACGTCGTGCCGGTCGATGTCCGGGATCTTCCGCTCGAGGTTCTCCGCGGAGATGTCCGGCCGCTCCCCGTCGGGGCTGTTCACCGCGTACATCAGCCGGGCGCCCCGCTCGTCGGCGATCTTCGCCAGCTCGTCCCACAGCGCCAGGTCCTGGGTGCTGTTGGCCCGGTACAGCAGCGTGATGTCACCGGCCGCGCCGGGCAGCGTCTCGAACAGCGCCCGCATCGGCGTGATGCCGACCCCGCCCGCGACCAGCAGCACCTTGCCCCGGCTGCGGCGCTGCGCGGTGAGCGCGCCGTACGGACCCTCGGCCCACACCCGGGTGCCGGGCGTCAGCTCGCGCAGCCGCTCGCTGTGGTCGCCGATCGCCTTCACGGTGATCCGCAGCATGTCCGGGCGGGGCGCCGCCGACAGCGAGTACGGGTGCGAGCTGAACCGCATGCCCGGAGCGAGGAACCGCCAGCGGAAGAACTGGCCCGCCTCCGCGCCCATCCGGTGCAGCTTCTGCCCGCCGATCAGCACCGACACGATGCCCGGCGTCTCCTCGATGACCGCCTCCACCCGCATCCGGTGCCGGAGGTTCAGCCGGATCGGGGTGAGGATCCGGTACCAGATCACCAGCGCGGTGACCGTGCCGTACAGGGCGTACCAGAAGGTCTTGGCGGCCGGCTCGACCGCGAAGTCGTTGCCGGTGGTGATCTGGTGCCAGAACGTCAGGAACACCGCCGCGTACGTCATCAGGTGCACGTGGTACCAGGTGTCGTACGGCATCCGGCGGCGGATCCCGCCGATCGAGGTCAGGCCGATCAGCACGAACAGGCCCGTGCCGATGGCGGCCTTGCCCACGTCGGGCAGCTGGTTGATGGAGTCGATGGTCTGCTGGACGATGTCGCCGAGCGACTTGCCCGCCTGGCGCGCGTACCCCCACATGGTGAGGAAGACGTGCGCCACGATCAGGCAGAGCGTGTAGCGGCCGCTCATCGCGTGCCAGCGGGCCACCCGGTCGGAGCCGACCCGCCGCTCCAGCGCCGGCACGCGCGCCATCTGGAGCACGACCAGCGCCATCAGATAGCCGGCCAACAGGCCGGTGATCCGGCCCGCGTTGAGGATTCTGCCGGTGTCGTCGGCGATGGACGGCGTGTTGTGCCACCAGAGCCACAGCACGGCTGCCGCGCCCGCCCAGACGGCGAGCAGCAGCGGTACGGCCGGGGAGCGGCGCGGGCGGATGCGGCGCATCGTCTGTCGGCGGGCGGCACGTCCGCCTGCGAGCGTGGTGGACACGGTTCCTCCGTGGGGACTTGACCCTTGGCCCACAGATACGTGCCGCATGTGCCGAGTGTTCAGAGTCCGGGCGTCACAGTCCGGCCGAGTCCAGCGCGGACTGCAGGGACTGCTTGTAGCCGGTGCTCGTGTACGAGGCGCCGGACACCATGTCGATGTCCGCGCTCTGCGCGGCCAGCGCCTCACGCCGCAGCTGGGGCAGCGCGTAGCTGTTGATCTCCTGGTCGCGCGGGTTGTCCGACGGGTACTGCACGGCCGTCACGTCCGTCAGCTTGCCGCTCTTGATCGTCACCCGCACCTGGACCGGACCCCAGCGGGTCTGGACGGTGTCGCCGGTGGCGGTCTTGGAGACGCCGCCCTTCGGGCCCGAGGCGGAGCCGCTCGATCCGCCCGACGACCCGCTGGATCCACTCGATCCGCTCGATCCGCTCGAAGGGGCCGAACTGCTCGACGCCGTGGGCGACTTGGTCTCGGCCGTGGCCAGCGCGGGGCTCGTGTGCGGCTTCAGCGAGAGCAGCAGCACCATGCCGGAGACGGTGGCGGCGCTCGCGAGCACGATACGGCGCAGGGGACGGCTCTTCTTCAACGCGTGCACGTGTACGACCTCACAGCTCGAACGACTCGTGGTGGATACGGCGGTCCGGCACCCCGGCCGCCCGCAGCGCCCGGTACACGTCCTGCGCGAACCCGTGCGGCCCGCAGATGTAGACGTCGTGGCCGGCGAGGCCCGGGAAGGTCGCGCGCAGGGAGTCCGCCGTGATGGCCGGACGCTCGCCCCGGGGACCGTTCAGCGCGTACAGCACCCGTGCGCCGCGCCAGCGGGCGATCGCCTCCAGCTCGCCGCCGAGCGCCAGGTCCTCGGCACTGCGCGCCCGGTACAGCAGGGTGACCTCGCCGGGCAGCGTCTCGAACAGGGCGCGCAGCGGGGTGATGCCGACGCCGGCCGCGATCAGCAGGGAGTGGTGGCTGGTGGCCCGGTCGGCGGTCATGGCGCCGTACGGGCCCTCCGCCCACACCCGGGTGCCGGGCCGCAGCAGGGCGACGGCCGCGCTGTGGTCGCCGAGCGCCTTGACCGTGATGCGCATCAGATCCGGGCGCGGCGGCGCCGACAGGGAGTACGGCGTCGACGTCCAGCCCAGTCCCTCGCCGAGGAACCGCCAGCGGAAGAACTGCCCCGGCCGCGCCCCCAGCTCGTCCAGGTGCCGCCCGCGCACGACGACCGAGTACACACCCGGCGCCTCCTTGGCGACCGAGTCCACACGCAGCTGGTGACGCCGGTTGAGGCGGACCGGGGCGAGGATCCGGTACCGCAGCACCAGGGCCGCCACCCCGCCGTACAGCACGTACCAGGCGGCGGTCGCCACTGGCTTGCCGTTGAACTCGTTCCCCAGGGTCAGCTGGTGGAAGAAGGCCAGGAAGACGGCCGCGTACGTCAGCAGGTGGACGTAGTACCAGAACTCGTGGCTGGTCCGGCGGCGCACCGCGCGGGCCGAGGTGACGCCGACCGCGAAGAGGATCAGCGTGCCGGCGGTGGCCTTGAGCATGTCCGGGTAGTCCAGCACGACGGTCACCGCCTCGTGCCAGAGCGAGGCCCGGTCCTGGGCGGCGTACCCGGTGAGGATCAGCGCGATGTGCGCCACGAGCAGGCACACCGTGTACCGGCCGGCCATCGCGTGCCAGCGCGCCACCCGGTCCGAGCCGATCCGTCGCTCCAGCAGCGGCACCCGCGCCATCAGGCCGACCAGCACCGCGCAGGCGTACCCGCACAGCAGTCCGGCGATCCGACCGGCGCCGGTCAGCCACCCGGCCGTGCCGACCACGGACCCGGTGTCCGCCCACCAGAGCGCGACCACGGCCGCCGCCCCGGCCCACAGCGCGGCCAGCACAGGCCCCGCGGGGGAGCGCCGTGCGGTCGGGGGCGGGGCCGCCCGCCGCACCTCCACGGTGGTCATCAGTCGCTGTCCCTTCGTCCGTCGTACCGGGCCACTGTGCGGCGCAAAGCTCTGAGGGACCTCTGAGCGAGGCCCTGACCAGGCCTTTTGAGAGCAGACTCAGAGGTGGTTCTCAGACCGGGTTCAGCGGAGCCGAGAGCCCTCAGAGAAAACTCAGAGCGGAGGCGGTGCCTCGCACCCCGCCACATGGGTGATGCTGGAAGGCGCGATGAACACGACCCGTTCCGGCCGCCCGGCCCTCACCCGACCCGACGGCACCCCGCTGCGCGTCCTCGTCGTCGACGACGACCCCGACCTCGCCGAGGTCCTCACCGGCGCCCTGCGCTACGAGGGCTGGGAGGTGCGGGCCGCCGGCGACGGCGCCGCGGCGCTCACCACCGCGCGCGAGCTGCTGCCCGACGCCGTCGTACTGGACGTGATGCTCCCGGACACCGACGGCTTCGCCGTGCTGCGCCGGCTGCACGAGGTGAAGCCGGACGTCTGTGTGCTCTTCCTCACGGCACGGGACGCGGTCGAGGACCGGATCGCGGGCATCACGGCGGGCGGCGACGACTACGTCACCAAGCCCTTCAGCCTGGAGGAGGTCGTGGCCCGGCTGCGCGGCCTGCTGCGCCGGGCGGGCATGGCCCGGCAGCAGGAGGACGGGCCGCGGCTGGTCGTGGGCGACCTGGTGATGGACGAGGAGGCCCGCGAGGTCACCCGGGCCGGCGAACTGATCGAACTCTCACCCACCGAGTTCGAGCTCCTCCGCTTCCTCATGCGCAACCCGCGCCGCGTGCTCAGCAAGGCGCAGATCCTCGACCGGGTCTGGTCCTACGACTTCGGCGGCCGGGCCCACGTGGTCGAGCTGTACATCTCCTACCTGCGCAAGAAGGTCGACGCGGGCCGCGAGCCCATGATCCACACCGTGCGCGGGGCGGGCTATGTCCTGAAACCGGTGACCAAGTGAGCCGTCTCTCCCGCTTCGGCGGTACGCGGCGGCTGCCCCGCCCCCGCACCCTGCGCGGGCGGCTCATCGCGGGCCTGGTCGTCCTGCTCGCCGTCAGCTGCGCCGCGGTCGGCGTGGCCGCGGTCGTGGAACTGAACGGCTTCCTCACCCGCCGGCTCGACCAGCAACTGGCACAGACCGGGCCGACCTTCCCGCAGAGCCTGGAGCACGGCACCTACAAGCCCTCCGACGGCGACGGCGACGAGCACGGGGACACCCGCCGACAGGCCGCCGAGACGTTCGGCGCCCGCCTGGTGAAGGGCCAGGTCACCAGCGCCGCGGTCGTGCCCTCGGGCGAGAACCCCGACCTCGGGGTCGAACTGACCGCCTCCGATCGCGCCGCCCTGGCCGCGGTCCCGGTGGACGGCACGGGCCACACCGTGTGCCTGTCCCACCTGCAGCACTACCGGCTGATGGCCTGGCAGGGCCGGGACGGAGACGTGCTGATCACCGGGCTGCCGACCGAGCCGGTACGGTCCGCCGTGCAGCGCCTCGAACTGGTCTCCGTGATCGTCTTCGGCCTGGCCCTGACCGCCACCGGCGTGGCCGGCGCCTTCTGGGTCCGCTGGTCCCTGCGCCCCCTCAGCCGGGTCGCCGCCACCGCCACCCGGGTCAGCGAGCTCCCGCTGGCCAGCGGCGAGGTCGCGCTGCCGCCACGCGCCCCGGACGCCGACCCCGGCACCGAGGTCGGCCGGGTCGCCGCGGCCTTCAACCGCATGCTCGGCCACGTCGAGGACGCGCTGACCAAGCGGCACGCGAGCGAGGAGCGGCTGCGCGGCTTCGCCGCCGACGCCAGCCACGAGCTGCGCACCCCGGTCGCCTCGGTGCGCGGCCACGCCGAGCTGGCCCTGCTGCATCCCGGCCCGGTGCCGCCGGAGGTCACCCGCGCCCTGCAGCGCATCACGGCCGAGTCCGCCCGCATGGGCCTGATGGTCGACGACCTTCTCCTGCTCGCCCGCCTCGACGCGGGCCGCCCCCTGGAACGCCGGCCCGTCGACCTGACCCACCTGGTCCTGGACGCGGTCGCCGACGCCCGCGCCGCGGGTCCCGGCCACCGCTGGACCCTGGACCTGCCCGAGGACCCGGTCACGGTCCCGGGCGACGCCCACCGTCTCCAGCAGGTGTTGGCCAACCTGTTGGCCAACGCTCGTTCGCATACGCCCGTCGACACCAAGGTGACGGTCACTCTGGAGGCCGATGCCGACGCGGCCCTCCTGTCCGTCCACGACGACGGCCCCGGCGTCCCCGAGGAGGTCCAGCCCGGCGTCTTCGAACGCTTCACCCGAGCCGAACACCGCCGCCCGACCGGCGCCTCGGGCTCCGGCGCGGGACTCGGCCTGTCGATCGTGGCGGCGGTGGCGGAGGCGCACGGGGGAAGTGTGAAGCTGGAGAGCGGACCGGGATCCACGACGTTCACCGTGCGGCTTCCGGCGAGCTGAGCCCTTCAGTACCGGGTCAGGGCCGTGGCTCCGTCCACCGTCCCGATGGCGATGTGCGGCTTCCGGTCCGGCTCCGCCCACTGAAGGATCTGCTGCATCGCGTCCTCCGGCACCGAGACACAACCGGCCGTCGCCGCCTGCCCGTTCACATGCAGGAAGATCCCGGCCCCGCGTCCCCGCACCGGCTGGTCGTAGTTGAAGCCGATGACGAGGCCGTATGCGTACTGGGTGCTGTAGGTGATCAGGTGCTCGGACTCCGAGGCGCGGCAGTCGGCGGGCAGCGGATCCACCCAACGGTTGTACGCCGCGGAGTCGTTGTCCTGGCACCACCAGGAGCTCTCCCGCACGGGGCGGTACATGACCTTCGTCCCCTCCGGCGCCGCCTTGATCCCGAAGGCGAACGGCAGGTCGTACAGCCCGGTCGGCGTGGTGTCCGTGCCCTGCTGGCGCGAGCTGCCCTCGGTGAGTCCCTTCGACCCGAACCGCGCCGGCGCGGAACCGGCCTGCACCCACTGTCCGTCCCGCAGGTCCCACCAGGTGACCGTCCCCGAGGTCGAGCCGATGACCGGTGCCTGGGCCGTGATCAGCTGGCTGCCTCCGCCGGTGTCCGCCATCCGCGTGGGCAGCGGCTCGGATCCGGGACCCGGTGTGAAACCGAGCACGGCGAGCGAGGAGGCGGACACGAGGGCGAGCACGACACCGGGGCGCATGGCTCAGACGGTAGACGGGGGCAGCGGCAGCGGCAGCCCGGGTAGTCCGTCCAGGCTCGTCGCGACGTGCTCCTTCTTCTCGAAGTAGGCGCTCAGCGAGGCGTCGTCCTCGCGCGCGAACCGCTTCCCGTGCAGGTCGCGGTCGCTCTCGTAGGCCATGTAGGGGACGGCGTACCCGCAGGTGTCCCGGACCAGCTCCGCATGGACGACGATGACCGCGCGCAGCCCGTGTCGGCTCGGGTCGATGTCCGGGAAATGGGCGAGCAGTTCCGCGAAGCGCGGATCGTCCCGGAAGACCGGCTCGCCCCGGCCGTGCACGCGCACGATGTTCGGCGGGCCCTGGAAGGCGCACCACATCAGGGTGATCCGGCCGTTCTCCCTGAGGTGCGCGACGGTCTCGGCGTTGGACCCGGCGAAGTCCAGGTAGGCCACGGTCAGTTCGTCGAGCACCGCGAACGAGCCCTTGAGGCCCTTGGGCGAGAGGTTGACCGTGCCGTCGCCGGACAGCGGGGCGGTCGCGGTGAAGAAGAGGGGCTGCTCCTCGATGAAGGTCCGGAGCCTGCCGTCGATGCGCTCATAGGTCTTTCCCATGTCTGACGAGTATCGACGCGATTCCTTCGGCTGTCTAAGGAAAAAGCGGAGGAGTCCGCCATCCGGACCCGCGCACCGACCTCACCGTGGCCGCCCCGGCCGGCGCTCGTCGGGGCGGCCACGGCTGCCTGCTACGTCACTTGTCGAGCGTGCAGGCGGCCAGGGTGTCCAGCCCGGTGGGTTTGGTGGTGGTGCGGCCGATGGCGGTGGCGATGCGGTCGATGGTGGAGACGCGTTTGTCCTTGAGGGGGCCGAGGATGGCGTTGTTGACGAAGTTGGGGCCGCCTTGGCCGACGGTGGTCTGCAGGCGCTTGTCGGCTTCCTGGATCTGGGTCTGCAGGAGGGTGAGGTTGCGGTCGACCTCGGCCTTGGCGGAGGCGGGGACGGCGGGGAGTCTGGAGGCGACGTCCGGGCAGGTGATGGTGCCGGCTCCGGCGGCGCCTGCGGCCGTCGTACCGGCACCGGACTGCCGGGTCGCGGTCGCGCTCGGTGTGGCGGCCCCGCCGC
Organism: Streptomyces sp. NPDC001852; assembly: GCF_042891825.1. Classification (NCBI taxonomy): domain Bacteria; kingdom Bacillati; phylum Actinomycetota; class Actinomycetes; order Kitasatosporales; family Streptomycetaceae; genus Streptomyces; species Streptomyces sp. NPDC001852. Next base: position 276,648 of record NZ_JBIATN010000004.1, read on the forward strand.
CCGCCGCGCCGGTGCCGCCGGCGTTCAGGGTGCAGGCGGCCAGGGTGTCCAGCCCGGTGGGTTTGGTGGTGGTGCGGCCGATGGCGGTGGCGATGCGGTCGATGGTGGAGACGCGTTTGTCCTTGAGGGGGCCGAGGATGGCGTTGTTGACGAAGTTGGGGCCGCCTTGGCCGACGGTGGTCTGCAGGCGCTTGTCGGCTTCCTGGATCTGGGTCTGCAGGAGGGTGAGGTTGCGGTCGACCTCGGCCTTGGCGGAGGCGGGGACGGCGGGGAGTCTGGAGGCGACGTCCGGGCAGGTGATGGTGCCGGGGCCGGAAAGGGTGCGGGCCTGCGTCGTGGCGCCGCTCCTGGCGGGGGTTCCCGCGAGGGCCGAGCCCGCGATCACCGCGCCGGACAGCGCCACGGCCGCCGCGCCGCCGATGACCGCCACACGACGCTTGTTGTACTTCGGAAGAGCCCTGGACATACGGATGCCTCACTTGGGTCAGGAGTGTCGTCATCGGGTGAACGCGGCGCCTGCGCTCGGCGGGAAGTACGAGAAAGCGGTTGCAGGCGTTCAAGCGCGCAGCGGATTGACGAATCATGCAGAGCTCTGCATACTCATGCATGACAGCAGGTGCAGTGTGAGGAGAAACCCGTGACCGAGCGCGTCGTACTCGCCTATTCGGGCGGTCTGGACACCTCCGTCGCCATCGGCTGGATCGCCGAGGCGACGGGCGCCGAGGTCATCGCCGTCGCGGTGGACGTCGGCCAGGGCGGCGAGGACCTGGACGTCATCCGCAAGCGCGCCCTCGCCTGCGGTGCCGTGGAAGCCGAAGTGGCCGACGCCAAGGACGAGTTCGCCGAGGAGTACTGCCTCCCCGCGATCAAGGCCAACGCCCTCTACATGGACCGCTACCCGCTGGTCTCCGCCCTCTCCCGGCCGGCGATCGTCAAGCACCTCGTCGCCGCCGCCGAGAAGCACGGCGCCACCACGGTCGCCCACGGCTGCACCGGCAAGGGCAACGACCAGGTCCGCTTCGAGGCCGGCATCGTCGCCCTGGCCCCCGACCTGAAGTGCATCGCCCCGGTCCGCGACTACGCGATGACCCGGGACAAGGCGATCGCCTTCTGCGAGGCCAAGCAGCTCCCGATCGCCACCACCAGGAAGTCCCCGTACTCCATCGACCAGAACGTCTTCGGGCGCGCGGTCGAGACGGGCTTCCTGGAGGACATCTGGAACGCCCCGATCGAGGACATCTACGAGTACACCGCCGACCCGGCGCAGCCCCGCGAGGCCGACGAGGTGATCATCACCTTCAAGGAGGGCGTCCCGGTCGCCGTCGACGGCAGGCCCGTCACCGTCCTGCAGGCGATCCAGCAGCTCAACGAGCGCGCCGGCGCCCAGGGCATCGGCCGGATCGACATGGTCGAGGACCGCCTCGTCGGCATCAAGTCCCGCGAGGTGTACGAGGCCCCGGGTGCGATCGCCCTGATCACCGCCCACCAGGAGCTGGAGAACGTCACCGTCGAGCGCGAACTCGCCCGCTACAAGCGGCAGGTCGAGCAGCGCTGGGGCGAACTCGTCTACGACGGCCAGTGGTTCTCCCCGCTCAAGCGCGCCCTGGACGGTTTCGTCGACGAGGCCAGCCGGCACGTGACCGGCGACATCCGGATGACCCTGCACGGCGGCCGGGCGGTCGTCACCGGGCGCCGGTCCCAGGAGTCGCTGTACGACTTCAACCTCGCGACCTACGACACGGGCGACACGTTCGACCAGTCCGCGGCCAGGGGCTTCATCGACATCTACGGCCTGTCGTCGAAGATCGCCGCCCGGCGGGACCTGGCCTGAGTACGGTTCGTCCATCCACCCTCTCTCTAGGAGCAGCGCAAGTGAGCAGCAACAGCGGTGACGTACGGCTCTGGGGCGGCCGTTTCGCCGACGGTCCCGCCGAGGCCCTGGCGAAGCTGTCCGCGTCCGTCCACTTCGACTGGCGGCTCGCGCCGTACGACATCGCCGGTTCGCGTGCCCACGCGCGCGTGCTGCACAAGGCCGGCCTCCTCACCGAGGACGAGCTGCAGCGCATGATCGCCGGGCTGGACCACCTGGAGGCCGACGTCGCCTCCGGCGCGTTCGTGGGCACCATCGCCGACGAGGACGTCCACACGGCCCTGGAGCGCGGCCTCCTGGAGCGCCTCGGCCCGGACCTCGGAGGCAAACTCCGCGCCGGCCGCTCCCGCAACGACCAGGTCGCGACCCTCTTCCGGATGTACCTGAGGGATCACGCCCGGACGATCGGCGGCCTGATCGCCGACCTCCAGGACGCCCTGATCGGCCTGGCCGAGGCCCACCCCGACGTCGCGATGCCGGGCCGCACCCACCTCCAGCACGCCCAGCCGGTGCTCTTCGCCCACCACGTCCTCGCGCATGTGCAGTCGCTGTCCCGGGACGCCGAGCGGCTGCGCCAGTGGGACGACCGCACGGCGGTCTCCCCGTACGGCTCCGGCGCCCTCGCCGGTTCCTCCCTGGGGCTGGACCCGGAAGCGGTCGCGCAGGACCTCGGCTTCGAGCACGGCAGCGTCGGCAACTCCATCGACGGCACGGCGTCCCGTGACTTCGTCGCCGAGTTCGCCTTCATCACCGCGATGATCGGCGTGAACCTCTCCCGGATCGCGGAGGAGATCATCATCTGGAACACGAAGGAGTTCTCCTTCGTGACCCTGCACGACGCGTTCTCCACGGGCTCGTCGATCATGCCGCAGAAGAAGAACCCGGACATCGCCGAGCTGGCGCGCGGCAAGTCCGGCCGCCTGATCGGCAACCTGACCGGCCTGCTGGCGACCCTCAAGGCCCTCCCGCTGGCCTACAACCGCGACCTGCAGGAGGACAAGGAGCCGGTCTTCGACTCCTGCGACCAGCTGGAGGTCCTGCTCCCCGCCTTCACCGGCATGATCGCCACCCTCACGGTCAACCGCGAGCGCATGGAGGAGCTGGCCCCGGCCGGCTTCTCGCTCGCCACCGACATCGCCGAGTGGCTGGTCAAGCAGGGCGTGCCGTTCCGCGTGGCCCACGAGGTCGCGGGCGAGTGCGTCAAGGTCGCCGAGGCCGAGGGCAAGGAGCTGGACGACCTCACGGACGAGCAGTTCGCGAAGATCTCCGCGCATCTCACCCCCGAGGTCCGCACGGTCCTCAACGTCCCCGGCGCCCTCGCCTCCCGCAACGGCCGCGGCGGCACGGCACCGAGCGCGGTCGCCGTACAGCTGGCGGAGGTCAGGGCGGACGTGGCGGCGCAGCACGCGTGGGCGACGGCCAGGCAGGACTGAGCACCCGTAGCACAGCACGGAGGGCCCGGACAGCCATGTCCGGGCCCTCCGTGCTGCCCGGGACCGCTCGATAACAGATGAGATTCGGCCACTGGCCGAAACCTTGACGCGGGTCTACTCGGAGGTGAGCATTCCGGTTACCGGTCGGCATTGCCGAACACCGGTCGATCAGTGTCGAGCATGAAAGGGACGTCATGCGCGCCAGACGTACACGACGGACAGCCCGCCTCCTCGCCGTCACCGCGGCGGCCGCGCTCTGCGCCCTCGGCCTCACCACCTCCGCGAGCGCCGCCGACACCCCACCGCCCGGCGCGAACAACTGGTCCTGCAAGCCGGACTCGGCCCATCCTCAGCCCGTGGTCCTGGTCGACGGCACCTTCAAGACCTCGTACGAGAACTGGCTGACCCTCTCGCCCGACCTCGTCAGCGCCGGATACTGCGTCTTCTCCTTCGACTACGGCGACCTGGAGACCGCCCCGATCCCCGACTCGGCCGCCGAACTGCGCGACTTCGTGGACGCCGTGCTCGGCGCGACCGGCGCCAAGAAGGTCGACATCGTCGGCCACAGCCAGGGCGGCATGATGCCCCGCTACTACGTGAAGTTCCTGGGCGGCGCGACCAAGGTGGACGACCTCGTCGGCATCGTCCCCTCCAACCACGGCACCACCAACCCGCTCGCCCTCGCGGCCGGTGCCACCGTCTGCCCCTCCTGCGTCGACCAGACCGCCGGCTCGGACTTCCTGCAGAAGCTCAACACCGACCCGGAGACGCCGGTCGGCCCGGACTACACGGCGATCGCCACCAAGTACGACGAGGTCGTGCTGCCGTACACCAGCGCCTTCCTGGGCGGGCCGGCCTCGTACGTGACCAACGTGCTGCTCCAGGACCGCTGCCCGCTCGACACCACCGAGCACGACCAGGCGCCCAAGTCCCCGTTGGTCGAGCAGTGGGTCCTCAACGCCCTGGGGCGGAAGGGGCCGGCCGACCCCGCCTTCGTGCCACGCTGCGTCACCGCGGGCTGAACCGCCCGCGGCTGGGTACATTGGAGGCCCTCAGCCGATCGTGCAGGGAGCCCCCATGCCGTTCAGCCGCCTGGCCGCCACGACGACGCCCACCGCGCACCTCGGACTCGGTCTCGCCGCCGTCGGCCGTCCGGGCTACATCAACCTCGGCCGGGAGGACGACCTTCCGGCCGAGCGCACGGTGGAGGCCCTGCGCGGGCGCACCCACGAACTCCTCGACGCCGCCTACGCCCAGGGCGTCCGCTACTTCGACGTGGCCCGCTCCTACGGCCGCTCCGAGGAGTTCCTGGCGGACTGGCTGAACTCCCGCCCCGACATCGACGACGTGGTCATCGGCAGCAAATGGGGCTACACCTACACCGCCGGCTGGTCGGCGGACGCCGAGACGCACGAGGTCAAGGACCACAGCCTCGCCGCTTACGAGCGGCAGCGCGCCGAGACCGACGCCGTGCTCGGCGACCGGCTCGACCTCTACCAGATCCACTCGGTGACCCCGGACAGCCCGGCCCTCACCGACAAGGACCTGCACGCCCGGCTCGCCGAGGCCGCCGCCCAGGGCCTGACCATCGGCTTCTCCACCAGCGGTCCCGCCCAGGCGGACGCGATCCGCGCCGCTCTGCAGGTGACCACCGGCGGCGAACCCCTCTTCCGCACCGTCCAGTCGACGTACAACGTGCTGGAGACCTCGGCGGCGCCCGCGCTCGCCGAGGCGCACGACGCCGGCCTCACCGTGATCGTCAAGGAGGGCATGGCCAACGGCCGGCTGGCCACGCAGAACGCCCCGGAGCCGCTCAGGGCCGTCGCCGAGGAGACCGGCCTCGGCTGCGACGCGGTGGCGCTCGCCTGGATCCTGTGCCGGCCCTGGGCGGGCGTCGTGCTCTCCGGTGCCGCGACGGTCACCCAGCTCGTCTCCAACCTCCACGCTCCCGCCGTCGACCTCGACGCGGACCAGTTGACCCGCCTCGCCACGCTCGCCGAGGACCCGCGCGCCTACTGGGAGCGGCGCGGCCGGCTGCCCTGGCACTGACGGTCACCGCTCCGACCAGCGAAGATGAGTCACGTGCGCCCAATGTGAGACAAGATTGTCTCATCTGGTTTATCCTTGTCTCATGGCTCTCGATCGTGACCAGGTGCTGCGCAGTGCGGCCGCCCTGCTGACCCGCAAATCCACCGCGACCATGGACGAGGTCGCCAAGGCCGCCGGGATCAGCCGGGCCACCCTGCACCGTCACTTCGCCGGGCGCGACGCCCTCGTACGGGCGCTGGAGGCCCTCGGCATCGAGGAGTGCGAGGCGGCGGTCGACCGGGCCCGGCCGGACGAGGGGCCCGCGAGCGAGGCCGTACGCAGGCTGGTGCGCGAGATCCAGCCCGCCGCCGGACTGCTCGCCTTCCTGTACGGCGAGAGCCAGCTATGGGAGGGCGACCGGCAGAACGAGGGCTGGCTCCGCCTGGACGCCCGCATCGGAGCGCTGTTCCAGCGCGGACAGCAGGCGGGGGAGTTCCGTATCGACCTCACCCCGGTCTGGCTCACCGAGGCGCTGTACGGCCTGACGGCCTCCTGCGCCTGGGCCACCCTGGACGGCCGCGTGGCCGCCCGGGACTTCCCGACGATGGTCGCCGAGCTGCTGCTCGGCGGCGCGCTACGAAGAGAGGAATCATGACCAGCACCCTGCAGCCGGCCGCGACGACGGAGGCGGTGACACGCCCGGGCCGCTGGCTCGCGCTGTCCGTCCTCGTCCTGGCCGTGCTGCTGGTGGCCGTCGACGCCACCGTCCTCGGCCTGGCGACCCCTTACATCAGCGAGGACCTCAACCCCTCCGGCACCCAGCTCCTGTGGATCGGCGACGTCTACTCCTTCGTCATCGCCGGTCTGCTGGTCTCCATGGGCAGCCTCGGCGACCGCATCGGCCGCAAGCGGATCCTGCTCGGCGGTGCCACCGCGTTCGGCGCGATATCCGTGCTCAACGCCTACGCCACGACACCCGAACTGATGATCCTGGCGCGGGCACTGCTCGGTGTCGCGGGCGCGACCCTGATGCCCGCCACCCTCGCTCTGATCCGCAACCTCTTCCACGACCCGCGCGAGCGCAGCCTCGCGGTGGGCATCTGGGGTGCGACCGCCTCCGCCGGCACGGCCGTCGGCCCGATCACCGGCGGCTTCCTCCTCGAGCACTTCTGGTGGGGCTCGGTCTTCCTGATCAACCTGCCGGTGATGGCCGTCCTGGTCCTGGTCGGCATCCGCACCCTGCCCGAGTCCCGCAACCCCGACCCCGGCCCCTGGGACCTGATCAGCGTCGTCCTGTCGCTGGTCGGCATGATCGCCGTGGTGTACGCGGTCAAGGAGGCCGCCACGCACGGGTTCACCCGGCCGGTGCTCGCCACCGCACTGCTCGGCGCGGCGGCCCTGTACGGGTTCGTCCACCGCCAGCTCACCATGCCGACCCCGCTGCTGGACATGCGGCTGTTCCGGCGCCGTGGCTTCAGCGGGGCGGTCCTCGCCGACCTGCTGACGGTGCTCGGCATGTCCGGCCTGGTGTTCTTCCTCTCCCAGTACCTGCAACTCGTCCAGGGCAGGCGCCCGTTCGAGGCGGGCCTGGCCGAACTGCCCGCCGCGGTGGGCGCGGTGGCGGCAGGCCTGGTCGCGGGCCGCGCGGCCCGGCGCTTCTCGGTCCGCGCCGTGGTCTCGGGCGGCCTCGCGGCCGTCGGCCTGGCCCTGGCTGTGCTGACGGCACTCGGCCGGTCCACCGGCTACCCGGTCCTCGGCGCCGCGCTCCTGGTCGTGGGCATCGGCGCGGGCTTCTCCTTCACGGTCACCGCCGACGTGATCCTCTCCAGCGTGCCCAGGGAACAGGCGGGCGCTGCCTCGGCGGTCTCCGAGACGGCGTACGAACTGGGCGCGGCCCTCGGTATCGCCCTGCTCGGCTCCATCGTCACGGGCACCTACCGCGACTTCACGGGCCCGGCCGGCACCCCGCCCCAGGCACACGAATCACTGGGCGCGGCGGTGGAGGCGGCAACAAGAATGCCCCCGCACACGGCGGAGGCACTCCTGAACGCGTCCCGGGAGTCCTTCATCCACGGTTTGCAGCTGGCGTCGGGGGCGGGAGCGGCGGTCCTGCTGGGAACGGCAGCGGCGGCGTGGTTCCTGTTGAGGGGACAGGAACTGGAAAACGCCGGGTGAGGTGAGGCCGCAAGCGACTAGGCGGCCTTGGCCTTCGTCGCATACATGTCCACGTACTCCTGACCGGACAACCGCATGACCTCGGCCATCACCGAGTCGGTCACCGCCCGCAGCACGTACCGGTCCCGGTCCATGCCCTCGTACCGGGAGAACTCCATCGCCTCACCGAACCGCACGGTCACGCGGCCGGGCCGCGGCATCCCCGCCCCGCCCGGCTGCAGCTTGTCCGTGCCGATCATCGCGAAGGGGACCACAGGCGCGCCCGTCATCAGCGTGAGGCGGGCGATGCCGGTACGGCCACGGTAGAGGCGGCCGTCGGGAGAGCGCGTGCCCTCCGGGTAGATGCCGAAGATCTTGCCCTCTTCGAGGACGCGCCGCCCGGTCATCAGCGCCGCCACACCGCCGCGCCCGCCGTCCCGGTCCACCGGGATCATGCCGACGCCCGTGAAGAACCACGCCATCAGCCGTCCCTTGAGGCTCTTGCCGGTGACGTACTCGTCCTTGCCGATGAAGAAGACCTGCCGGTCGCACACGAGCGGCAGGATCATCGAGTCGATGAAGGTGAGGTGATTGCCGGCCAGGATGACCGGGCCGTCCCCCGGGATGTGCTCCACGCCCTCCACCTGTGGGCGGAACATCAGGCGCATGATCGGTCCGAGCACTGCCTTGATGAGCGCGAAGCGGGACAACGGGTCCTCCGATGCCGAGGGGTCGATATGAGTCTGTGCAGGTGAGGACATTACTCGCGGCCCCGGGCGTGGCGCACATCGGGTGCGGCCGGTTCACCGAGGTCTTACGAAGTGTTGACGCGGGTTTACCTGCGGTGACGCCTCGGGGACGGGCCGTAACACCCCGGAGACGGTGTGACGGAGATCGCGCGAAGCCCTCACCCGGTCGGCCGCCAGGCCCCGCCCGCGGACACGACGGGCCGTCACCATCCGGTACCCACAGGACATACGGCGTCACCCGGGCGTTCCGGCGGGGGACTCCCTTCGGCCATGTGCACGCCCCTACGATCGGCCCGCATCCACGAGCGGACGGCAGGAGGGCGCTGATGGGCAGCGACCAGGAGAACCAGAAGACCCAGGGCACCGGGCGGCGGGCGATCCTCGGCGCGGCGGTGTTCGGCGCGGGCGGAGCGGTCCTCGGGCTGCCGGGCGCGGCCGAGGCCGCCGGGACCCGGCCGGCCGGACAGGGCGGCCGGGGCCTGAAGAGCCTGCCGGTGCCGACGATCATCGGTCACCGCGGCGCCGCCGGCTACCGCCCCGAGCACACCTTCGGCTCGTACGACCTGGCCCTGGACCTGGGTGCAGACGTCGTCGAGGCCGGTGACCTGGTGGCCACCAAGGACGGCCATCTGGTGTGCCGGCACGAGCCGGAGATCGGCGGCACCACGGACGTCGCCGCGCACCCGGAGTTCGCCGACCGCAAGACCACGAAGATGCTGGACGGGGTCGCCACCACCGGCTGGTTCACCGAGGACTTCACCCTCGCCGAGCTGAAGACCCTGCGCGCGGTCGAGCGCATCCCGGCCAACCGGCCGCACAACACCCTGTACAACGGGCGCTGGGAGATACCCACGTTCGAAGAGGTCCTGAAGTGGCAGGACGAGCAGACCCGCAAGCGCGGCAAGCAGGTCTGGATCTACCCCGAGACCAAGCACCCCACCTACTTCCGCAAGCTGGGCCTGGGCCTGGAGGAGCGGGTGGCGAAGCTGTTGCACAAGTACGGCAAGGACGGCCGGAACTCGCCCGTGATCCTGCAGTCCTTCGAGCCCAGCAGCATCCAGAAGCTGAACCAGCTGGTGGACAACCCGCTGGTCGTGCTGCTCTCCTCGGCGGACAGCCGCCCCTACGACTTCGTCGAGGCGGGCGACCCGCGCACGGTCGCCGACCTGATCACGCCCAAGGGCCTCAGGGAGATCGCCGGCTACGCCCAGGGCATCGGCCCGACCCTGGACCTGGTCATCCCGAAGGACGCGAACGGCAACCTCACCCGGCCGACGACCCTGGTCTCCGACGCGCACAAGGTGGGCCTGGTCCTGCACCCCTACACCATGCGCAACGAGAACCCCTTCCTCCCGGCCGAGTACCGCAAGGGCAGCACGGCCGACGGCTACGGCGACCCCTTCGGCGCCTTCAGGACGTACTTCGCGACCGGTATCGACGGTGTCTTCACCGACAACGCCGACACCGGCCTGCTCGCCCGCGCCGACTTCCTGGCCGGCTGACCACGTCAACCGACAGTCCTACAGTCACCTCGTTCGGGGTGACTGTGCGCCGCCCCGGAAACCCGCTCCCGGGGCGGCGCGTCGTTCCGCATATGACGTACGACTTGGTGGCCGCCCTGGGTCCGCTGCTCACCGCCGAGGCCTCGGCCGAGGCATATGCCGCCGGGAGCGAACCGGGCGACCTGGAGCAGGCCGTCTGGCTCCGCCTCCTGGAGCGGCTGCAGACCGACGGGCCGCCGCCGGACCCGCAGGGCTGGCTGCGCAGGGCCGTCCGGGCCGAGGCCCGCCGCAGCCGCCGTACCACCCGCCGGGAGCGCCCGTACGGCACCGAGCCGGCCGACGAAGCCCGCGCCGATCCCGAGAGTCACGTCCTCGCCGCCGCCCGGTACCGCGCGCTGCGCGACGCCGTGCGCCGGCTGCCCGGCCGTTGCCCCCGGCTCATCGAGGCCCTGTTGTCCCCGAGGGACCTCACATACCGGGAGATCGCGGGGGAGTTGGGTATCTCACAGGGCAGTCTCGGCCCGGAACGCTCCAGATGTCTGGGATGTCTGCGCCGATTGCTGACGCCGGAGGTTGCGGCCCGCGAAGTGCGGGGATAGGAGTGAGGAACGACAGGTGATCAGGTGAGCGGGAGGCGTGCGCACATGGGCATGAGCGTGACCATCTCGGTGGCGACCGAGCAGGACGCGGAGCAGATCTTCAGGCTCCAGTACCTGTGCTTCCAGAGCGAGGCGGCGCTGTACGGCAACTACCGCATCGACCCGCTCGTCCAGACCCTGGACTCCGTCCGCCAGGAGGTCGCCTCCGACTGCGTCTTCGTCGCCCGGCTCGGCGAGGAGGTGGTCGGCTCGGTGCGCGGCAAGGTCACCGAGGGCGGCGCCGCCGCCATCGGCAAGCTCTGCGTCCACCCGCGCCTGCAGGGCCACGGCATCGGCGCGCGGCTGCTGCGCGCGGCCGAGGCGGCGCTGGCCGAGGAGCGCGGCGCCACCCGCTTCCGCCTCTTCACCGGCCACCGCAGCGAGGGCAACCTCCGTCTGTACCGCCGCTCGGGCTACGAGACGGTGGGCAGGTCGAAGGGTGCCGACGGAGTCGAGCTGATCGTCCTCGAGAAGCAGGCGGGGACGTACGCGGCTACGGCGTGACGGCGTTGCGGGCCTTCCGCAACCAGTACATGGCGGAGATCGGCAGCAGCACCGGGATGAAGACGTAACCGGCTCCGTAGTACGACCACACGGTCGCGTCCGGGAACGCCGAGCGGTCGGCCAACGTCCACGTACCGACGATCAGCACGCCCGCGAGCTCGGCGGCGCAGCACACCAACGCCGCCCGCCGGGCCGTCTCCCCGCCCCGGATGAGGGTGTAGGTGATGAACCCGTACACGACACCGGCCACCGCGGACAGCGCATAGGCGAGCGGCGCCCGGTCGAACTCCGTGCTGATCTGGTACGCGGAACGCGACACCGCGCCCACCACCATCACGCCGTAGAACCAGACGAGCAGCATGCCCGGCCCGCTGATCAACCGGGCCGGCTTCTCCTCCACCGCCGTCATCTCGGCCTCAGCCTCCCCAGATGTCATAGAGCCGCACCTCCAGCACGGCCAGCACCACACCGCCCGCGGCGACGGTCACCGACCCCCACTTGGTCCGCTCGGCCAGGGACATGAACCCCGCCGCCGGAACACACGCGAACGCGCCCAGCAGATACGCCACGAAGATCGTCGTGCCCTGCGCCGGCTTCTCGCCCCGCGCCAGCTGCACGATCCCGACCACCAGCTGGACCACGGCCAGCACCGACACCACGGCCATGCCGATGAAGTGCCAGTCCTTGGTCGGCTGGTCCCGGTAGGCGGCCCAGCCGCACCAGGCGGCGAGCAGCAGCGCGGCGACCCCGGTCGCCAGCGTCAGGGCATTGAGCATGCGGTGACCTTATTACGGCGGAAACGGACGCCGGCCGCCGACCCCGCCCGAAGGGCATGGGGTCCGGACCGCGCCGCAGGGTCCCGGCATGCCGATCCACGCGCAGACGCCCCGGCCGGACTCCCGGCAGGCCGCGCCGCCGGAATGACCACCGTGGCGTTGGCCACAACCCACCGCGCGGACGAACTCGACGCCGATCTCGCGGTGCAGGACCTGTCGGCCCTGTCGGCCCTGTCCGCACTGGTCACCGACGGGGGCGTGGAGATCTCCGTCCGCGGCTGAGCCCCAGGTCCGGGCTGTCCGCCGCTGTCCACTATCCGGACAGCGGCGACCGGTCAGGACCGTAGGTCTGGTTTACTGATCGCATGACCACGACGAGCTGCCGCACCCTTGCGACCGAGGCGACCATGACGCCCGGTGCTCGTTGTATGTGTCGCCTGATGTGCCGAATGTGAGCCTTCCAGAGGGCCCCCGCATCAGCTGAGCCTCGCGCCCCGAAGCGAGAGCCGTGGCATGTCCGTGCGCCGTATCCGTACGACACGCTCCGTACGAGACGCACATCCACTCCTCATGCCTGACCGCATGCACCCGTGCCCGGGCACACCCACGCCCGCGCAACCGACAGTGACGGAAATCCTGTGATCACCACCTCGGGCCTGACCAAGGTCTACCGCTCCCGCGGCCGTGAGGTCACCGCCCTCGACGGCGTCGATCTCCACGTCCGCGAAGGCGAGGTCTACGGCGTCATCGGCCAGTCCGGCGCCGGCAAGTCCTCCCTCATCCGCTGCGTCAACCTGCTGGAGCGCCCCACCTCCGGCACCGTGTCCGTCGCCGGGCAGGACCTCACCGCCCTCGCCGGCCGCGGCCCGCGCGCCGGCAAGGAGCTGCGCCGGGCGCGCAGCCGCATCGGCATGGTCTTCCAGCACTTCAACCTGCTCTCCTCGCGGACCGTGCAGGACAACGTCGAGCTGCCGCTGGAGATCCTCGGCACGTCAGGCAGGGAACGGTCCCGCAAGGCGCTGGAGCTGCTCGACCTGGTCGGCCTCGCCGACAAGGCGAAGGCCTACCCGGCCCAGCTCTCCGGCGGCCAGAAGCAGCGCGTCGGCATCGCCCGCGCCCTGGCCGGCGACCCCAAGGTGCTCCTCTCCGACGAGGCCACCAGCGCGCTCGACCCCGAGACCACCCGCTCCATCCTGAAGCTGCTGCGCGACCTGAACCGGCAGCTGGGGCTGACGGTCCTGCTCATCACCCACGAGATGGACGTCGTGAAGGCGGTCTGCGACTCCGCCGCCCTCATGGAGAGGGGCCGGATCGTGGAGTCCGGCACGGTCAGCGAGCTGCTGGCCACCCCCGGCTCCGAGCTGGCCGCCGCGCTGTTCCCGGTGAGCGGCGAGCGCACGGACTCCGACCGCACCGTCATCGACGTCACCTTCCACGGCGAGGCCGCGACCCAGCCGGTCATCTCCCAGCTCGCGCGCACCTACAACATCGACATCTCGATCCTCGGCGCCGCCATCGACACCGTCGGCGGCCTCCAGATCGGCCGGATGCGCATCGAACTGCCCGGCCGCTACGAGGACAACGTGGTGCCGATCGGGTTCCTGCGCGAACAGGGCCTGCAGATCGACGTGGTGGGCCAGGAGGGCCAGAACTCCGTGCTGGTGAAGGAAGGTGCCAAGTGACCTGGTCCGAGATGCAGCCGCTGCTGTCGCAGGCGTGTTGGGACACGCTCTACATGGTCGGCTGGTCCACGGCGATCGCCGTCGTCGGCGGGCTTCCGCTCGGCCTGCTCCTCGTCCTCACGGACCGGGGCGGCCTGCTCCAGAACGTCGTCGTGAACAAGGTCATCGGCCAGGTCGTGAACGTCGCCCGCTCGATGCCGTTCATCATCCTGATGGTCGCGCTGATGACCTTCACCCGCTGGATCACCGGTACGACCATCGGCCGCGAGGCCGCCATCGTGCCGCTGGCGATCGGGGCGATCCCGTTCTTCGCGCGGCTGGTCGAGATGTCCGTCCGCGAAGTGGACAACGGTCTCGTCGAGGCGGTGCAGTCCATGGGCGGCAGCACATGGAAGGTCGTCCGCAGCGTCCTCGTGCCCGAAGCGCTCCCCTCTCTCATCTCCGGCGCCACCACCACGATCGTCGCCCTCATCGGCTACTCGGCCATGGCGGGCACGGTCGGCGCCGGCGGCCTCGGTGACGTCGCCGTCCGCTACGGCTACCAGCGCTTCGAGACCGGCATGATGTGGATCACCGTCGCCATCCTGGCCGTCGTCATCGCCCTGCTCCAGTTCGTCGGCGACTTCGCCGCCCGTTCGCTGCACCGCCGTAGCGGCAGGACCGGCGGACTGCTCCTCTTCAAGCCGCTGAGCGGCATCTTCCCCGGCACGGTCGCCGCCGACGCCGCCAAGAAGAGCTGACCCGCTCCCCAGGACTCCCCGTGGACCCATACACGGGGTCGCACCACCCTTAAGGAAAGGCACTTTTCGTGCGTAACACCGCCAAGCTCACCACCGCCGTCCTCGCCGCCGGAGCCCTCACCTTCGGGCTGACCGCCTGCGGCTCCGGCAAGTCCTCTGCCTCCGCCGACTACAGCGGCCCGCTGGTCGTCGCCGCGAGCCCCACCCCGCACGCCGAGATCCTGAACTTCGTCAAGGACAAGCTGGCGAAGAAGGCGGGCCTCGACCTGGAGGTCAAGGAGTTCACGGACTACATCACGCCGAACACGGCGACCGAGGACGGCTCGGTGGACGCCAACTACTTCCAGAACCAGCCGTACCTGGACGACTTCAACGCCAAGCGCGGCACCCACATCGTGCCCGTCGTCACGGTGCACCTGGAGCCGCTCGGCCTGTACTCCCACAAGGTCAAGAAGGCCGACGCCCTGAAGAGCGGTGCGACCATCGCCGTCCCGAACGACGCGGTCAACGAGGCCCGTGCCCTGAAGCTGCTCGCTGCCAACGGGCTCATCACCCTCAAGCCCGGCGCCGGCAACGAGGCCACCCCGCAGGACATCGCCAAGAACCCCAAGAACCTCACGTTCAAGGAGGTCGAGGCGGCCCAGACCCCGCGTTCCCTGGACGACGTGGACGCCGCCGTCGTCAACGGCAACTACGCCATCTCGGCCGGTCTGAAGCCCGCCAAGGACGCGATCGTCCTCGAGTCCGCCAAGAACAATCCGTACGGCAACTTCCTCGCCGTGAAGAAGGGCAACGAGAAGGACCCGCGGGTCGAGAAGCTCGCCAAGCTCCTCGTCTCGCCCGAGGTCAAGAAGTTCATCGAGGACAAGTACCAGGGCTCGGTCATCCCGTCCTTCTGAACCGCCCCGTAGGTCCGACGGCACGTATACGGCGTTTCGTGACGCACGGGGTCCACTCCCTCACCCGGGGTGGACCCCGTCGTGCGGTTCAGTGGTTTCATGCTGCATGCTGGGCAGTTCGCAGGCCCTGAAGGTTTTCCGAAGTTACGGAGCGGCGCATGACTGGCACCTTTCCCAACGTCTCCATCAGCACGGAGCGGTTGGTGCTGCGCCCCTTCGAGGAGTCCGACATCGAGGCCTTCGCCGAGATGATGAACGACGAACTGGTCACCGCCTGGACCTCCGTCCCCCAGCCCTACACCGAGGCCGACGCCCGGCACTGGATCACCGAACTCGCCCCGGCCGAACGCACCGAGGGCCGCGGCATCGTGTTCGCCGTCGACGAGTTCCTCACCCAGCGCCTCGTCGGCATCGTCCATCTGCAGAACACCGACTGGCGGGTGCGTGCGACGGAGATCGCCTACGTCATCGCGCCATGGGCCCGCGGCGAGGGCTATGCCTCCGAGGCCGCCCTGGCGACCGCGCAGTGGCTGTTCCACGACCAGAATTTCGAACGCCTGGAGCTGCGCACCGCCGCCGACAACACCGCCTCCCAGCAGGTCGCCCAGAAGATCGGCTGCATCAGCGAGGGTGTCCTGCGCGGCGCCTGGATAGCCCGCAGCAGGTCCGGCGAGGGCACCTGGGCGGATGTCCGCACCGACGTCATCGTCTGGAGCCTGCTGCCGGAGGACCTGGCCGGGGCCGGCGAGCAGCTGGCCGACACGGGCGGTTTCACGTCCTACTCGGACTGGAACTGATCCTTCCGCGCCTCACCAGGTACCCTCACGGAGCCCGCACACGGGCCCCTCCCCTCTGACGAGCTGCGAAGACCTGGAGAGAGACGACGATGGCCGACCGGGTCACGGTGATCGGCTGGGACGGCTCGCCGCTGACCGACGCGGCGCGCGCCGCCCTCGGCGCCGCCACGCTCGTGGCGGGCGCGGCCCACCATCTGGCGCTGCCCGAGGTCCCGCCCACGGCCGAACGCGTCCGCCTGGGCAGCGTCGCGCTCGCCGCCCGCCGGATCGCCGCCCACCGCGGTACCGCCGTCGTGCTCGCCGACGGCGACCCCGGCTTCTTCGGCGTCGTACGCACCCTGCGCGCCCCGGAGTTCGGCCTGGAGGTCGAGGTCGTCCCCGCCGTGTCCTCCGTGGCCGCCGCCTTCGCCCGCGCCGGCATGCCCTGGGACGACGCCCAGGTGGTCGTCGCCCACCCCCGCACCCTGCGCCGGGCCGTGAACGTGTGCCGCGCCCACACCAAGGTCGCCGTCCTCACCGCACCCGGCGCGGGACCCGCCGAACTCGGGCTCCTGCTGGAGGGCGTGCACCGGACCTTCGTCATCTGCGAGGAACTGGGCACCGAACGCGAGCAGGTCACCGTCGTCACCTCCGACAAGGCCGCCGACCACACCTGGCGCGACCCCAACGTGGTCATCGTCATCGGCGGCCCCGTGGGAGCCGGTGACAGCGGCGGCTGGATCGCCGGGCGCGACCCGGGCGCCGGCCCGCGCGGCTGGGTGCAGCCCGACGCGTCGTACGGCGACGGACCCGGTGGCGGCCTCGGCGAGGGCGAGAGGGAGCTGCTGCGCGCCGCCCAACTCGCCCGCCTCGGGCCCCGGGTCGGCGACCTGGTCTGGGACATCGGCTGCGGCTCCGGCGCGTTCGCGGCCGAGGCCGCGCGCGCCGGAGCGGCCGTCATCGCCGTCGACCGGGACCCGGGCGCCTGCGTCCGCACCGAGGCGGCCGCGCGCCGGTACGGCGTCCAGCTCCAAGTGGTCCAGGGCACCGCTCCGCACGTCCTGGAGAACCTCCCCGAACCGGACGTCGTCCGGGTCGGCGGCGGGGGAGCGGCCGTGGTCTCCGCGGTCGCCGACCGGCGCCCGCAGCGCATCGTCACGCACGCCGCGACCCGCGACGCGGCCGAACTCGTCGGGCGCGACCTGACCGAGCACGGATACCAAGTCGAGTGCGCGCTGGTGCAGTCCGTCGCACTCGACACCCGCGCCTGGACCGAGACCGAGCGGAGTGTCGCGTTCCTGCTCAGCGGCGTTCTTCCGGATCGCGCCCCGTGATCCTGTTGTCGTACTGCGCGCGGTAGGCTGGCCGATCGTTGTGCCACACCGGGCGGCCCGGAACTTCGTTCGTCAATGTCCGGAAAGCACGCCCGTTTTGGGGTGGGTGTGGTACTGCGGAACCGGAGGACGCGCAACGTGGCGCAGTCCACAGCGGGCTGTCGCGGATCATGCTGTCGCGACGGCGCGACGGCCGGGACAATGCCACTGAATGGCTTTGTCGCCTTTTTCGGCGGGTCGTTCGTGCCGCTGGGCACGGACGCTCGTTCTTCACTACGGGCGGTCGGTGCGCCGTTCCGGGTGAGCTGGTCGTAGGAGCACTAAACCGATGGGCGAGGGGTACGCATGACCGACACCGGCCAGGTCCCGGCCGAGGGGCAGCCGGAGAGCGCAGGCATGGTGGAGCAGCCGGGCGTCGCCGCGCACGGTGCGTACACCTACCTCTCCGAGGCACCCGCCGAGGACGAAGAGCTGCTGCTGCCGGGTGCCCAGGGCGCGTGGGGCAACGAGGTTGCGCCACCCGCTCCGGAACCGGTCGTCGAGGCCGTCCACGAGCCGGGCCCGCACGAGACGGCCGGCCGTGACAGCGGCTCCGTCGACCTCAGCGGTGTCCGCCTGCCGAATCCGTCCCCGGCGGCCGTGCCGCCGTCGCCGGCCCTCTCGGCCCCGCAGGAGCAGCCGGCCGCCGCGCAGGCGCCGCGCCGTCCGCTGCACCTCGGCCCGCCGATCCCCGACGCCTCCGCCAGCCCGGTCCGCTCCCTCGCCGACCGCGGCCCGGCCGGAGCGCCGGTACGCCAGCCCGGTCCGCCCGCGACCGGCGCCGAGTACCCCGACGCCCAGCCGCTGCGCGACATGGCGCCGCCGAGTGCGGCGCCCTGGGGTGCGGTGCCCGCCGCCGTGGTGGCCGAGGCCGGCACACCGGCACCGGCCGTGCCGGCCCACGTCGGCACGCAGGCGCCGGCCGCCGAAACGGTTGACCCGGCCCCCGTCTCCGCCGACGTCGCCGCCGAGGCCGACCCGTCCGGCGCCGCCCAGGCCGCCGTCGCCCGCCTCGCCAACCAGGCGGCCGCACCGGCACCCGGCACCGCGCAGGTGGTCCACGGCCATGACGGCGTGCAGCCGGTGCACGGACACGACGGCGTGTACGCGGCTCCCGCGGGCGCGATGCCCGAGGGCGTCCAGCAGCTCTCCGACGAGCCCGGTCAGGGCATGGCCGGTGCGCAGCCCGTGGACGCCACGACCGCCGTGGACGGTGTCCTCGGGGACGCGGAGGGCGCCGCTGGTGCTGGTGTGCCCAGGGCCGAAGCGGAGGCCGGCCTCGTTGCCGAGGGTGCCGTGGTGGCGCCCGAGGCCGCCGAGCAGGCCGCTGTGGTGGCCGACGCCGGCGATCCGGCCGCGGCCGCCCCGATGGCCGACGCCGCCCCCGCGCCGGAGACGGCGCTGGTGAGCCCCGCCGATCCGGGTGCCGCTCATGCGGCACAGGTCCCGGCGGTGCCGGACGGGCCCGTGCCCGGTGGGATGCCCCAGGACGCCCTGGCAGCCGTCGGCGCCGAGCCGTCCGCGCCGGCTCAGCCCCCGGGCCCCGCTCGGAACGGCGAGGCCGCGGAGCAGGGCGAGGGCGCGCCGGTCGCCGACGCCGGGCAGGCCGACACGGCTGCCGCCGAGCCGGTCGTCGTACAGGGCAGTGCTGAGACCGCGGACCCCGTCCCCGCACAGCAGGCGCCGGGCGCGGCCCAGACCGCCGAGGAGGCCGTCCCCGCCCAGAGCGAGGCCGCCGCCCCGGCACAGCCGGACCCGAACATGCCCGGTGCCGTGGAGCCGCAGCCTGGCGTGATGGAAAGTCAGCCCGGCGCGGTGGAGGTCCCCGCAGTGGTGGAGGCCCCCGGCGCGATGCAGGGTCAGCCCGGCATGGTGGACGGTCAGCCCTCCGCCGTCCAGGACGCGTCCTCCACTGCGCAGGACGCCCCCGCCCATCCGGCGCCCGCCGCCGACGTCGTGACGGCGCCCGAACCGGCGGCCCTGCCCGAGCCCGGCACTCCGGGTGAGGCCGCGGAGCCCGCCCGGGCGGAGACCCCGGCCCCCGCCCCGGCACAGGACGCCGCACCGGCAGCGGCCGCCGCCGACGGCGCACCCGAGCCGCAGCCCTACCCCGCGCAGGGCCCCCAGTTGGCGGAGCCCGTCGCGGTCACCGCCGGGGCCGCGCCCGGCACGGCGCAGCCCGCCGCCGTACCGCAGCAGCAGGCTCCGGACCGGGCCGAGCCGGTCGCGCAGGACGCGGTCCACGCGGTCGCTCCGGACGCCGCCGCCGAGACGGCCGCCGTGAACGCCCCGGACGCGCCCGCCGGCCCGCAGACGCGGCCCGCCGAGGCCGTCGGGGCACCGGTCGCCGACGGCGCCCCGGCGCCGGCCGCCGCCGAGTCCGTGACCGTGCCGGCCGACCGCGTCGAGGGTGCCCCCGCGCACCCGGAGACCGCCGGCCAGGCCGGGCCGCTGCCGTCCGGTGTTTCGCCGGCGGCGCATCCGGAGCAGCCGATGGGGCAGTTCGTGCAGGTCGAGGGCCATGTGCCCACCACCCCGCACCTGGCGCCGACCCCGCCGCAGCCCCTGGTCCTCGCCGCCGAGGACGCGCCGGAGCCGGTGGCCATGGTGCCGGCACCCCGCGAGGCCGAGCCCGAGCCCGTGGCGGCCCCCGAGGTCGTACAGCACGCGGAGGACCTGCAGACCAGGGCCGCCGACCAGGAGGAGGAGAGCACGGCCGAAGTGGCGGAAGCACCCCAGTCCACCGGCCCCGCCGCGCCCGGCTACAACGACGCCGAGCGCGAGGCCGTCCTGAAGGTCATGCGCGAGCGCCGCGACATCCGCAACGGCTTCCGGGGCGACCCCATCCCGCACGAGGTGCTGCTCCGCGTCCTGGAGGCCGCCCACACGGCGCCCTCCGTGGGCCACTCGCAGCCCTGGGACTTCGTCGTCATCCGCTCCGCCGACACCCGGCGGACGATGCACGAACTGGCGATGCGTCAGCGTGAGGCCTACGCCAAGTCGCTGCCGAAGGGCCGGGCCAAGCAGTTCAAGGAACTGAAGATCGAGGCCATCCTCGACACCCCGGTCAACATCGTCGTCACCGCCGACCCCACCCGAGGGGGCCGGCACACCCTCGGCCGGCACACCCAGCCGCAGATGGCGCCGTACTCCGCCGCTCTCGCCGTCGAGAACCTCTGGCTCGCCGCCCGCGCCGAAGGCCTCGGCGTCGGCTGGGTCAGCTTCTTCGACGAGCGCGAGATGGTCCGCGCGCTCGGCCTGCCCGAGCATCTGGAGGTCATCGCCTACCTGTGCGTCGGGTACGTCGACGAGTTCCCGGACGAGCCCGAGCTGATGCAGGCCGGCTGGTCCAAGCGACGCCCCCTGTCCTGGGTGGTGCACGAGGAGACGTACGGCCGCCGCGCCCTGCCCGGAGAGGAACCCCACGACCTGCTTGCCGAGACCGTCGCACAGATCCGCCCGCTCGACGCCAAGGCCCTCGGTGAGGCCTGGGAGCGCCAGAAGCGCATGACCAAGCCGGCCGGGGCGCTGGGCATGCTGGAGATCATCTCCGCGCAGCTGTCCGGGCTGTCCCGGCAGTGCCCGCCGCCGATCCCGGAGCCCGCCGCCGTCGCCATCTTCGCGGGTGACCACGGCGTCCACGCCCAGGGCGTCACCCCCTGGCCGCAGGAGGTCACCGCCCAGATGGTGGCCAACTTCCTCGGCGGGGGAGCGGTCTGCAACGCCTTCGCGGGCCAGGTCGGCGCCGAGGTGTGCGTCGTGGACGTCGGTGTCGCCGCCGACCTCCCGGCCACCCCCGGCCTGCTGCCCCGCAAGATCCGCGGCGGCACGTCCGACATGACCACCGGCCCCGCGATGACCCGCGAGGAGGCCAAGGCGGCCATCGAGGTCGGCATCGAGACCGCCCGCGACCTGGTGGCGGCCGGCAACAAGGCGCTGCTCACCGGCGAGATGGGCATCGCCAACACCACGGCGTCCGCGGCGCTGATCTCCGTCTTCACCGGCGCCGACCCGGCCGAGGTGACCGGCCGTGGCACCGGCATCAACGACGAGACGCTGGCCCGCAAGACCGAGGTCGTCCGCCGCGCCCTGGAGGTCCACCAGCCGGACCCGGCCGACCCGATCGGTGTCCTGGCCGCGATCGGCGGCTTCGAGCACGCGGCCATGGTCGGCCTGCTCCTCGGTGGCGCCTCCCTGCGGACGCCGGTCATCCTGGACGGCGTCAGTGCCGGCGCCGCGGCCCTGGTCGCCCGCGCCATCGCCCCCGAGGTGCTGGCGGCCTGCATCGCGGGCCACCGCAGCGCCGAACCCGGCCACGTGGCCGCCCTCAACAAGCTCGGTCTGCGCCCGCTGGTCGACCTCGACCTGCGCCTGGGCGAGGGCACGGGTGCCCTGCTGGCGCTGCCGCTGGTGCAGAGCACGGCCCGGGCGATGCACGAGGTGGCCACGTTCGATTCGGCCGGGGTCACCGAGAAGTAGGGGTCACCGAGGTCACAGGAGGGGTGGCTCCGGCGTTCCAGCAGCCGGACCACCCCGTGCCCCCACCCCCGTACACAGCTAAAATCCGCACGTCAGGGCCGCTCCGCCGCCGCAGCGCGCCCACCGCACCGCCCTGCACGAGGAGCCGTCCCTCATGGCCGAACACCCCGCCTACCCCGTAGGCCTCCGCCTCTCCGGCCGCCGCGTGGTCGTCCTCGGGGCCGGCACGGTGGTCCAGCGCCGTCTCCCGGCACTCATCGCGGCCGGTGCGGACATCGTCGTCGTGTCACCCGAGGCGACCCCCTCCGTCGAGGCCATGGCGGAAGCGGGCGAGATCACCTGGGTCGGGCGCCCGTACCAGGACGGCGACCTCGCCGAGGCCTGGTACGCCCTCATCGCCACCAGCGACCCCGGGACCAACGCCGCCGCCTCCGCCGAGGCGGAGCGCCACCGGGTCTGGTGCGTGCGCTCGGACGACGCGGACCAGGCGACCGCCTGGACCCCGGCGACCGGTCACAGCGAGGGGGTCACCGTGGCCGTGCTCACCACGGACGCGCGCGGCCGCGACCCCCGGCACACCGCCGCCATCCGGGACGCGGTGGTGGAGGGCCTGCGCGACGGCACCCTGGTGGCGCCGCACCACCGCACCCGCACCCCCGGCGTCGCCCTGGTCGGCGGCGGTCCCGGCGACCCCGACCTGATCACGGTCCGCGGCCGTCGGCTGCTCGCCGAGGCGGACGTCGTCATCGCCGACCGGCTCGGCCCGCGCGACCTGCTCGCCGAACTCCCGCCGCACGTCGAGGTGATCGACGCGGCGAAGATCCCGTACGGCCGGTTCATGGCCCAGGAGGCCATCAACAACGCGCTCATCGAGCACGCCAAGCAGGGCAAGTCGGTCGTACGGCTCAAGGGCGGCGACCCGTTCGTGTTCGGCCGGGGCATGGAGGAGATCCAGGCGCTCGCCGAGGCCGGCATCCCCTGCACCGTGGTCCCTGGCATCTCCAGCTCGATCTCGGTGCCGGGCGCGGCCGGCATCCCGGTCACCCACCGGGGCGTCGCGCACGAGTTCACGGTCGTCAGCGGCCATGTCGCCCCGGACGACGAGCGCTCGCTGGTCGACTGGCCGTCGCTGGCGAAGCTCACCGGCACGCTCGTGATCCTGATGGGCGTCGACAAGATCGGGAAGATCGCCGAGACGCTCGTCGCGCACGGCAAGTCCCCCAACACCCCGGTCGCGCTGGTGCAGGAGGGTACGACGGCCGCGCAGCGCCGCGTCGACGCCACCCTCGCCACGGTCGCCGAGACGGTACGGACCGAGGAAGTGAAGCCCCCGGCGGTCATCGTCGTCGGCCGGGTCGTGACCGTCGGCCCGCAGCCCGGTGCCTGATCATCCACCGCTTGATCACGCGTAACCCGGGGTAACCTACTCGTTCCCAGCCGTTGGCAGCACACCCAGGACAAGGCAGTATCACCCTGTGGCCGATCTCATCACCGTCGAGGATCCCGACGACCCGCGCCTCTCCGACTACACAGGCCTGACCGACGTCGAGCTGCGCCGCAAGCGCGAGCCCGCCGAAGGCCTGTTCATCGCGGAGGGCGAGAAGGTCATCCGCAGGGCCAAGGAAGCCGGCTACGAGATGCGCTCCATGCTGCTCTCGGCCAAGTGGATCGACGTCATGCGCGACGTCATCGACGAACTCCCCGCCCCGGTCTACGCCGTGAGCCCCGAGCTCGCCGAGCAGGTCACCGGCTACCACGTGCACCGCGGCGCGCTCGCCTCCATGCAGCGCAAGCCGCTGCCCACGGCCGGTGAACTGCTGCGCTCCGCACGCCGGGTCGTGGTCATGGAGTCGGTCAACGACCACACCAACATCGGCGCGATCTTCCGCTCGGCCGCCGCCCTCGGCATGGACGCGGTCCTGCTGTCGCCCGACTGTGCCGACCCGCTGTACCGCCGGAGCGTCAAGGTCTCCATGGGCGCGGTGTTCTCGGTGCCGTACGCCCGCCTGGAGACCTGGCCGAAGGGCCTGGACTCGGTCCGCGAGGCCGGCTTCACGCTGCTCGCGCTCACCCCGGACGACAAGGCCCGCAGCCTGGACGACGCCGCCCCGCACCGGATGGACCGGGTGGCGCTGATGCTCGGCGCCGAGGGCGACGGGCTGTCCACCCAGGCCCTGGTCGCCGCCGACGAATGGGTGCGCATCCCGATGTCCCACGGCGTCGACTCGCTCAACGTGGGCGCGGCCGCGGCGGTCGCCTTCTACGCGGTGACCGCCGGCCGCCCGGAGGCCTGACCCTCCCCGGCCGGTTTCCCGACCGCCGGCCGCCCCCGGAAGTCCTGGCCCGGCGTCGGCCCGTACCGGTCGGCCGTCGGCCGGTCGGCGTCCGCCGGCGGACGGCTCGACTGCGCGTGCTGCCGGCGCGGGCCGCCGTCGCCGCCGAGGCCGCGGGCCGGACCCTGGCAGCCCTGGGCTACCGCGATGCCGAGCGCCACCAGCAGCGTCACCACGACGAACACGAACAGCCGCTGGCGCAGCAGCCGGGGATTGGCCGGCCGCAGTCCGGTGCCCGTCGTACGCTGCCCCGGCCGCCCGGAACCCCCGCGCTGGGCCGGACGGCTCCCGTTGCCCGAGCCCCGGCCGCCGCGCGGCGGTGGGGTCGGGCGCGCCGAGCCCTGCCGTGCGGGGGCCCCCGCACCGTTGCCGCGCGGCCCGCTGCCGGTGCGCGCGGACGCTCCGCCGCGCGCCGGCGCGCCGCCCCGGGCGGAGGCACCACCGCGCGGCGGCGGAGTGCCGGGGGCGGTGCGCCGCTGGGTGCGCTGCTGCTCGGGGTAGGTGTCGACGAGCCGCCCGGTGGGCCTGTCCGCCTCCGCGGCGCGGGGCGCCGGCGGCCGTGGGTCGCCCAGGCCCTGCGCCTCGCGGGCCGCGATCTCCTTGAGCCGCAGTGACAGCTGCAGCGTGCTGGGCCGGTCCTCGGGATCCTTCGCCAGGCAGGCCCGCACCAGGGGGGCGAGCGCGTCCGGTACGCCGTACAGCTGCGGTTCCTCGTGCACCACCCGGTACAGCATCACCTCGGAACTGCCGTGCCCGAAGGGCGAGTCGCCGGTGGAGGCGTAGGCGAGGGTCGCGCCCAGGGAGAACACGTCCGTCGCCGGGGTGACGGCCGCGCCGCGCACCTGCTCGGGCGCGAGGAACCCGGGGGAGCCGACCGCCGTGCCGACATGGGTGAGCGTGGAGGCGCCGGTGGCCCAGGCGATGCCGAAGTCGATGATCCGCGGCCCCTTGGGGGACAGCAGGATGTTGGACGGCTTCAGGTCCCGGTGGACCACCCCGGCCTCGTGCACGGCGACCAGGCCCTCGGAGAGCGCCGCGCCGACCGCCGCGGTGTCGGCCGCGCTCAGCGGGCCCTCGTCCGCGACCTTGTCGTGCAGGGAGGGTCCGGGCACGTACTGCGTGGCGAACCAGGGCCGCTCGGCGTCCAGGTCCGCGGCGACCAGCCGGGCCGTGCAGCCGCCCCTGATCCGCCGGGCCGCCGAGACCTCACGGGCGAACCGCGACCGGAACTCCTGGTCCTCCGCGAGATCGGGCCGGATCACCTTCAGCGCGACCCGTTGCCCCTTCTTGTCGGAGCCGAGGTAGACCACGCCCATCCCGCCCGCGCCGAGCCGTCGGTGAAGCCTGAACGAGCCGACGACGCGCGGGTCCTCGCGCCTCAGGCGCATCATCGCCATGTTCATCCCCGCTGCCCGGTCCCTGTGACGTGGCACAGCTTACGTTTCCACGGCCGCCTGCGCGCAGAGGCCGCGCCCTCCGGGCCGGACGGATTGCGCCGACCGCCCGTACGGCATGAAACACGGTCAGGAAGCAGGCCGAAACGGGGGCCTTGAGCCGTCGGCACCGCCAACGCGGCGTCGGCGTCCGGGTGTTGAGGTCACGGGACGGCAGGTGGTGCCGGTCCGGGCAGCCGTCCGGCACCCACCGCGGAACGGCCGCGGAGCCGGGCGCGGGACGGGCCGGGCGCCGGGCACGACGCAGCTCCCACACCCGTCCGGAGTGATCGAAGTCACTCGCCGTGACCGTCGGACGCTTCGGAAACGAGCGGACACAGCGGGCACCCCTTCCGGGAAGACCCCGAGACCCCGACCGGCGTCTCCACCCAGGGGAGTACGTCCTGAGTCGCCGCTCATCCTCGGGGAGGCCCGGCAATCGGTACGAAGGCATGACGCCCGGCAGCCGCCCCGCGCCTAGATTTGAGGTCAAGCGGCGGGTGCAGCACTCGTCCCCCGAGGTCAGACACCCGCCGCTGCCGATGACAACCGAACGGTCAGGAGAGGAACCATGGCCCACACGGCACCGCGACGCCCGGCGTTCGCACCGCGCCGCACGGGCCGCCGCCACCCCCTGGTGGCGACGCTCATGGCCCTTCCCCTGGCGGCCCTGCTCCTGCTCGTCTTCGACGGCTGGGAGACGGTGGCCACACAGGCGTCGTCCGTGGGTGCGATGCTGGGGCGCTGAGCGGCGACCCCAGGCCCGGAAGAGCGGTCCGGGCGGGGACATCCATCCAGGAAACCCCGTGGGGACGGGGGTGCGGCGGACGGCACAAATGCCGGCGCAGCTGGGGAGCTGCGCCGGCATGCGCCGTTTTCGGGCGCCCCCACGCTGCACCGGGCGCCTTGTCGCCGTCTCGGCCTGCGGCCCGTCTCGCGACCGCGGGTCCGTCGTGGCTGGTCGCGCACCCCGCGCCCGCCGGGGAGCCGCAGTGCCGGCACCTGCGAAGCACCGCCGCCGGCGCGGGCAGGCGTCCCCCCGGCCACGCGCCGGTACGCTCACGTGCGCACCCCACCTTCCCGAGGCACCGTTGACCGCAGACACCCGCGCCCTCATACCCGCGCTCAGCGCGGAGGCCACAGCCGTCGCCCACCCGGACCGCACCGGCGACGCGCCCTGTGCCTGCGGCAGCACCCCCCTCGCCGACCGCCCCGACGCCACCGTCGTACGGCACGCCGACACCGTCGCCAAGGCCCACGCGCCCCGGATCGACTCCGCCGGGCTGACCCGGCGCCTCGCCGTGGCCGCCCGCCTCCCGGACGTGTTCCTGGCCCCGCTCTCCCCGGACCCCGTCCCCGTGCTGGACCGCCTGGTGACCTTCTGGCCGTACGGCGCCCCCGTGGACCCCGACGCCCCGGACGCGGCCCCCTGGGAGGCCACCGGCGCCCTCCTCGCCCGTCTGCACCGCACGCCCCCGCCCGAGGGCCTGCCCCCGATGCGCGGCCCGGTCAAGGCCGCCCGCGCGGTCGCCCGGCTGCACTCGGCCCTGCGCTCCGCGGCCGGCCCCCCTCCGGCGGCCGGCCCGGTACTCGCCGCCTGGGGCGCGCTCCCCGCCTGGGCCCGCGCCGAGGCCCCCATGCCCGGCACCCCCGCCCTCTGCCACGGCGACCTGCACCTCGGCCAGCTCGTCCGCCATCCGGCACCGGACGGCCCGTGGCGCCTGATCGACGTCGACGACCTGGGAACCGGCGTGCCGGCCTGGGACCTCGCCCGCCCGGCCGCCTGGTACGCCTGCGGACTCCTCCCGCCCGGCGACTGGACCCGCTTCCTCGGTGCGTACCAGCGGGCCCGCGGCCCGGCCGTGCCCGCCGCCGGGGACCCCTGGCCCGCCCTGGACGTCCCCGCCCGCGCGCTGACCGTGCAGACGGCCGCCCTCGCCCTCACCAAGGCCCTCGCGGCCGGCCGGCGGCTGGACGAGGTGGAACAGGCGGTCGTCGACGCATGTGCCCGAATGGCCCCGATTCCGCACCAGTTGGCGCCCGAAACCACGTACTAGGCTGCAACCGACCGGGGGCGGACGGAGTCTGTCCTGGGAGAACACGAAGCGGGACCGACCGGCGAGGAGTTGAGCCGACCATGCATTGTCCGAAGTGCCACGCGCCGATGCACACCTACAACCGCAGCGGCGTCCAGATCGAACAGTGCAGCGGCTGCCGCGGCATCTTCCTCGACTACGGCGAGCTGGAGGCCCTGACCCAGCTGGAGGCCCAGTGGTCCCAGCCCGCCCCGCAGGCCTACCCGGCGCCGCCCGCGCCCGCCTGGGGCGCCCCGCACGGAGGGCATCACGGCGGCCACCACGGCGGCCACGGACACTACGACCATCACGGCCACCACAAGAGCTGGGCGCACATGCTCTTCTCCAGCTGAGGACACGGAGAAGCCCCCGGTCGCGCGACCGGGGGCGTTCTGGTGTGTGGACGATACTGGGATTGAACCAGTGACCTCTTCCGTGTCAGGGAAGCGCTCTCCCGCTGAGCTAATCGTCCGCAGGCCGTGACCCGAGGGTCACGGACAGTGCGCGATACTGGGATTGAACCAGTGACCTCTTCCGTGTCAGGGAAGCGCTCTCCCGCTGAGCTAATCGCGCGGGTGGGGATCTTCGAAAAGACCCGTGGATCCTGCGAGAAGATCCAGTGGACGATACTGGGATTGAACCAGTGACCTCTTCCGTGTCAGGGAAGCGCTCTCCCGCTGAGCTAATCGTCCTTGGAGGTGGAGACGGGATTTGAACCCGTGTAGACGGCTTTGCAGGCCGTTGCCTCGCCTCTCGGCCACTCCACCAGGAGTGTAGGGGATCGGGACGACCCCTTCCTTCGAGCGGACGACGAGGCTCGAACTCGCGACCTCAACCTTGGCAAGGTTGCGCTCTACCAACTGAGCTACGTCCGCTTGTCGTTTCGGTCCGCTTCCGCGTCCCGGCGACGTGTTGAACTCTAGCGGATTCCCGGGCCAGTACAAAAACGCGTTTGCGCAGCGTGCTGCGCTGCCCCCGGCGGACCCCGTGGTCACAGTCCGCTCCGGGACATCCCGGGGCCACCTGTCGGACACCCGACCTAGACTCGACCACGTGCTCTCCCACCCTTCCGGTCTCCCTGCCCTGGCCCGTTTCGGCGACCGCGTCGCGACCGGCCTGCTCGACGTGACCAGCGACCCGGCCGCCCTGGACTCCGCGGGCTTCTGGGCCGTCTGCGCGGACTTCGAGGGGCGGCTGACCTGCGCCCGCTTCGCCGACGTACGCGAGGAGCCGGTGCCCGCCCCGGTGCCGGGCGGCTGGCGGGGCCCGGCGGTGGAGGACTGGACCTCCTCCCTGGACCGGGCCGCGTACACGGCCGCCGTCCGCCGGATACGCGAGCACATCGCGGCCGGCGAGGTCTACCAGGCCAACCTCTGCCGCGTGCTCAGCGCGCCGGTCGTCCCGGACGCCGACGTCGACGCCCTGACCGCCCTGCTGGCCCGCGGGAACCCGGCGCCGTACGCCGGGACGATCCGGCTGCCCGAGCACGGCGTGGAGATCGCCACCGCCTCGCCCGAGCTGTTCCTGCGCCGGCACGGACGTGTCGTGGAGTCGGGGCCGATCAAGGGCACCGGACGCACCGAGGCGGACCTGCTGGAGAAGGACTACGCCGAGAACGTGATGATCGTGGACCTGGTCCGCAACGACATCGGGCGCGTCTGCGCGACCGGCAGCGTGACCGTCCCCGACCTGTGCGCGGTGGAGAAGCACCCCGGCCTGGTCCACCTGGTCTCCACGGTCCGCGGCGAGCTCCGGGACGGGGCCGGCTGGCCGGACCTGCTGGCCGCCGCCTTCCCGCCCGGCTCGGTCACCGGCGCGCCCAAGTCGAGCGCCCTGCGGATCATCGAGGCCCTGGAGACCGCCCCGCGCGGCCCGTACTGCGGCGGCATCGGCTGGGTCGACGCCGACCGGGGCACGGGCGAGCTGGCCGTCGGCATCCGCACCTTCTGGATCGACCGCGCCCAGGCCGCCCTGCGCTTCGGTACCGGCGCCGGCATCACCTGGGGCTCGGACCCCGAGGGCGAGTGGCGGGAGACCGAGCTGAAGGCGTCCCGGCTGCTCGCGGTAGCGTCGGGGGTGTACGACGCAAGCGGAGGGGTGTTGGCATGAGGATCTGGCTGGACGGCGGGCTGCGGGACCTGGAGTCCGCCCGTGTCTCCGTCTTCGACCACGGGCTGACCGTCGGCGACGGCATCTTCGAGACGGTGAAGGCGGTCCACGGCAGGCCGTTCGCCCTCACCCGGCACCTGGACCGGCTGACCCGCTCGGCCCGGGGCCTCGGCCTGCCCGACCCCGATCAGGACGAGGTCCGCGAGGCCTGCGCGGCGGTCCTGGAGGCGAACCCGATGCCGCTCGGCAGGCTGCGGATCACCTACACCGGCGGCCACGGCCCGCTCGGCTCCGACCGCGGCGAGCACGGCCCGACCCTCGTGGTCGCCGTCGGCGAGACCACCCGCCGCCCGGACTCCACCGCCGTGATCACCGTCCCGTGGACCCGCAACGAGCGCGGCGCCCTCACCGGCCTGAAGACCACCTCGTACGCCGAGAACGTCGTCGCCCTCGCCCGCGCCCATGAACACGGCGCCTCCGAGGCCCTGTTCGGCAACACGGTCGGACAGCTCTGCGAGGGCACCGGGTCGAACGTCTT
Organism: Streptomyces sp. NPDC001852; assembly: GCF_042891825.1. Lineage (NCBI taxonomy): Bacteria > Bacillati > Actinomycetota > Actinomycetes > Kitasatosporales > Streptomycetaceae > Streptomyces > Streptomyces sp. NPDC001852. Next base: position 306,739 of record NZ_JBIATN010000004.1, read on the forward strand.
CGTCGTCCTCGACGGCGAGATCCACACCCCGCCGGTCGCCTCCGGCTGCCTTGCCGGCATCACCCGCGCGCTCACCGTCGAGTGGACCGGCGCCAGGGAGACCGACCTGCCCCTGGACGTCCTGCAGCGCGCCGACGAGGTCTTCCTCACCTCGACCCTGCGCGACATCCAGGCCGTCCACCGGGTGGACGACCGCGAGCTGTCCGACACCCCGGGCCCGGTGACCGCCAAGGCGATGCAGATCTTCGACGAGCGTTCCGGGCAGGACCTGGACCCGTGACGGCCGGGAAAACCGGGCTGACGTGAGTCGTCCGAACGGGTAGAACACCCCTGATGACCACGACCCTGCGGCCGGCCGAGCCGCTCCAGCAGCATCCCGACGGCACCCGTTCCCGCCGCTACCAGGTGTGCGTGAACAGCCGCCCCGTCGGCGAGATCCACCTCGGCACCTCGCCGTCCCTCGGCGAGTCGGTGGCCCGCGTCATCGACCTGCGGATCGACGAGCCCGACCGGCGGCGCGGCCGGGGCACGGTGGCCGCACTCGCCGCCGAGGAGGTCGCGCGCGGCTGGGGCTGCACGCAGATCGAGGCCCGCGTGCCCGCCTCGGCCGACATCGCCCTGCGGCTCTTCGGCACCCTCGGCTACACCCTGCGCAACCGCGGCATGGAGAAGCGCCTCGGCGCCACCCCGCCCGCGCTGCCGCCGGGCAGCAGTGCGCGGCCGATGACCGAGGCGGAGTTCGAGGCGTGGCGTCACTACGAGAGCGAGCGCTACGCCCGGGTGTGGATCGACCTGGGACTCCCGGAGGCGGACACCCGCGCCAGGGTCCGCGAGGGCCACGCGAGGATGCTTCCGGACGGGCTGCACACCGAGGGCATGCTGTTCAGTGTCCTGGAGCACGCGGGAGTCCGGGTGGGCATCCTGTGGGTCGCCCTGCAGGACGGCCGGGCCCATGTGTTCGACGTCGAGGCCGACGCGGCCCACCGCGGCCGGGGACACGGCCGTACGCTCATGCTCCTCGCCGAGCGCCAGGCGATCGAGGCCGGCCGGCCGGTCCTCGGCCTCAATGTGTTCGCGGGCAACGCCCCGGCCGAGCGGCTGTACGAGTCGCTCGGCTACGAGACCACGGTCCGCGTCCTCGCCAAGCCCCTGCTGTAGGAGTCCCCGAAGGGTCAGGCGTCCTGCTCGCCCAGCAGCCGGTCGGCGATCTCCTCGATGCGCGTCCGCAGCCCCTCCTGGCTCTTGCCGCCGTCGAGGCGTTCGCCGCCGATGACGTACGTCGGCGTGCCGGTCACCCCGATCGCCTTGCCCTCGGCCTGGTCGGCGTCCACGATCAGGATGTGCCGGCCGTCGATCAGCGCGGTGTCGAACTCCTCGGCGTCCAGGCCGAGTTCACGGGCCACCTCGACCAGGAGGGGCTCGCCCCTGCGGTCCAGCTCCTCGACCCGCCCCAGCACGGCCTCCACGTACGGCCAGCCCTTGCCCTGCGCCAGCGCCTCCTCGGCGGCCTGCGCGGCGGCGAAGGCGTGCTGGTGCTTCTCCAGCGGGAAGTGCCGCAGCCGCAGCTCCAGCCGGTCGCCGTAGCGTGCCCGCAGGGCGCGGACGTCGTCCAGGGCGGTGCGGCAGTCGGGGCACTGCAGTTCGCACCAGACGTCGAGGACCAGGGCATCGGTGCGTGCAGGGGAGGAGTCGCTCATGACGACCAGTCTTCCAGGCCGGACGCGGGCGACCCAATCGGGACGGCACGGGCCGTACGGGACCGCACCGGCACTCCGGTAGGAGACGACCCGGAGATGTCCCTGATGTCCCGCGGGGGCGTGGCATCGCGAGGACGGGTAGGGGCAGGATGGAGGGGACGGAGGCGGTGCGCCGTGCCGGTGTGCCGCGTTCGCCGGACCTGCCTTCCACCCGACCGAGCCCGCCAGGAGGACCGGATGATTGCCGAGACCGTCTGCTCCGCCGTGTCCGCGGCGGGCCTGGGCATCGCGGTGGTCACGGCCTACCGCAGGCGTTTCCTCGCGGCGACCCGCATCGCGGCCTACTCGCTGGTGCCGGTCGGCCTGGTGATGACCGGGGTCGTCGGCTGGCTCGCCGACACCGCCTTCAGCCCCACCGCCTGGGCGGGCTTCGGGGTGCTGGGCGCGGCCTGGCTCCTGTTCGCGGGCACCCGGGCGGTCGAACGCCGGCGCGGTGGCACCCGCGCCGAGCGCAGGGCGGCCGGGGGCGACCGGTCCGAGGCCGTGGCCCCGGGGGCCTCGGCGCCCTCCCTGGGCCCGGGCACCCGGCCCGCGACGGGCTCCGCCGCCCCGCGTGCCAAGGGCTCCACCGAGGACTTCAGCGACATCGAGGCCATCCTCAAGAAGCACGGCATATGACGCCGTGCCCGGAGTGACCCTCTCGGACTGAAACGACACAGAGCGTCGTGCGGACGTCCGGAAGCGTTCACAACCCGAAGCAAGTCGGACGGTACGGCGCGTTATACGGCAACTCCCGCATAACGCGGGTGTGTTGATCGCGCAAGGGGCCTCTCCTGCGCCATGATCTGCGGCGAGATGCTGGACACGAGACAGAGCGAGGCCGCGCCGCCGAAGGACGAGCCGCGCGGGTGCCTCTTCGCCCTATCCCAGCCACCGCTGATGATCTTCCTTGCGGTGATCGGGTGTCTGCTCCTCATGGCTGCGCTGCACGACCTGCTGTTGCTGTGAGCCGTACACGTCCGTCCCGGCGCCACCCGCCGGGACCGACGTCGCCCAGGCCTCCGGCCGACGGCGATGCGCCGGCAGCGTGGGCGCGGCCAGCCGCAACGCACCCCCACCCGGCGCCCGCAGCAACCCCTGCGGTGCTCTCCCGAGCGATCACCCCGTCGCTTCCTTGCGGCGCGCCCGGTACGCGGCCACGTGCAGCCGGTTGCCGCAGGTGCGGCTGTCGCAGTAACGGCGCGAGCGGTTGCGGGAGAGGTCGACGAAGGCGCGCCGGCAGTCCGGTGCCTCGCAGCGCCGCAGTCGCTCCTGCTCCCCGGCCACCACGAAGAACGCGAGCGCCATCCCGCAGTCGGCGGCGAGATGGTCGGCCACGGAGGCGCCGGGTGCGAAGTAGTGCACATGCCAGTCGTAGCCGTCGTGGTCCGTCAGGCGCGGGGTGGTGCCCGCCGCGGCGACCAGTTCGTTGATCAGCCCGGCGGCGGAGCGGGCGTCGGGCGCGGCGAAGATCGCCGCGAAGCGCCCCCGGACCCTGCGCACCGCCGAGAGATCGAACTCCGACAGCACACCCACATCGCTGATCTCGTGGTTTCGTACGAAATCCGCGAGCGCCGGGACATCGGGCAGTCCGTCGGCCGCCGCGTCGTCCTCCGGCGCGGTGTTCACCAGATCCACCACGGTGTCGAGGGCGCACCGGGTGTCGTGGGTGATCAGCACGTTTCGCTCCCTGGCCTGGGGGTCGGGCCGACGCCCGCCGATGGTGGCCGATGGTAGCGACAACCCCGCCCACCGCACCGGCCTCCGCCGGACCTCGCTGCCCGTAGAACGCCTCCGCGCCCGGGGTGGTTCCCGCCCGGGGCGGCGCGCGTAGGTCATGGCCACGACGAACCTTCGGGCACAGACCGGCGCCGTCGCGCGTGAATCGCTCACGGTGACGGCGCCGGGCTGTGCCGTATGCGGTTGTCTTGGCCCGAGCCGTCTCCCCGAGTGGACGGCGCCGGGCTGCTTTCGGCCGCGACCTAGCTCTCCGCCAGGATGTGCGAGAGCTCCTGATCCAGATCGAAGTGCCGGTGCTCCGTGCCGGGCGGCACGGCGGCGTCGGTTCGCTTCAGGAAGGACTCCAGGGCCCGCGCCGGGGCCTCGAGCAGGGCCTCCCCCTCCGGGGAGCTGAGGGCGATGCACACGACGCCCTGACCGTGGCTGCGCGACGGCCAGACACGGACGTCGCCGGTTCCGGTGGGCCGGTGGAGCCCCTCGGCGAGGAGGTCGCGGGCGAACACCCACTCGACGGTCTCCTCGGCTCCGGTGTGGAAGGTGGCGTGCACGGCGTAGGGGTCGGCCGTGTCGTACCGCAGGCCTGCGGGGACAGGCAGGGAGGACTCGCTCGACACAACGAGGCGCAGGTGCAGCTCGCAGCTGACCGTGGTGTTCATAAGCGCCAGGGCCTTTCGCTCAGTGTGCGCTCGGGGATTCGCACGTCGGCGAAATCGACATGCCACCTACGATGCCGTTGTAAACCCCTCTGAGGGTTTTGCGTGTCTTTACGTAACTCTTCCGGCCGAGAACTCGTACGAGATCTACGACCATTCCGGTGACTGGATTCACTCCGGTAGGGTTTGTCTGTATGAATACGGGGAGTGACGAGCCGGGTGAGGTCGTCATGGCGGCGGACAGGGCGAGGACGGACCGGCGCGAACCAGGGCACAACAACGGGCGTGGGACCGGTGACGGGCTCGGCTCCCGGGCGCCGGAATTCGTCAGGGCCCGCCGGCTGCTGCACCTGAGCTGGCAGGTCGGCGTCTTCGTGGTCGGCCTCGCGGTGGTCGTCGCCGGCATCGTCATGCTGCCGCTGCCGGGACCCGGCTGGGTGGTGATCTTCGGCGGCATGGCGATCTGGGCGACCGAGTTCGTCTGGGCTCAGCTCGCGCTCCGCTGGACCAAGCGCAAGGTCACCGAGGCCGCCCAGCGGGCCCTCGATCCCCGCGTGCGCCGCCGCAACATCACACTGACCGCGATCGGGCTGGTGATCGTGGCCGTGCTGGTCGGGATCTACGTGGGGCAGTTCGGCCTCGTCATGCCGTGGAAGATCAAGGATCAGTGACGCGGCCCCGCCGCCCGGTCGCCCGCCGCGCCGGCCTGTGGTCGGAGGCACCCCCTGACATGGGGTAATGTTCTTCCTGCGCCCGGGCGATTAGCTCAGTGGGAGAGCGCTTCGTTCACACCGAAGAGGTCACTGGTTCGAACCCAGTATCGCCCACCCGGACCGACGGCCCACCTGCGAGACAGCAGGTGGGCCGTCGGCGTATGCGCCCCCGCACCCATGCGCGAACCGTCGGCGGCTCTCCTGTCGCAACAGGCCACCCGCAGGGCATCGCGGCGGGCGCCGCTCCGGCGGCCGCTCGACCGAGGTGTGGCCCCACGAGCAGGGGAACAAGGCGCCGGCGAACGCAGACCCTCCGGGACTTCGACAAGCCGTGCAAGGCGCACGAGGACTCCAGCACCGGCAAGCGCGCGGGGCGGCGCCGCGGCGACACCTGCGAGGCGCACCTCCCGCAAGGGCGACCGGAGACCGCCCGGTCCGCCCTCCTCGGACCGGTTCAAGCCGCTGGGCAACGGGCGGCTGGGGCTGCCGCCGAAGATCGGGCGACGTGCGGGTGAAGTGGACCGCGGTCTGCCGTCCGCACCGTCGTCGGTGCGCTGGTCAAGGACCGGTCCGACCGGTATCGGGTCGCCTTCGTCGTGGTGCCCGGCCGCGCCGGACGCCTTTCCGCCCGTTCACGGGGGCCAGGGCATCGACCTGGCCCTGACCCGCTTCGTGGTCCTCACGACGGCTCGCACATCGCCGCCACCCCGCACCTGCGGCTGCGTGTCGCTCGCAGGCGGGGGTGAGCACCGGGCCGTCTTCGCGGAGACCCGAACGTGAAGGGCCTGGCACGCACCCGCATGGCCGCCCGACCGGCTCGCCGCTCCGCCCGGCTGACTCCCGCTCACCGTGTCCGTCCCGTTCGGTCCGTCGGTCGTACCCCGCTCACCTGCGCGAACGGCCGACAGGTCGGCTCCACCGCCCGCCCCGCCCCGAAGAAAATCCTGTCCGACTCATTGACGCACCCCGAGCCCCTCCGTCACTTGTGCCAGCAAGCGCTTACTTGAAACGATTCATGAAGGCGGCGACGACACTGCGGGAGGGCCCCACCATGGGAACCAGCAGGAATCTGGAGAGGCGAACGATCCTGAAGGCCGCCGGGGCCTCCGCGGTCGCGCTCGGGCTCGCCGCGCCGACCGGGTGTGACGGCGGAAGCGGTTCCGGGGATGGGATGGTGACGATCCGTTACTCCTGGTGGGGCGCCGAGGAGCGGGCCGAGAAGATCAACCGGACCATCGCCCTCTTCGAGAAGAAGTACCCGAAGATCAAGGTCAAGACCGACTTCCAGACCTACGCGTCCTTCTGGGAGAAGTTCCAGACCCAGGCCGCCGGCGGAAATCCCCCGGATGTTTTCCAAAATGCCGTCACCTTTCTCCGGAAGTACGACAAGCGGGGAATTCTCCTCGACCTCAAGTCCCAGGTGCAGGCAGGCAATCTGACCCTGGATCACTTCCGCGACGGCGTGACGAAGGTCGGCGAGGTCGACGGAAAACAGCTCGGAATTCCCGTCGGTTCCAACACCATGGCGCTCGTCGTCGACAAGAAGGTGTTCGAGAAGGCCGGCGTCGAGCCGCACACGGGATGGACCTGGGACGACTACTTCAAGGATCTGAAGACCGTCCGCGACAGGACGAAGGTCCCCGGGGACACCGGCTACTTCACCATCATGTACCTGTACGACCTCTACCTCCGCCAGAACGGCAAGGCGTTCTACACCAAGGACGGACTCGGCTTCGACAAGGCCGATCTGACGGAGTGGTGGACCGACGGCTACAACCGCGTCAAGGCGGGCATCGTCACGGATCCGAAGGTCGTCCAGCAGGACAGCCCCAAGTCCTCGCTCTCCGCCGGCCACGGCGCCTCGGAGTTCACCTGGGACAACTTCACCGTCCGCTACGAGAGCGAGGGCAACAGCACCTACGGCCTCGCCCCCATCCCCACCACGGACGGCAAGCACACCGGCCAGTACCTCGCCTCCCTGATGCTCAGCGCCTCCGCCCACACCTCCCACCCCAAGGAGGTCGCCCGGTTCATCGACTTCATGGTCCACGACCCCGAGGTCGGCAAGATCATGGGCTACGACCGGGGCATCCTCGCCGGCACCGAGCAGTACGACGCGTACAAGCCGACGGACCCGGTCAACAAGGAGATCGCGCAGTACGAGGCCGACACCGCCAAGGCGGGCGTCCTCGGCGAGATCACCCCGCACCCCTCCGGTGCCGACACCATCGAGTGGCGAGCTGGGTGTCCAGCAACGACACCGCGCTCTACGGCCTCGCGGCCATCGAGAACCTGGCGCTGCTCGGTGACCGGATGCCCTAGGCCGAGCTGGGGGAGCGCCGTCGCACGGGCGGCGGCGCTCGCCCACAGAGTCTGCCCCGGCGTACGGCGCGGTGCATGAGTACGCGTACTCAGATCCCCGCCCGGCCGGGGCAGACTCCTCCCATGGACTGGACCCACTACCGCTTCCGCAGCCTGTGGTCCCTGCCCGCCCCGCCCGCCGCCGTGTACGCGGTGCTGGAGCGGCCCGAGGACTATCCGGGCTGGTGGCCGCAGGTCCGCTCGGTGACGAGGCTCGACGAGGACACCGGGGTGATCACCATCCGGTCGGTCCTGCCGTACGACATGACCTTCACGGCACGGCGGATCCACCCCGACGCCGACGCCGGTGTGCTGGAGGTCACCCTCTCCGGTGACATCGAGGGCTGGGCGCGCTGGACGGTCACCGCCGAGGGCTCCGGGACCCTGGCCCGCTACGACCAGGAAGTGCACGTGCACAAGCCGCTGCTCCGCCGGCTCGCCGTACCCGGCCGCCCGGTCTTCCGCGCCAACCACCGCCTGATGATGCGGTCCGGGCGGCGCGGGTTGCTGCGCCATCTGCAAGCGGTTTGAAGGATCGTCGCCGGGACCTGTATTGTTCAGTGCGTTCCCGGGCGATTAGCTCAGTGGGAGAGCGCTTCGTTCACACCGAAGAGGTCACTGGTTCGAACCCAGTATCGCCCACCGGGAGAGGCCGGTCCGCAGCAGCGGACCGGCCTTCTGCGTGCTCAGCGGGCTCACGCCGCCGCCGGCAGCTCCGGCCTGAGTGGCCAGTCCGTGCTGACGATCTCCTCCGAGCCGCTGCGTGCGAACCAGGCCTGGAGCCCGCGGGCCTGCGCCGCGTGCCAGCCCGCCTGGAGGGCGTGCAGCTCGGCGGGGGACAGGCGCTCCAGCCGGGTCGCGAAACGGCGGCCCAGGGCGCGTACGACGTCCAGCGCGGCCAGTGCGTCGGCCGCCGCGTCGTGCGCGCCCTGCAGCGTCACGCCGTAGTGCTCGCACAGGTCGGTCAGCGTGCGGCGGCCCTTGCGGTAGCGGTCCAGGTGCTTGTCCAGCACGCGCGGGTCCAGCACCCTGAGCGGCGTCGACTCGAACCAGTGGTCCAGCGACGACGCCCGGTGCCGGCGCAACTCCCGGTCCAGCAAGGTGAGATCGAAGGGCGCGTTCATCACCACCAGCGGGCGGCCCATCGCCGCGTGCTCCGCCAGCTGCTCGGCTATCTCGTACATCACCGGCGCCGGCCAGCGGCCGTTGTGCTGCAGGTGCTCCTCCGTCAGCCCGTGCACCGCCGTGGCCTCCTCGGGCACCGGCACCCCCGGGTTCACCAGCCAGCGGGTGACCCGCGGCCGGGTGCCCGGCGCGTCCTGGACGACGACGGCGGCCGACACGATCCGGTCGGTCTCGACGTCCACGCCCGTCGTCTCCGTGTCGAAGGCGGCCAGCGGCCCCTCGTACCAGTACGTCATCCCAACCCAACTCCTCGTTCACCCGGGGCAGGTGACGTTCCGTCTTCTGCCCGTTTGGTGATACCCGGGCCGTTTGCGCCGTACGCCGGGAGGAGACAACAGGAGTACGGGTCTTTGCTGTTCAGCGGCCCGCAGCGGGGAAACTCTTGGCTTGGAAGGCTGTTGGTCATGGCCATTGCGCAGCCCGAGCGGGGCGGGCTGCTGCCCGATCGCACGGGCCCCCTTCGCGGCACGCTCGCCACCACCGCCTGCATGGAGACACTGCAGGTCGGCTATCTGCACGCGGTCGCCGCCGCGGCCGGCTGCTCGCTGTCCCAGCCATTCCCGGACAACGGCATCGACTGGCACGTCAGCCACAGCGCGCCCGGACACACCGTCGACGACGAGGTCACCATCAAGGTGCAGCTCAAGGCCACGTACCAGGTCGCGCCGAACCCCCCGGGCCGTACCTTCTCCTTCACCCTCGACAACGACCATCTGCGCAAGCTCGCCCGCACACCCGTCTCGGTGCACAAGATCCTGGTCGTCATGCTCGTCCCGCGCTCGCAGGACGACTGGCTGCGTGCCAGCCACGACCGGCTCGACCTCAGGCACTGCTGCTACTGGGTCAACCTGGCCGGCCACCCGATCACCGGCCGGCACCGGACCACCGTGCGGATCCCGACCACGCGCATCTTCGACGACCGGGCGCTCTGCGAGATCATGACGCGGGTCGGAACGGGAGGCAGGCCATGAGGAGCCGTCCGTACGAGGAGCTGCCGCGCCAGGTCCGGCCGCATCCCGACGACCTCCCCTGGAACCGGCCCCCGGAGCCCACCGAGGTCGACCCCGCCGTGCTCGGCGCCCTGCTGCACCGGCACGGCTGGCAGCGGCGCGGCGGGGCCCCCGGACGCTACGGCCGCTGGACCCCGCCGGGACCCGGGGGTGGCGGGACCAGCCTGCTGGTGCCGGAGACCCGCGCCTTCCCCGACAGCGACGACCTGCTCGGCGAGGCCCTGGACGCCCTCGCACGCAGCGGGACGCCCGCCGCCCGCGAGGTGCTGATCTCCCTCGCCGTGCCCAGCGACGAGATCCGCTGGTGGCGCGACACCCCGGGCGGCCCCGTCGGCTCCGCCCCCTGGACGGCCGACGAGCAACTGCGCGGCGCCGCCCGGCAGATGCTGCTCGCCGCCGCGCTCGCCACACGCGCGCGTGCCGGCTACTACGGCGCCCGCCACCGCCGCGCCGCCGCCGCGCTGCTGGAGGACGTCCTCATCGGGCCCGCCGCCGAGGACCGGCACCTCACCGCCTTCGTGCCCGTGCCCCTCGGCCGCCCGCTCGCCGTCCGCCTGCACCAGGCCCTGTGCGCCGCCCGCGAGGCCGTCGACTACCAGCGGGCCACCGGCGGGATGGACGCCTTCGACGGGGCGATCGAGGCCGGCGTCAGCCGCGAACTGACCGAGGCGCTGGCCGCGCTCGTGCGGGGCACCGAGGGCGCCCGGATCGCCGTCGCCTGGGCGCCCGGCGCCGGCGTCCCCGAGGGCTGCGCCCCCTGCGCCGAACCCGTCGAGTTCTCACCCGGCGACCTGCCCGTGCTGCGCGAGGCCGCCGCCCGCTACCTGCGCGAGGAACCCTCCGTACCGGTCCGCATCACCGGCGCCGTCGTCCGCATGCGCCGCTCCGGACCCGGCGGCGAGGGCGCCGTACGGCTGCGTGTCCTCGCCGGCGCCGACGTCCCGCACGTCCGCGTCACCCTGGACGAGGAGGACTACCGCATCGCCGGCCACGCCCACCTCGTCGGGCTCCCGGTGCGCGTGCACGGCCGGCTGGAGCGCCGGGGCGGTTTCCGCCGGCTCACCGGCGCCTCCGGGGTCGTACCCGTGCAGGTGGACGAGGGTGAGCGGGACCGGCTGCTGAAGTCCCTGCAGGAGAACCTCGACTTCTTCGAGGAGGCCTGCGGGGAGGCGTACGGGGACGAGGACTGAGGAGTGTCGGACAGGGGACCGAGGGTGACCGTTTCGCGGTCGGTGCCGTGAGGTCGGTACGATCGCCTGTGCGCGCGCTCCTGGTATGGCGCCGCACCCCACCTTCAGTCAGGAGAGACCGGTGTCAGACGTCCGTGTGATCATCCAACGCGATTCCGAGCGGGAAGAACGCGTGGTGACGACGGGCACTACGGCCGCCGACCTCTTCGCGGGCGAGCGCTCGATCATCGCCGCGCGCGTGGGCGGTGAGCTGAAGGACCTCGCGTACGCGCTGTCCGACGGTGACGAGGTCGAGGGCGTCGAGATCTCGTCCGAGGACGGCCTGAACATCCTGCGCCACTCCACCGCGCACGTCATGGCGCAGGCCGTGCAGGAGCTGTTCCCCGAGGCCAAGCTGGGCATCGGCCCGCCCGTCAAGGACGGCTTCTACTACGACTTCGACGTGGAGAAGCCGTTCACGCCTGAGGATCTCAAGGCCATCGAGAAGAAGATGCAGGAGATCCAGAAGCGCGGGCAGCGCTTCTCCCGCCGTGTGGTCACCGACGAGGCCGCCCGTGAGGAGCTGGCCGCCGAGCCGTACAAGCTGGAGCTGATCGGCCTCAAGGGCTCGGCGTCGCACGACGACGGAGCGGACGTCGAGGTCGGCGCCGGCGAGCTGACGATCTACGACAACCTGGACGCCAAGACCGGCGAGCTGTGCTGGAAGGACCTCTGCCGCGGTCCCCACCTGCCCTCCACCCGGCTCATCCCGGCGTTCAAGCTGATGCGCAACGCGGCCGCCTACTGGCGCGGCAGCGAGAAGAACCCGATGCTCCAGCGCATCTACGGCACCGCCTGGCCCTCCAAGGAGGAGCTGAAGGCGTACCTGGACTTCCTCGCCGAGGCCGAGAAGCGCGACCACCGCAAGCTCGGCACCGAGCTGGACCTCTTCTCCATCCCGGAGCAGATCGGCTCCGGCCTCGCGGTCTTCCACCCCAAGGGCGGCATCATCCGCCGGGTGATGGAGGACTACTCGCGCCGCCGCCACGAGGAAGAGGGCTACGAGTTCGTCTACACCCCGCACGCGACGAAGGGGAAGCTCTTCGAGACGTCCGGGCACCTGGACTGGTACGCCGAGGGCATGTACCCGCCCATGCAGCTCGACGAGGGCGTGGACTACTACCTCAAGCCCATGAACTGCCCGATGCACAACCTGATCTTCGACGCGCGCGGCCGCTCCTACCGCGAACTGCCGCTGCGCCTCTTCGAGTTCGGGACCGTGTACCGGTACGAGAAGTCGGGCGTCGTGCACGGCCTGACCCGTGCCCGCGGCTTCACGCAGGACGACGCGCACATCTACTGCACCCGTGAGCAGATGTCCGAGGAGCTGGACAAGACGCTCACCTTCGTCCTCGGCCTGCTGCGCGACTACGGCCTGACCGACTTCTACCTGGAGCTGTCCACCAAGGACCCGGAGAAGTTCGTCGGCTCCGACGAGGTCTGGGAGGAGGCGACCGAGACCCTGCGCCAGGTCGCCGAGAAGCAGGGCCTGCCCCTGGTCCCGGACCCGGGCGGCGCCGCCTTCTACGGCCCGAAGATCTCCGTCCAGGCCAAGGACGCCATCGGCCGCACCTGGCAGATGTCGACCATCCAGCTCGACTTCAACCTGCCCGAGCGCTTCAACCTGGAGTACACGGGCCCCGACGGCTCCAAGCAGCGCCCCGTCATGATCCACCGCGCGCTGTTCGGCTCCATCGAGCGGTTCTTCGCCGTCCTCCTGGAGCACTACGCCGGTGCCTTCCCGGCCTGGCTGGCCCCGGTCCAGGCGCTCGGCATCCCGATCGGCGACGCACACGTGGAGTACCTGGAGAAGTTCGCCGCGGCGGCCCGGAAGAAGGGCCTGCGCGTCGAGGTGGACTCCTCCTCGGACCGCATGCAGAAGAAGATCCGCAACGCCCAGAAGCAGAAGGTGCCCTTCATGGTCATCGCGGGCGACGAGGACATGTCGAACAACTCGGTGTCCTTCCGCTACCGCGACGGCTCCCAGGAGAACGGCATCCCGTTCGACGAGGCCATCGCGAAGATCGCGCAGGTCGTCCAGGAGCGGGCCCAGGTCTGATCCGGCGCCCCGCAGCGTACGAAGGCCCCCGGGAGACTCAGCTTCCCGGGGGCCTCTCGTCTCCCTCGCGGGTGAAGGTCTGCATCAGCCAGGACGAGAACGAGCCCGTCACCGCGCCGAGCAGGGCCAGGCCGCCGATCATCATCCCGGTGGCGATCGTCCGGCCCAGGGCGGTGACCGGGGTGATGTCCCCGTAGCCGACCGTGGTGAGGGTCGACGCGGCCCACCACACGGCGTCCCCGAACGTGCGCATGGTGGCGCCGGGCGCCCCGCGTTCCGCCTGGTAGACCGCGAGCGCGCCGGAGAAGCCGAGCAGCACGGTGGACAGGCCGGCGTAGGAGATCACCCGCGCGTGCAGCGCGAGCCGGGGCTGTCCGGCCTTCCGCTGGATGGCGTCGTACAGCGGGACCATCCGCAGCGGGCGCAGCAGGGGCAGGATGACCACCACCGTGTGCAGCATGTGCGTGGGGACGAACCGGACGCCCTGTCCGCTGAGCCGCCAGCGCACCGCGTAGTCCGCGGCGAACACCAGCCAGAGGCCGAGCATCACGCACCGGCACACGACATGCCAGAACGCGGGCATGTCCGTGGCCAGGACATGCGTGGCATACGCGGCCAGGAAGACCAGCGACGCCACGAAGAGGGGGATCTCGGTGCGCTGCGTCCAGCGCGCCGACCGGCTGTCGTCGTCCACCGGCCAAGCTTGGCCGGTGGCCTTCTTCCCGCCGCCCCGGCGACACGCCGCGAACGGGCGAAGCCATATGCTGCCTAGCATGACGAGTGAGCCGGAGCAGCAGATCGGAGTGGGGACGCAGGACGCGTTCCAGCGCTTGTGGACGCCCCACCGGATGGCCTACATCCAGGGCGAGGGCAAGCCGAGCGGTCCCGGGGCCGAGGACGGCTGTCCCTTCTGCGCGATCCCGGCCAAGTCCGACGAGGACGGACTGATCGTCCGGCGCGGTGAGCACGTGTACGCGGTCCTCAACCTCTACCCGTACAACGGCGGCCATCTCATGACCGTCCCGTACCGCCATGTGGCCGACTACACGGACCTGACCGGCCCGGAGACCGCGGAGCTCGCCGAGCTGACCAAGCAGGCGATGACGGCCCTGCGCACCGCGTCCGGCGCCCACGGCTTCAACATCGGCATGAACCAGGGCACGGTCGCGGGCGCCGGTATCGCCGCCCACCTGCACCAGCACATCGTGCCGCGCTGGGGTGGCGACACGAACTTCATGCCGGTGGTCGGCCACACGAAGGTGCTGCCGCAGCTGCTGGCCGACACCCGGAAGATGCTGGCGGAGGCCTGGCCGGCGTAGCCGCGGGGTGCCCTCTGCCGAGGGCACCGCTCACGCGTCGTACAGATCGGCCTTCTTCGGCGTGGGGTCCTGCACCAAGCCGCTGAGGACGCCCGACCGGGTGCCGAACTTCTCCGTGTCCACGCCGTTCTCCTCCAGCACTCTGATCGCCGCCGAGTGCACCACCCGCAGCACCGGTGTGGCCGCACGCAGCGCGTCGTCGGCCATGAAGCGGTGCCGCCAGGGCTGGTCGGCCCAGGCGTGCCGCAGACCGAACGGCTCGGGCAGGACGAGCGAGCCGCCGAGCCAGTTGAGCAGCGGCGGGTACCAGCTCAGCGGTGCGCGCGTGGCGAGCCGGACCACCTCGTCCGTGGTGACCAGCGGCAGCATGATCTTCCTGGTCTCCCAGGGCTTGAGGGACTTGGCGACCTCCTTGCTCGGCGGCTCCGGCTTGGAGGTGAACAGAGAGTTCACCGGCCCCAGCGCGTGCCCGGTCACCTCGATGCGCAGCGTCTCGTGCAGCACCGTCACCGTGATCAGCATGGTGAGCACCAGCTGTCCGTCCCACAGCGTCCACTGCACGCCCAGATAGTGCCGGTCGCCGCTGCCGAACTGCTGCTTGTTGCAGATCTCCTGTATCGCGTGCGGCTTGACCTGGAAGGCCTCGACGTCGGTGCCCTCGGGCCGGGACACCTCCGCGGCCTTCTCACCGATCGGCGTGACGATCCAGTGCTTGATGGACGGCTTGGGGAAACCGCCGGTGTTCAGCGGGCCGCGCTCCAGCAGGGCGAGCTGGTCGTGGATCGCGCGTATGACGTCCCAGCTGCGGAACGGGTGGATCTCCCGCGTCGGGTCGGCGGGCACCAGGTCCTCGGCGAGCTGCCAGGCGCCCCAGCGGGTGCCCATGCCGAGTATGCCCTTGGGGCCGGCGTAGAAGACCGAGTTGGACTGCTGCTCGGCGCTGAGCCGGGCCAGCGACTGGCGCAGCTCCTCGGCCGCCGTCTGGTTGGGTCCGCGCGGCACGGCCTCGGGGACCTTGGCACCGACGCTGGTGCCCGAGAGCAGGCCGGCCCAGCGGGCCCGCAGGTCCTTGGCCGTGCGCTCGCAGATCTGCTTGGCCCAGAACCAGCCGAGCACCGGGAGCGCGACGCACGCCCGGGCGTACCACGCCCAGAAGCCGGTGAACGGCATCTTGATCAGGAACAGCGCGGCGAGCAGGCCGACCCCCAGGAGCAGGGCGGTGGCGAGCGCACCCGCCCGCCTGTCCTCGCGGGTGGCGACGAACGTGCGCAGCTGGAAGACGAGCAGCCAGGCGATCAGCCCGGGCAGGAAGAGCACACCGCACAGGACCGTCACGGTGGTCAGGCGGTTGTCGCGCTCCCGGCGGATGTTGTTGGCCGCGAGGCAGTGCTCGACGACGAACTGCGGCTCGGACCCGAAGGACTGGATGAGCGGCTTGCGGCCGGGAGCGAGCATCCGGGCGACCACGGCCCGCGAGAACGCCTCACCCAGATTGGGCCGCAGCAGCGCGATCCTGCCGGGCTTGAGGGTCGACTCGTGCCACTCGTTGTCGGCCTTCTTGATCTCCTCCATCGGGCTGTCCCGGTACGCCGCGGAGGCCAGCGCGGCGGTCGCCGCCTGACTCGCGTCGCCCGAGACGGGCACCTGGGGCCCGTCCCACTCCGTTCCCAACGACATTACCGCCCCCATCACCGCCGGTGTCGCTTCTGCGGCCTTCCCGACTTCCCTGCTCCGCACACCTGTTGAACAGGCCGTCGCGCCGACTACCCGTCACAACCGGACGACTGCGGCACGACGCGATCAGGTGATCAGCGTATCCGCCGCCACCGACAACCGGCGGGCGGACGGCCGAAGCCGTCCGCCCGCGCACCCGGCTCGCGGGTGCCGAACTACGCGTTGTCACCCGCCTGTTCGCGAATCCGTTCGGCGATCTGCGGCGGCATCGGCTCGTGCCGGGCGTAGACGCGGTCGAACCGTGCCGTGCCGTGCGACAGCGAGCGCAGGTCGACCGCGTACCGGCCGATCTCGAACTCGGGCACCTCCGCCTTGATCACGGTCCGCCCCGAGCCCACCTGTTCGGTGCCGAGCACCCGGCCGCGCCGGCTGGACAGGTCGCTCATGACGGCGCCCACGTAGTCGTCGCCGACCAGCACGGACACCTCGGCCACCGGCTCCAGCAGATGGATCCTCGCGTCGGCCGCGGCCTCGCGCAGCGCGAGCGCGCCCGCGGTCTGGAAGGCGGCGTCCGAGGAGTCCACCGAGTGCGCCTTGCCGTCCAGCAGTGTGACCCGCACGTCCACCAGCGGATATCCGGCGGCGACGCCCTTGGCGGCCTGCGCGCGTACGCCCTTCTCCACGGACGGGATGAACTGGCGGGGTACGGCCCCGCCGACCACCTTGTCCACGAACTCGATGCCCGAGCCGCCGGGCAGCGGCTCCACCTCGATCTCGCAGATGGCGTACTGCCCGTGCCCGCCGGACTGCTTCACGTGCCGCCCGCGCCCGGAGGCCCTGCCCGCGAACGTCTCCCGCAGGGAGACCTTGTGCGGGACGACGTCGACCTGGACGCCGTAGCGGCTGCGCAGCCGCTCCAGGGCGACGTCCGCGTGGGCCTCGCCCAGGCACCACAGGACCACCTGGTGGGTGTCCTGGTTCTGCTCCAGCCGCATGGTGGGGTCCTCGGCCACCAGCCGGGACAGGCCCTGCGAGAGCTTGTCCTCGTCGGCCTTGCTGTGCGCCTGGATGGCGAGCGGCAGCAGCGGGTCGGGCATCCGCCAGGGCTCCATCAGCAGCGGGTCGTCCTTCGCGGAGAGCGTGTCCCCGGTCTCGGCCCGGCCGAGCTTGGCCACGCACACCAGGTCGCCGGCGACGGCGTGCGTCACCGGCCGCTGCTGCTTGCCGAACGGCATGGACAGGGCCCCGACCTTCTCGTCGACGTCGTGGTCCTCGTGTCCGCGGTCGGTCAGCCCGTGCCCGGAGACGTGCACCGTCTGGTCGGGTCGCAGGGTGCCGGAGAAGACGCGGACCAGGGAGACGCGGCCGACGTAGGGGTCGGAGGAGGTCTTGACGACCTCGGCGACCAGCGGGCCACCGGTGTCGCACGGCTTCAGCTCGCGGGCCTTGCCGTCGATCGTGGTGACGTCGGGCAGCGGGTGCTCGAACGGGGTCGGGAAGCCGCCCGTGACCAGCTCCAGCAGCTCGACCGTGCCGAGGCCGTGTTTGGCGCCCTCGGCGGCGGGGGCGGCGGCCAGGACGGGGAAGAACGTGCCGCGGGCGACGGCCCGCTCCAGGTCCTGGATCAGGGTCTTGACGTCGACCTGCTCGCCGCCGAGATAGCGGTCCATGAGGGTTTCGTCCTCGCTCTCGGCGATGATCCCCTCGATGAGCCGGTTGCGGGCCTCCTCGATGTCCGGCAGCTGGTCCTCGCCGGGCTCGGACTCCTTGCGCTCCCCGGTCGAGTAGTCGAACAGCTTCTGCGACAGCAGCCCGACCAGCCCGGTCACGGGCGCGTGCCCGTCGGGACCCTCGGGGCCGCGCAGCGGCAGGTACAGCGGCAGTACCGCGTCGGGGTCGTCGCCGCCGAAGGCCTCCGCGCAGATCCGGGTCATCTCCTCGAAGTCCGCGCGCGCGGCCTCCAGGTGCGTGATCACGATCGCGCGCGGCATGCCGACGGCCGCGCACTCCTCCCAGACCATCCGGGTGGAGCCGTCCACGCCGTCCGAGGCCGAGACGACGAAGAGGGCCGCGTCCGCGGCGCGCAGACCGGCCCTGAGCTCCCCGACGAAGTCGGCGTATCCGGGGGTGTCGAGCAGGTTGATCTTGATGCCGTCCCATGCGACCGGCACCAGGGAGAGCTGTACGGAGCGCTGCTGCCGGTGCTCGATCTCGTCGTAGTCCGAGACGGTGCCGCCGTCTTCCTTGCGGCCCGCCCGGTTCACCGCCCCCGCGGTCAGCGCGAGGGCCTCCACCAGGGTCGTCTTGCCCGAACCGGAGTGGCCGACCAGCACCACGTTCCGTACGGATGCGGGCTGGTCGGCCTCAAGAGCCCTGCCGGCGGCCCCGGGGTGGTGTGTCTGAGTCTTGTCGCCCATGATCCTGCCTCCCGTGCACGGTGAGGTCACTGTGGGCGCGGACACGCGGGACCCGCGTGCACTGGCGGCTCCGGCGACGCCCGCGGTTATTCGAGCTTTCCACTCCCGTCACGCTGCGTCCATACGAACGACAACCGCGCACGCCGAACGCGCCACGCACGCCCCGCGCACGGCGGCGCGCGCCGGTTCGCACCACGGGCTGCGGGTGCCCGCCCGCCACGCGCACGCGCGCGTGGCTACGATGGGCCAGCCGGAGGCCACCAGGGCCGCGGCGACACCGACCGTCGGGAAGGCCATGCTGAACAAGTACGCGCGTGCATTCTTCACGCGTGTCCTCACACCGTTCGCCGCGTTTCTCATCCGGCGGGGCGTCAGCCCCGACACGGTCACCCTCATCGGCACGGCCGGTGTGGTCGCGGGCGCACTGGTCTTCTACCCCCGGGGCGAGTTCTTCTGGGGCACGGTCGTGATCACCCTGTTCGTCTTCTCCGACCTGGTCGACGGCAACATGGCCCGTCAGCTGGGCCGCTCCAGCCGCTGGGGCGCCTTCCTGGACTCCACCCTCGACCGGGTCGCCGACGGTGCGATCTTCGGCGGGTTCGCCCTCTGGTACGCGGGCAACGGCGACGACAACGCGCTGTGCGCCGTCTCGATCTTCTGCCTGGCGAGCGGCCAGGTGGTGTCGTACACCAAGGCGCGCGGCGAGTCGATCGGGCTTCCCGTCGCCGTCAACGGCCTTGTCGAGCGCGCCGAGCGGCTGGTGATCTCGCTGGTCGCGGCCGGCTTGGCGGGCCTGCACACGTTCGGTGTGCCCGGCATCCAGTGGCTGCTGCCGATCGCCCTGTGGATCGTCGCCGTCGGCAGCCTCGTCACGCTCATCCAGCGGGTCGTCACCGTCCGCCGAGAGTCCGCGGAGGCGGAGGCGGCGGCCCAGCAGAACGCCGAGGCCGCGAAGTGAGCGCCGGGGAACGGCTCACGGACGCGCTGTACGGGCTCGGCTGGAGCACCGTCAAGAAGCTCCCCGAGCCGGTCGCGGTCCGGCTCGGGCGGACCATCGCCGACGTCACCTGGAAGCAGCGCGGCAAGGGCGTACAGCGCCTGGAGTCGAACTACGCGCGCGTGCTGCCCGGCGCCGGCCCGGAGCGCCTGGCCGAGCTCTCGCGCGCGGGCATGCGCTCCTACCTGCGCTACTGGATGGAGTCGTTCCGGCTGCCCGCCTGGAGCCGGGAGCGCGTGAAGTCGGGCTTCGACGCCAAGGACATCCACTTCCTGACCGACGGACTGGCCGCCGGCGAGGGCGTGATCCTCGCGCTGCCGCACATGGCCAACTACGACCTGGCCGGCGCCTGGGTCACGACCAAGCTGGAGACGCCGTTCACGACGGTCGCCGAGCGGCTCAAGCCCGAGACGCTGTACGACCGTTTCGTCGCCTACCGCGAGGGCCTCGGCATGGAGGTCCTGCCGCACAGTGGTGGCTCCGCCTTCGGCACCCTGGCCCGCAGGCTGCGCGACGGCGGCCTGGTCTGCCTGGTCGCCGACCGGGACCTGTCCGCCTCCGGCGTCGAGGTCGACTTCTTCGGCGAGAAGACCCGGATGCCCGCGGGCCCGGCCCTGCTCGCCCAGCAGACCGGGGCGCTGCTGCTCCCCGTCACGCTCTGGTACGACGACTCGCCCGTCATGCAGGGCCGGGTCCACCCCCCGGTCGAGGTACCCGAGTCAGGTACCCGGGCCGAGAAGACGTCTGTCATGACACAGGCGCTGGCCGACGCCTTCGCCACCGGGATCGCCGACCATCCGGAGGACTGGCACATGCTGCAGCGGCTGTGGCTCGCCGACCTCGACCCCGCGAAGGGACCCTCGTGAGAATCGGGATCGTCTGCCCGTACTCCTGGGACGTGCCCGGCGGCGTCCAGTTCCACATCCGCGACCTCGCCGAGTACTTCCTCCGGCTCGGCCACGACGTCTCCGTGCTCGCCCCGGCCGACGACGACACTCCGCTGCCGCCGTACGTCGTCTCGGCCGGCCGCGCGGTCCCGGTGCCGTACAACGGCTCGGTGGCCCGCCTGAACTTCGGTTTCCTGTCGGCCGCGCGGGTACGGCGCTGGCTGCACGAGGGCGCCTTCGACGTGGTCCACATCCACGAGCCGACCTCGCCCTCGCTGGGCCTGCTGACCTGCTGGGCGGCCTCCGGTCCGATCGTGGCCACCTTCCACACCTCCAACCCCCGCTCGCGCGCGATGATCGCCGCGTACTCCATCCTCCAGGCCGCCCTGGAGAAGATCAGCGCCCGGATCGCGGTCAGCGAGTACGCCCGCCGGACGCTGGTCGAGCACCTCGGCGGGGACGCGGTGGTCATCCCCAACGGCGTCGACGTGGACTTCTTCGCCAAGGCCGAGCCGAAGCCGGAGTGGCAGGGCGACACCATCGGCTTCATGGGCCGGATCGACGAGCCCCGCAAGGGCCTGCCCGTGCTGATGAGGGCCCTGCCGAAGATCCTGGCGGCCCGCCCGCAGACCCGGCTGCTGGTCGCGGGCCGCGGCGACGAGGAGGCGGCCGTCGAGGAGCTGCCGCGGGAGCTCCGCGCCCGCGTCGAGTTCCTCGGCATGATCAGCGACGAGGACAAGGCGCGCTTCCTGCGCAGCGTCGACCTGTACGTCGCGCCCAACACCGGCGGCGAGAGCTTCGGCATCATCCTGGTCGAGGCGATGTCGGCGGGCGTCCCCGTCCTCGCCTCCGACCTGGACGCCTTCGTACAGGTCCTCGACCAGGGCGAGGCGGGCGAGGTCTTCGCCAACGAGGACGCCGGCGCGCTCGCCGAGGCCGCCGTACGGCTCCTGGCGGACCCGGAGCGCCGCGCCGAGCTGCGCGACCGCGGCAGCTCCCACGTACGGCGCTTCGACTGGTCGACGGTCGGCGCGGACATCCTCTCGGTGTACGAGACCGTCACGACCGGTACGGCGGCGGTGGCCACGGACGAGCGGACCGGACTGCGCGCGCGCTTCGGGCTGGCGCGGGACTGAGCCGCCGTCCGGCGCAGGGCATGCCCACGGCCCTCGGCCGTCTCGGAGGGGTGCGCACCCCGGTCGATGGCCTTCGGCCGGCTCAGGGGGCGCATGCCCCAGCCGATAGCCTTCGGCCGTGACCGCAACCCTCATCTGGATCCTCGTCGCACTCGTCGCGATCGGCGTGTACCTGAGCTGGACCGCCGGGCGGCTGGACCGGCTGCACGTGCGGATGGACGCCGCGCGGGCCGCGCTCGACGCGCAGCTGCTGCGCCGGGCCTCCGTCGCGCAGGAACTGGCCACCTCGGGCGTGCTGGACCCGGCCGCCTCGATCGTGCTGTACGAGGCCGCACACGCCGCCCGGCAGGCCGAGGAGGAGCAGCGGGAGGTCGCCGAGAGCGAGCTGAGCCAGGCGCTGCGCGCGGTCTTCGCGGACCCGGCCCAGGTGGAGGCCGTACGCGAGGCCCCCGGAGGCGAGGAGGCGGCCCGTGAGCTGGCCGAGGCCGTCCGCCGGGTCCCGATGGCCCGCCGCTTCCACAACGACGCCGTGGGGGCCGCCCGCAGGCTCCGCGAACACCGCAAGGTCCGCTGGTTCCGGCTGGCCGGCCACGCCCCGTTCCCGCTGGCCTTCGAGATGGACGACGAGCCTCCCGCTGCCCTGGTGGAGCGGGCCTCCTGAACCCCGGGGGAACCCTCCCTGGACCAAAAGGATCCACCGGCTTGCCATTGGCCCTTGCTGTGGCCTGGTCCACTCGCGTTTCCTCGTCGGTGCAGAAAACCCTCTTTCCCATCAGTGAGGTCACCCGTGTCCACCATCGAGAACCAGGCTCCCGAGACCGGCACCGCGCGCGTGAAGCGCGGCATGGCCGAGCAGCTCAAGGGCGGCGTGATCATGGACGTCGTCACGCCGGAGCAGGCGAAGATCGCCGAGGACGCGGGCGCCGTCGCCGTCATGGCCCTGGAGCGGGTCCCGGCCGACATCCGCAAGGACGGCGGCGTGGCCCGTATGTCCGACCCGGACATGATCGAGGGCATCATCAACGCCGTCTCGATCCCGGTCATGGCCAAGTCCCGCATCGGCCACTTCGTCGAGGCCCAGGTGCTGCAGTCCCTCGGCGTCGACTACATCGACGAGTCCGAGGTCCTCACCCCGGCCGACGAGGTCAACCACTCCGACAAGTGGGCCTTCACCACGCCGTTCGTGTGTGGTGCCACCAACCTGGGCGAGGCTCTGCGCCGCATCGCCGAGGGCGCCGCGATGATCCGCTCCAAGGGCGAGGCCGGCACCGGCAACGTGGTCGAGGCCGTCCGCCACCTGCGCCAGATCAAGAACGAGATCGCCCGCCTGCGCGGCTTCGACAACCACGAGCTGTACGCCGCCGCCAAGGAGCTGCGCGCCCCGTACGAGCTGGTCAAGGAGGTCGCCGAGCTGGGCAAGCTCCCGGTGGTGCTGTTCTCCGCCGGCGGCGTGGCCACCCCGGCCGACGCGGCCCTGATGCGCCAGCTCGGCGCCGAGGGCGTCTTCGTCGGCTCCGGCATCTTCAAGTCCGGCGACCCGGCCAAGCGCGCCGCCGCCATCGTGAAGGCCACCACCTTCTACGACGACCCGAAGATCATCGCGGACGCGTCCCGCAACCTCGGCGAGGCCATGGTCGGCATCAACTGCGACACCCTCCCCGAGACCGAGCGCTACGCGAACCGCGGCTGGTAATCCCACCCCAGAGGACTGCACGAAACACATGACTGACGCACCCGTCATAGGCGTCCTGGCCCTCCAGGGCGACGTACGGGAGCACCTCATCGCCCTGGCCGCGGCCGACGCCGTGGCCAGGCCGGTGCGGCGCCCCGAGGAACTCGCCGAGGTCGACGGCCTCGTCCTGCCCGGCGGCGAGTCCACCACCATCTCCAAGCTGGCCGTCCTCTTCGGCGTGATGGAGCCCCTCCGCGCGCGCGTGGCCGACGGCATGCCCGTCTACGGCACCTGCGCGGGCATGATCATGCTCGCCGACAAGATCCTCGACCCGCGCTCGGGCCAGGAGACGATCGGCGGCATCGACATGATCGTGCGCCGCAACGCCTTCGGCCGGCAGAACGAGTCGTTCGAGGCCGCGGTCGACGTGCAGGGCATCACGGGCGATCCTGTGGAGGGCGTCTTCATCCGCGCCCCCTGGGTGGAGTCCGTGGGCGCCGAGGCCGAAGTGCTCGCCGAGCACGACGGCCACATCGTCGCCGTCCGCCAGGGCAACGCGCTCGCCACGTCGTTCCACCCGGAACTGACCGGCGACCACCGCGTGCACTCCCTCTTCGTCGACATGGTGCGCGCCGACCGGGCGTGAGAGTCCTTGTAGGATCTCTGACGTTCGTACAGAGATTGGTTACGCGAAGGAGACAGGCAGATGTCCGGCCACTCTAAATGGGCCACGACGAAGCACAAGAAGGCCGTGATCGATGCCAAGCGCGGCAAGCTCTTCGCGAAGCTGATCAAGAACATCGAGGTCGCGGCGCGTATGGGCGGCGTCGACCTCGACGGCAACCCGACGCTCTACGACGCCGTCCAGAAGGCCAAGAAGCAGTCGGTGCCCAACAAGAACATCGACTCCGCGATCAAGCGCGGCGGCGGTCTCGAGGCCGGCGGCGCCGACTACGAGACGATCATGTACGAGGGCTACGGCCCGAACGGTGTCGCGGTGCTCATCGAGTGCCTCACCGACAACCGCAACCGCGCCGCCTCCGACGTCCGCGTCGCCATGACCCGCAACGGCGGCTCCATGGCCGACCCGGGCTCGGTGTCCTACCTGTTCAACCGCAAGGGCGTCGTCATCGTCCCCAAGGGCGAGCTGACCGAGGACGACGTGCTCGGCGCCGTCCTGGACGCCGGTGCCGAGGAAGTCAACGACCTCGGCGAGAACTTCGAGGTGATCAGCGAGGCCACCGACCTGGTCGCGGTCCGCACCGCCCTCCAGGAGGCCGGCATCGACTACGAGTCCGCCGAGGCCAACTTCGTCCCGACCATGCAGGTCGAGCTGGACGAGGAGGGCGCCAAGAAGATCTTCAAGCTGATCGACGCGCTCGAGGACAGCGACGACGTGCAGAACGTCTTCGCGAACTTCGACGTGAGCGACGAGATCATGGAGAAGGTCGACGCCTGACGCTGCCGCGGGCTTCGCAGGTCTCACGGGCCGACGGGACAACCCGTCGGCCCGTCGCCGTGCCGGGCGCCGGTGCGCGGCGTTGTCAGTGGCAACCGATAGCCTGCACAAACAGCTGAGCGAGTCGGCGAAGGGAGGGGGCGCGGTGCGCGTACTGGGGGTGGACCCCGGGCTGACCCGGTGCGGTGTCGGCGTCGTCGAGGGGGTCGCGGGCCGCCCGCTGACCATGCTCGGCGTCGGCGTCGTGCGCACGCCCGCGGACGCCGATCTCAGCCACCGCCTGCTCGCGGTCGAGCAGGGCATCGAGCAGTGGCTGGACGAGCACCGCCCCGAGTTCGTCGCCGTCGAGCGCGTCTTCAGCCAGCACAACGTGCGCACCGTGATGGGCACCGCCCAGGCCAGCGCCGTGGCCATGCTGTGCGCGGCCCGGCGCGGCATCCCCGTCGCACTGCACACCCCGAGCGAGGTCAAGGCCGCCGTCACCGGCTCCGGACGCGCCGACAAGGCCCAGGTCGGCGCCATGGTCACCCGGCTGCTCCGGCTCTCCGCGCCCCCGAAGCCGGCCGACGCCGCCGACGCCCTCGCGCTCGCCATCTGCCACATCTGGCGCGCCCCCGCCCAGAACCGGCTCCAGCAGGCGGTCGCCCGCCACACAGTCCACGCAACGAAAGGCCGTACGGCATGATCGCCTTCGTCAGCGGCACGGTCGCCGCGCTCGCCCCCGACGCCGCGGTCGTCGAGGTCGGCGGCGTCGGCATGGCCGTCCAGTGCACGCCGAACACGCTGTCCACGCTCCGCATGGGCCGGCCCGCCAAGCTGCACACCTCGCTCGTCGTCCGCGAGGACTCGCTGACCCTGTACGGCTTCGCCGACGACGACGAGCGCCAGGTCTTCGAACTGCTCCAGACCGCGAGCGGAGTCGGCCCGCGCCTGGCCCAGGCCATGCTCGCCGTGCACACCCCGGACGCGCTGCGCCGCGCCGTCGCCACCGGTGACGAGAAGGCCCTCACCGCCGTCCCCGGCATCGGCAAGAAGGGCGCGCAGAAGCTGCTGCTGGAGCTCAAGGACCGGCTCGGCGAGCCCATCGGCGCACCCGCGGTCGGCGCCCCGGTCACCCAGGGCTGGCGCGACCAGCTGCACGCGGCCCTCATCGGCCTCGGCTACGCCACCCGCGAGGCCGACGAGGCCGTTGCCGCGGTGGCTCCCCAGGCCGAGGCCGCGGGCGGCACCCCGCAGGTCGGACAGCTGCTGAGGGCCGCCCTCCAGACCCTGAACCGCGCCCGCTGACCCCACGACGATCGAGGCACATGCACATGAACCGGGACGACTCGACCGACACCCCCGCCTCCGAGCGGCTCGTCGGTGCGTCCGCCGACCGGGAGGACCAGGCCGTCGAGGCCGCGCTGCGCCCCAAGGACCTCGGCGAGTTCATCGGCCAGGAGAAGGTCCGCGAACAGCTCGACCTCGTCCTGCGGGCCGCACGCGCGCGTGGCGCCACCGCCGACCACGTGCTGCTCTCCGGCGCGCCCGGTCTCGGCAAGACCACCCTGTCGATGATCATCGCAGCCGAGATGGGTGCCCCCATCCGCATCACCTCCGGCCCCGCCATCCAGCACGCCGGCGACCTCGCCGCGATCCTCTCCTCCCTCCAGGAGGGCGAGGTCCTCTTCCTCGACGAGATCCACCGCATGTCCCGGCCCGCCGAGGAGATGCTGTACATGGCGATGGAGGACTTCCGTGTCGACGTCATCGTCGGCAAGGGCCCCGGCGCCACCGCGATCCCGCTGGAGCTGCCGCCGTTCACCCTGGTCGGCGCCACCACGCGCGCGGGCCTGCTGCCGCCCCCGCTGCGCGACCGCTTCGGCTTCACCGCGCACATGGAGTTCTACGAGCCGCACGAGCTGGAGCGGGTCGTGCACCGCTCGGCGAGCCTGCTGGACGTGGAGATCGAGCCGGACGGCGCCGCCGAGATCGCCGGCCGCTCCCGGGGCACGCCCCGCATCGCCAACCGCCTGCTGCGCCGCGTCCGCGACTATGCGCAGGTCAAGGCGGACGGCGTGATCACCCGTGAGATCGCCGGGGCGGCCCTCGCCGTCTACGAGGTCGACGCGCGCGGTCTCGACCGCCTCGACCGCGCCGTCCTCCAGGCCCTGCTGAAGCTCTTCGGCGGCGGCCCGGTCGGCCTGTCCACGCTCGCCGTCGCGGTGGGGGAGGAGCGGGAGACCGTCGAGGAAGTCGCCGAACCGTTCCTCGTCCGGGAGGGACTGCTGGCCCGTACCCCGCGCGGCCGGGTCGCCACGCCGGCCGCCTGGGCTCACCTCGGTCTGACCCCGCCGCCCTCGGCGAGCGGGGGGACGACCGGAGGAAACGGACAACAGGACCTGTTCGGGGGCTGACGGCGCGATGATGTCCTGGGACGGCGAGGGCATTGGCCCGGGCAGGAACTCAGGTGCCATGCTGAGCGTTGTTCCATGCACGCGGACTCGCTTAGACTCCGCCGATGCCGCCTTTGCGGGCGGCGCCGACCCACACCCCCATCAACAGGCCGCTCTCCGTCGCGGTCGCGCGAAGGAAACCCCGTCCCGTGAATGCCTTTACCCTTCTCCCCTTCATCGTGCTCATCGCGGCCATGTTCCTCATGACGCGCTCGGCCAAGAAGAAGCAGCAGCAGGCTGCCAACATGCGGAACGAGATGCAGCCCGGCTCCGGTGTCCGCACGATCGGGGGGATGTACGCGACGGTCAAGGAGGTCAACGAGGACACGGTCCTCCTCGACGCCGGCCCGGGCGTCGAGCTCCTCTTCGCCAAGAACGCGATCGGCGCCGTCCTCACCGACGACGAGTACAACCGCATCGTCCACGGCATCGAGCACGACCTGAAGTCCGACGCCGACATCGTCCCGGACGACGCCTCCTCCCTCACCGAGACCGACGAGTCCGACTCGCCCGCTGCCGCCGCCTCCGACGACAAGGCCGTCGACCTCGGTAAGAAGGACGCCGACGAGGACGGCGCCGACACGGCCGAGGCCGCCGAGGCCGAGGCGGACGCCGAGCCGAAGAAGACCGACGGCGACTCCGACGCGAAGTAGTCACGCCCCGGTGGTGCGCCGCGCGGCATAATCGCGCCCCGCGCACCACCGGGCGTCTGTTTCCCGTACGGAACAGCCCGACACCATGTCATGGCCGACCGCGCCGACCGCGTGGGGCGGCCCGAGAGGGAGTACGAGAAGGTGGCAGCACCTAAGAGGGGCCGGAGCGCGAGCGCCCAGAGCAAGCCAGGGCGCTCGCTGGCCCTCATCCTGATCGCCATCGTGGCGCTCACCGGAGGCATGTTCCTGTCCGGGAACAAGACTCCGCGTCTCGGCATCGACCTCGCCGGTGGCACGAGCATCACACTCAAGGCGAAGGCCGACCAGGGGTCCGCGGTCAACAAGGCCAACATGGACACCGCGGTCGACATCATGAACCGCCGTGTCAACGGCCTCGGCGTCTCCGAGGCGGAGGTGCAGACCCAGGGGACCGACAACATCATTGTCAACATCCCCAAGGGCACCAACTCCAAGGAAGCCCAGCAGCAGGTCGGCACCACCGCCAAGCTGTACTTCCGCCCGGTCCTGGCCAGCCAGCCCAGCGTGGGCGCCACGCAGAGCCCGTCGCCGAGCGCCTCCCCGAGCGGCAGCTCCAAGCCGAGCACGAGCCCCTCCGCCTCTTCCTCCCCCAAGGAGAAGGCGTCGTCCTCCTCGGGGTCCTCCACCGCGTCCCCCAAGGCCTCGGCGACCTCCCAGGGCCGCGCCGTCACCGACGCGCTGAAGGCGGGCTCCACCCCGACGCCGAGCACGTCCGCCTCCGGCAGCCCCAAGGCGTCGGCCACCCCCTCGGCCACCCCGTCGGCCTCCTCCGGCGCCGGCGCGGCCGCCGCCAAGCTGCAGGCCCAGTACGCCGCCCTGGACTGCACCAAGCCCGCCGAGCGGGCCAAGGTCGGAGGCGCCGCCAAGCCCGGCGAGCCCACCATCGCCTGCGGCCAGATCCACAAGGTCTGGTACAAGTACGTGCTCGGCCCGGCCGCCGTCGACGGCACCGAGGTGAAGAAGGCGCAGGCCGTCTTCGACACCCAGGGCGCCTCCGGCTGGCAGGTCCAGATGACCTTCAGCTCCAGCGGTGCCAAGAAGTTCGCGGACATCACCGGTGAGCTGGCGAAGAACCAGTCCCCGCAGAACGAGTTCGGCATCGTGCTCGACGGCGAGGTCGTCTCCAGCCCGTTCGTGCAGTCGGCCATCACCGGCGGCCAGGCGGAGATCTCCGGCAGCTTCACCCAGCAGGACGCCCAGAGCCTCGCCAACATGCTGTCGTACGGCGCCCTGCCGCTCTCCTTCCAGGAGCAGTCCGTCACCACCGTCACCGCCGCGCTCGGCGGCGAGCAGCTGCACGCCGGTCTGCTGGCCGGTGCGATCGGACTCGCCCTGGTCGTGATCTACCTGGTCGCCTACTACCGCGGCCTGTCGGTCGTCGCCATGGCCTCCCTGGTCGTCTCGGCGATCCTCACCTACGTGATCATGTCGCTGCTCGGTCCGGCCATCGGCTTCGCGCTGAACCTGCCGGCCGTCTGCGGTGCCATCGTCGCCATCGGTATCACCGCGGACTCGTTCATCGTGTACTTCGAGCGCATCCGGGACGAGATCCGCGAGGGCCGCTCGCTGCGCCCCGCCGTCGAGCGGGCCTGGCCGCGCGCCCGGCGCACCGTCCTCGTCTCCGACTTCGTGTCGTTCCTGGCCGCCGCCGTCCTGTTCATCGTGACCGTCGGCAAGGTCCAGGGCTTCGCGTTCACGCTCGGCCTGACCACCCTGCTCGACGTCGTCGTCGTCTTCCTGTTCACCAAGCCGCTGATGACGCTCCTCGCCCGCCGCAAGTTCTTCGCGAACGGCCACAAGTGGTCCGGTCTCGACCCGCAGAGCCTGGGTGCCAAGCCACCGCTGCGCCGCACCCGCCGTCCCGCCGGTCCCGCCGCCGGCCCTGTCGACCCGAAGGAGGCCTGAGCGATGTCGAAACTCGGCAACCTCGGCGCTCGACTGCACCGCGGCGAGATCTCGTACGACTTCGTCGGCAAGCGCAAGATCTGGTACGGCGTCTCCATCCTGATCACCATCACGGCCATCCTCGGCCTGGCGGTGCGCGGGCTGAACATGGGCATCGAGTTCAAGGGCGGCGCGGTCTTCACCACGCCGACCCACATGAGCACCTCGGTGACCCAGGCGGAGAACTACGCCAAGGAGGCCTCCGGCCACGAGGCGATCGTGCAGAAGCTCGGCAACGGCAGCCTGCGCATCCAGATCGCCGGCATCGACACCGGCCAGTCCGACAAGATCAAGCAGGAGCTGGCCAAGGACCTGAACCTCAACCCCGAGAAGCTCGCCGCCGACCTGGTCGGACCGAGCTGGGGCCAGCAGATCGCCAACAAGGCCTGGGAAGGCCTGGCGATCTTCATGGTGCTCGTCGTGATCTACCTGGCCATCGCCTTCGAGTGGCGCATGGCCATCGCGGCCCTGGTCGCGCTGATCCACGACATCACGATCACCACCGGCATCTACGCCCTCGTCGGTTTCGAGGTCACTCCCGGTACGGTCATCGGTCTGCTGACCATCCTCGGTTACTCGCTCTACGACACGGTCGTCGTCTTCGACAGCCTCAAGGAGCAGACGAAGGACATCACCAAGCAGACCCGCTTCACCTACAGCGACATCGCCAACCGGTCGATCAACGGCACCCTGGTCCGCTCCATCAACACCACGGTCGTCGCCCTGCTGCCGGTCGCGGGCCTGCTGTTCATCGGCGGTGGCTTCCTCGGCGCCGGCACGCTGAACGACATCTCGCTGTCGCTGTTCGTCGGCCTCGCGGCCGGTGCCTACTCGTCGATCTTCATCGCCACGCCGCTCGTCGCCGACCTCAAGGAGCGCGAGCCGGCGATGAAGGCCCTGACCAAGCGGGTCATGGCCAAGCGCGCCCAGGCCGCCGCCGAGGAGGACCTCGCCACGGATCGCGCCGACGACGACGATGCCGCCCCTGCCGTCGTGGGCCCCCGCAACCAGTCCGCGTCCCGCAGCCGGGGCCGCGGCCGGCCCTCCGGAGGGAAGCGCCGATGACCGAGATCAGGGAGCTGCTGCTCAGCCGCATCCGGGACGTCGCCGACTACCCGGAGCCGGGTGTGCTGTTCAAGGACATCACCCCGCTCCTGGCGGACCCGGCGGCCTTCACCGCCCTCACCGACGCACTGGCCGAGATCGCCGCCGACACCGGCGCGACCAAGGTCGTCGGCCTGGAGGCCCGGGGCTTCATCCTGGGCGCCCCGGTCGCCGTGCGCGCGGGTCTCGGCTTCATCCCGGTCCGCAAGGCGGGCAAGCTGCCCGGAGCGACGCTGCGCCAGGCGTACGACCTGGAGTACGGCTCGGCCGAGATCGAGGTGCACGCGGAGGACCTGGCGGCCGGTGACCGCGTCCTGATCGTGGACGACGTCCTCGCCACGGGCGGTACGGCCGAGGCCGCGATCCAGCTCATCCAGCGGGCCGGTGCCGAGGTCGCGGGCCTGGCGGTGCTGATGGAACTGGGCTTCCTGGGCGGCCGCGCCCGGCTGGAGCCGGCGCTGAGCGGCGCCCCGCTGGAGGCCCTGCTCCAGCTCTGACCGCCTGCCCTGCACAAGCGGCCTCGGCTTCGCCGTAGGCCGCTTTGTGCTTCCCGTTTGTGTTTCCGCACGCCCGGTGGGCCGGAGCCGGTCGCTCGGGAAGGAACCCCCGGCGGACGGTCCACCGCCAGGACACCCCCCGCACGCCTCCGAATCACCCGGAATCCACGTCCCGGAATCCGGCGGAAGCCCCCCGCGTTGCACAGGTGGACGGTCCTCACTTCCGCCTGAAGGCGATGACCAGCCGCAGGATCGCTACCATGGGGTCTCCGGAGCCTGACCGGGGGACCCGGATCGCGCACGAGGAGCCCTCTTGCCAGACGAGGCCCAGCACCTGACCGCCGCAAAGCCCGAGTCCGCCTCGGCCGCCGCGGCGAAGCCCGCGCCGCACGTGTCCAACGCGAAGAACGACACCCGCGGGCCGATCGAGCACGCCCAGTCCGCGCCCGTGGAAAAGGCTGCCGAGGCCTCGCGTCCCAAGCCGGCCCCGCCCGAGCGTCCGGCCCAGCCGCCCGTGGTGCGCCCGCCCGTGGTCCAGCCCGGCCGCACCGGCTCCTCCAACCGCGTCCGCGCCCGCCTGGCCCGCCTCGGCGTGCAGCGCGCGAACCCCTACAACCCGGTTCTCGAGCCGCTGCTGCGGATAGTGCGCAGCAACGACCCGAAGATCGAGAACTCGACCCTGCGGCAGATCGAGCGCGCCTACCAGGTCGCCGAGCGCTGGCACCGCGGCCAGAAGCGCAAGAGCGGCGACCCGTACATCACGCACCCGCTCGCCGTCACCACCATCCTCGCCGAGCTGGGCATGGACCCGGCCACGCTCATGGCGGGACTGCTGCACGACACCGTCGAGGACACCGAGTACGGCCTCGACCAGCTGCGCCGCGACTTCGGCGACACCGTCGCCCTGCTCGTCGACGGCGTCACCAAGCTGGACAAGGTCAAGTTCGGCGAGGCCGCGCAGGCCGAGACCGTGCGCAAGATGGTCGTGGCCATGGCCAAGGACCCGCGCGTCCTGGTCATCAAGCTCGCCGACCGCCTGCACAACATGCGCACCATGCGCTACCTGAAGCGCGAGAAGCAGGAGAAGAAGGCGCGCGAGACGCTCGAGATCTACGCGCCGCTCGCCCACCGGCTCGGCATGAACACCATCAAGTGGGAGCTGGAGGACCTCGCGTTCGCGATCCTCTACCCCAAGATGTACGACGAGATCGTCCGGCTCGTCGCCGAGCGCGCGCCCAAGCGGGACGAGTACCTCGCCATAGTGACCGACGAGGTCCAGGCCGACCTCCGGGCCGCCCGTATCAAGGCGACCGTCACGGGGCGCCCGAAGCACTACTACAGCGTCTACCAGAAGATGATCGTGCGGGGCCGCGACTTCGCCGAGATCTACGACCTGGTGGGCATCCGTGTCCTGGTCGACACGGTCCGCGACTGTTACGCCGCCCTCGGCACCGTGCACGCGCGATGGAACCCGGTCCCCGGCCGGTTCAAGGACTACATCGCGATGCCCAAGTTCAACATGTACCAGTCGCTGCACACGACGGTCATCGGGCCCAACGGCAAGCCGGTCGAGCTGCAGATCCGCACCTTCGACATGCACCGCCGCGCCGAGTACGGCATCGCCGCGCACTGGAAGTACAAGCAGGAGGCCGTCGCCGGCGCCTCCAAGGTCCGTACGGACGTGCCCAAGGCCTCCGGCAAGGACAAGGACGCCATCAACGACATGGCGTGGCTGCGGCAGTTGCTGGACTGGCAGAAGGAGACGGAGGACCCGGGCGAGTTCCTGGAGTCCCTGCGCTTCGACCTGTCCCGCAACGAGGTCTTCGTCTTCACCCCCAAGGGCGACGTCATCGCCCTGCCCGCGGGGGCCACCCCCGTCGACTTCGCCTACGCCGTCCACACCGAGGTCGGCCACCGCACCATAGGGGCGCGGGTCAACGGCAGGCTCGTACCGCTCGAATCCACCCTGGACAACGGCGACCTGGTGGAGGTGTTCACCTCCAAGGCGCCCGGCGCCGGACCGTCCCGCGACTGGCTCGGCTTCGTCAAGTCGCCCCGGGCGCGCAACAAGATCAGGGCCTGGTTCTCCAAGGAGCGCCGGGACGAGGCGATCGAGCAGGGCAAGGACGCGATCGTCCGGGCGATGCGCAAGCAGAACCTGCCGATCCAGCGCATCCTCACCGGGGACTCCCTCGTCACCCTCGCGCACGAGATGCGCTACTCGGACATCTCCGCGCTGTACGCGGCGATCGGCGAGGGCCATGTCTCCGCCCAGCACATCGTGCAGAAGCTCGTGCAGGCCCTCGGCGGCGAGGAGGCGGCCACCGAGGAGATCGACGAGGCGGTCCCGCCGTCCCGCAGCCGGGGCCGCAAGCGCCGCTCCAGCGCCGACCCGGGTGTCGTCGTCAAGGGTGTCGACGACGTGTGGGTCAAGCTGGCCCGCTGCTGCACGCCCGTGCCCGGCGATCCGATCATCGGGTTCGTCACGCGGGGCAGCGGCGTATCGGTTCACCGCAGCGACTGCCTCAACGTCGAGTCGCTGTCCCGGGAGCCGGAGCGGATCCTCGACGTCGAGTGGGCGCCGACCCAGTCCTCGGTCTTCCTGGTCGCCATCCAGGTCGAGGCACTGGACCGCTCCCGCCTGCTGTCGGACGTCACGCGCGTCCTGTCCGACCAGCACGTCAACATCCTCTCGGCGGCCGTCCAGACCTCCCGCGACCGGGTGGCCACCTCCCGGTTCACCTTCGAGATGGGCGACCCGAAGCACCTCGGCCACGTCCTGAAGGCCGTACGAGGTGTGGAGGGCGTGTACGACGTGTACCGCGTGACCTCCGGACGTTCCCGGTCGTAAGCAGCCGTGTAATCGAGTCGTCGGCAGCCCATGTGAAAGGCCCCGTACGCGCCGTACGGGGCCTTTCACAGTGCGCACCGGGGGACTTCAGCCGCCGAACTCCTGCAGGCCCTTGAGAGCCTGGTCCAGGAGCGCCTGGCGGCCCTCCAGCTCGCGCTCCAGCTTGTCGGCCTTGGAGCTGTTGCCCTGGGCGCGGGCCTGCTCGATCTGCGCCCTCAGCTTGTCGACGGCGGCCTGCAGCTGACCGGTCAGACCCTCGGCACGCGCGCGTGCCTCCGGGTTCGTCCGGCGCCACTCGGCCTCCTCGGCCTCCTGGATCGCCCGCTCGACCGCGTGCATCCGGCCCTCGACCTTCGGACGCGCGTCCCGCGGGACATGGCCGATGGCCTCCCAGCGCTCGTTGATCGAGCGGAAGGCGGCCCGCGCGGACTTCAGGTCGCCGATCGGCAGGAGCTTCTCGGCCTCCTCGGCCAGCTCCTCCTTCAGCTTCAGGTTCTCGGTCTGCTCCGCGTCCCGCTCGGCGAAGACCGAGCTGCGGGCGGCGAAGAACACGTCCTGGGCGCCGCGGAAGCGGTTCCACAGGTCGTCCTCGTGCTCGCGCTGGGCACGGCCCGCGGCCTTCCACTGCGCCATCAGGTCGCGGTAGTGGGCCGCCGTCGGACCCCAGTCCGTCGAACCGGACAGCGCCTCTGCCTCGGCGACCAGCCGCTCCTTGGTCCGGCGGGCCTCCTCGCGCTGCGCGTCCAGCTGCGCGAAGTGCGCCTTGCGCCGCTTGGAGAACGCCGACCGGGCGTGCGAGAAGCGATGCCACAGCTCGTCGTCCGACTTGCGGTCCAGACGCGGCAGCCCCTTCCAGGTGTCCACCAGCGCCCGCAGCCGCTCACCGGCCGCCCGCCACTGGTCGGACTGCGCCAGCTGCTCCGCCTCGGCGACCAGGTCCTCCTTGGCCTTGCGGGCCTCGTCGGACTGCTTGGCCCGCTGCTGCTTGCGCTCCTCACGGCGGGCCTCGACGGTCTCCACCAGCTTGTCCAGCCGCCCCCGCAGCGCGTCCAGATCGCCGACCGCGTGATGCGCGTCGATCTGCTCGCGCAGGTGGCCGATCGCGGCCTGGGCGTCCTTCGCCGACAGGTCGGTGGTCTGTACTCGCTTCTCGAGGAGG
Organism: Streptomyces sp. NPDC001852; assembly: GCF_042891825.1. Lineage (NCBI taxonomy): Bacteria > Bacillati > Actinomycetota > Actinomycetes > Kitasatosporales > Streptomycetaceae > Streptomyces > Streptomyces sp. NPDC001852. Next base: position 341,668 of record NZ_JBIATN010000004.1, read on the forward strand.
CCGATCTCGACAACCAGGCCCTCGTACTTGCGCTCGAAGTAGGCCAGCGCCTCCTCGGGGGAGCCGGCCGCCCAGGAACCGACGACCTTCTCGCCGTCGGCCGTACGCACGTACACGGTCCCCGTCTCGTCGACGCGGCCCCACGGGTCGCTGCTCACAGCGCCTCCTCCACATGATGCCTGCGGGGGGCCTCAGCACCCCCGGGCATCGTCCACAGTTTCGTCACGGCCAACATAGGCGACCAGCGGGTTGCCTGTCCGCATCCAGCGCGACCGAAATTCCGCAGTTGGCCGTCATGGTCTTTACAAAGGTGTCAGGACTTCGTCACCGTCGCCTTGTTGATCACCACGGTGGCGTTGGGGGCGGTGTTGCCGGAGGTCGGATCGGCCGCCTGGGCGCCCGCGGCGGCGATCTTCTGCAGCACCTTCATGCCCGCGTCCGACACCGTGCCGAACGGGGTGTAGCTGGGCGGCAACGGGCTGTTCTTGTAGACCAGGAAGAACTGGCTGCCGCCGGTGTGCTTCTGACCGGTGTTGGCCATCGCCACCGTGCCCGCCGGGTACGTGTTGCCCTTCAGGCTCTTGTCCTTCAGGTTCTCGTCCGGAAGCGTGTAGCCCGGCCCGCCCATGCCGGTGCCCTGCGGATCGCCGCACTGGAGCACGAAGATACCGTCCGTGGTCAGACGGTGGCACTTGGTGTGGTCGAAGAAGCCCTGGCCCGCCAGGAAGTTGAACGAGTTCACGGTGTGCGGGGCGGCGGCCGTCTTCAGTGCGATGTCGATGTCACCGCACGTCGTGGCGAGCTTCATCGTGTACTTCGCCGACGTGTCGATCGTCAGCGCCGGCTCCTTCTTCCAGTTCAGCTTCTTCGCCGAGCCGGCCGCCGGCTTCGCGCACGGGTCCGGGGCCTTGCTGGTGGGCGTGGCGCTGGGCGTGACGTCGGCGGCGGTGTTGGTCTTCTTGCCGTCGCCCTTCAGCACGTCCGTCGTGTACAGCACGACGCTGCCGATGACGATCACGCCCAGCACCGACGCGATCACGGAGTTGCGCACGCGGGCCTTGCGGCGCGCCTGGGTGCGCCGCTGCTGCTGCCGCAAGAACTTCTCCCGGGCGAGCTGACGCCGCCGCTGCTCCTGGCTGACCACCGGGTTCTCTCCTCATGCGTGTCGTGTGTCGACCGGTACGCGTGCGTGCTCGTGAGCCGACCGTTGCGTGTAGCCCCGTACCGTATATGGGTTCGCTGAGGAAACGGCAGCGCCGGTAGGCTCTGGACCACAGCTTGTGGCCACCCGTATCGACACAACGAAGGACGATCGTGCTCATTGCCGGGTTCCCCGCCGGGGCCTGGGGGACGAACTGTTATCTCGTCGCCCCCGCCGCCGGTGAGGAGTGCGTGATCATCGACCCCGGCCACCAGGCCGCCGAAGGCGTCGAGGAAGCACTGAAGAAGCATCGGCTCAAGCCCGTCGCCGTCGTCCTCACCCACGGGCACATCGATCACGTGGCCTCGGTCGTCCCGGTCTGCGGCGCGCACGACGTGCCGGCCTGGATCCACCCCGAGGACCGGTACATGATGAGCGACCCCGAGAAGGCGCTCGGCCGGTCCATCGGGATGCCGCTGATGGGCGAGCTGACCGTGGGGGAGCCGGACGACGTCCGGGAGTTGACGCATGGCACCACCCTCGAACTGGCCGGACTGGAGTTCTCCGTCGCGCACGCGCCGGGCCATACCAAGGGGTCGGTGACCTTCCGGATGCCCGAGACCGCCGACATCCCGTCGGTGTTCTTCTCCGGGGATCTGCTGTTCGCCGGCTCCATCGGACGCACCGACCTGCCGGGCGGATCCATGGAGGACATGCTCGAGTCGCTGGCCCGCGTGTGCCTGCCGCTCGACGACACCACCGTGGTGCTGTCCGGACACGGCCCCCAGACGACCATCGGCCAGGAGCGCGCCGCCAACCCCTATCTGCGGCAGGTGGCGGCCGGCCAGGGAGCCTCCCCGGCTCCCCGACGAGGAATGTGACGAGAGATTTCCGTGAGCACTTTCAAGGCCCCCAAGGGCACCTACGACCTGTTGCCGCCGGACAGCGCCAGGTTCCTGGCCGTCCGCGAGGCGATCGCCGCGCCGCTCAGGAGCTCCGGCTACGGCTACATCGAGACGCCCGGTTTCGAGAACGTGGAGCTGTTCGCGCGCGGCGTCGGTGAGTCCACCGACATCGTCACGAAGGAGATGTACGTCTTCGAGACCAAGGGCGGCGACAAGCTGGCCCTGCGCCCGGAGACGACCGCGCCCGTGCTGCGCGCGGTCCTGGAGGCCAACCTGTACAAGACGGGCAACCTCCCGGTGAAGGTCTGGTACTCGGGCTCGCAGTACCGCTACGAGCGCCCCCAGAAGGGCCGCTACCGGCACTTCTCCCAGGTCGGCGCCGAGGCGATCGGCGCGGAGGACCCGGCCCTCGACGCCGAGCTGATCATCCTGGCCGACCAGGCGTACCGCTCACTGGGCCTGCGTGACTTCCGCATCCTGCTGAACAGCCTCGGCGACAAGGAGTGCCGTCCGGTCTACCGGGCCGCGCTCCAGGAGTTCCTGCTCGGCCTCGACCTGGACGAGGACACCCGCCGCCGTGTGGACATCAACCCGCTCCGGGTCCTCGACGACAAGCGCGAGTCGGTGCAGAAGCAGCTGACCGGCGCGCCCCTGCTGCGCGACTACCTGTGCGACGCCTGCAAGGCGTACCACGAGGAGGTCCGCGAGCTGATCACCGCGGCGGGCGTTTCCTTCGAGGACGACCCGAAGCTGGTGCGCGGCCTGGACTACTACACCCGCACCACCTTCGAGTTCGTGCACGACGGCCTCGGCTCGCAGTCGGCGGTGGGCGGCGGCGGCCGCTACGACGGCCTGTCCGAGATGATCGGCGGCCCCTCGCTGCCGTCGGTCGGCTGGGCCCTCGGCGTCGACCGCACGGTCCTCGCCCTGGAGGCGGAGGGCGTGGAGCTGGACCTCCCGTCCACGACGTCGGTGTACGCCGTCCCGCTCGGCGAAGAGGCCCGCCGGGTGCTGTTCGCGAAGGTCACCGAGCTGCGCAAGGTCGGCATCTCGGCGGACTTCAGTTACGGCGGCAAGGGTCTGAAGGGCGCCATGAAGAACGCCAACCGCAGCGGCGCCCGCTACGCCCTCGTGGCCGGCGAGCGCGACCTCGCCGAGGGCGTCGTCCAGCTCAAGGACATGGAGTCCGGCGAGCAGTCGGCGATCGGTGTCAACGAGATCGTGGCGGAACTGGAGTCCCGGCTCGGTTGAGTGGGCTGTGAGGGGGTCGCCGGGGACCCCGGCGCCCCCCTCACTGTTCCAGCAGCCCGTACCGCATCGCGCTTGTCACGGCCGCCGTACGGTCGTCCACACCCAGCTTGCCGAAGATCCGCAACAGGTGGGTCTTCACGTCGACTCGCCGATGTACAGGCGCCGGCCCACCTCCGCGTTCGTGCAGCCCTCCGCCACCAGCCCCAGTACCGCCGTCTCCCGCTCCGACAGCCGGGGGCGTTCCGGCTCCTCGGGGCTGCGCGGGCGGGGGTAGTAGCGGGCGAAGTGCCGTACGGTCTCGCCCACCGTCAACTCCGCGGGCGTCGATTCGTCCTGCCGGACGATTCCCACACGGGATCTCCACGCGCGCGTGCCCGTCGCCGGGTCCGCGCCGGGGACGGACACCTCACCCCGTCCCGTGACCGGTTGCCCTGAGGGATCTCCACCGTGGTGCTCTTGCCGGCGCCGTTGGGCCCGAGCAGGCCGAACACCTCACCGTGCCGGATGCCGAGGTCCAGCCCGTCCACCGCGGTCACGCCCCCGTACCGCTTGCGCAGCCCCCGGACGTCCACCGAGAGTTCGTTCGCGTGTGCTGTCATGACCGCGAGCATCGGCCGGAACCGAGCGCTCCGGGACCACCGTGCGTACGTCCTTATGTCCTTCGAACGGTGGACACACGCGTGTGTGCGGCACAATGAGCCGTGCCCGAAGATGGTCCAACTCTCAAGTGACGGAATCGGCGTGATGAGCAAGACGACAGTCAACGACGTCTCCACGGAGTCGGGTCCCGAGCGTGCCGCCGACGCCCCGCGCACGGTGGGCGGCAGCCGTGCCTTCGCCCTGCTGCTGGTGATCACCGGCGCGGCCGGACTGCTGGCCGCCTGGGTCATCACGCTCGACAAGAACAAGATCCTCGAGGCGAAGCTCGCCGGGAAGACGTTCACGCCGGGCTGCAGCGTCAACCCGATCGTGTCCTGCGGCAGCGTCATGGAGAGCAAGCAGGCGGCGGCCTTCGGTTTCCCGAACCCCTGGCTCGGCCTGGTCTGCTACGGCATCGTCATCTGCGTCGGCATGAGCCTGCTGGGCCGCGCCCGGTTCCCGCGCTGGTACTGGCTGACGTTCGACTTCGGCACGCTCTTCGGCGTCGGCTTCGTCACCTGGCTGCAGTTCCAGTCCCTGTACCGGATCAACGCGCTGTGCCTGTGGTGCTCCCTGGCGTGGGTCGCGACGATCACCATGTTCTGGTACGTGACCTCGTTCAACGTCCGCAACGACTTCCTGCCGGCCCCGCGCTGGCTGAAGTCGTTCTTCGGCGAGTTCACCTGGGTGGTGCCGGTCACGCACTGCGGCATCATCGCCATGCTGATCCTGACCCGCTGGGGCAGCCAGCTCTGGGCCTGACCCCGGGCCGCACGGCATTGTCAGTGCCGTGTCTTAGGGTTTCAGCGTGGAACCCGACCTGTTCACCGCCGCAGCAGAAGAACGCCAGGAGAAGTACCCGGCAGCGAGCCCCCTGGCGGTGCGGATGCGCCCGCGCAGCCTCGACGAGGTCGTGGGTCAGCAGCATCTGCTGAAGCCCGGCTCCCCCCTGCGCCGGCTGGTCGGGGAGGGCTCCGGCGGCCCGGCCGGACCGTCCTCGGTGATCCTGTGGGGTCCGCCCGGCACCGGCAAGACCACCCTGGCGTACGTCGTCTCCAGGGCGACGAACAAGCGGTTCGTGGAGCTGTCGGCGATCACCGCGGGCGTCAAGGAGGTCCGCGCGGTCATCGACGGCGCCCGCCGCGCCACCGGCGGCTTCGGCAAGGAGACCGTCCTCTTCCTGGACGAGATCCACCGCTTCAGCAAGGCCCAGCAGGACTCCCTGCTCCCGGCGGTCGAGAACCGCTGGGTGACCCTGATCGCGGCCACCACGGAGAACCCGTACTTCTCGGTGATCTCGCCCCTGCTGTCCCGTTCGCTCCTGCTGACCCTCGAACCGCTCACCGACGCCGACATCCGCGGCCTGCTGAGGCGCGCCCTGACCGACGAGCGCGGTCTGAAGGACGCCGTCGGCCTCCCCGGGGACACCGAGGAGCATCTGCTGCGCATCGCCGGCGGCGACGCCCGCCGGGCCCTGACCGCCCTGGAGGCCGCCGCCGGAGCCGCCCTGGACAAGGGCGAGACCGAGATCGGCCTGGAGACCCTGGAGCAGACGGTCGACCGGGCGGCGGTGAAGTACGACCGCGACGGCGACCAGCACTACGACGTCGCCAGCGCCCTCATCAAGTCCATCAGGGGCTCCGACGTCGACGCGGCCCTGCACTACCTGGCCCGCATGATCGAGGCCGGCGAGGACCCCCGCTTCATCGCCCGCCGGCTGATGATCTCGGCGAGCGAGGACATCGGGCTGGCCGACCCCAACGCCCTCCCCATAGCCGTCGCCGCCGCCCAGGCCGTCGCGATGATCGGCTTCCCCGAGGCCGCGCTCACCCTCAGCCACGCCACCATCGCCCTCGCGCTGGCCCCCAAGTCCAACGCGGCGACCACCGCCATCGGCGCCGCCATGGAGGACGTACGCAAGGGCCTGGCCGGACCGGTGCCGCCCCACCTGCGCGACGGGCACTACAAGGGCGCCGCCAAGCTCGGCCACGCCCAGGGCTACGTCTACCCGCACGACCTGCCCGAGGGCATCGCCCAGCAGCAGTACGCCCCGGACGCCCTGAAGGACCGCGAGTACTACACCCCGACCCGGCACGGCACCGAGGCGCGGTACGCGGACGCGGTGGAGTGGACCCGCAAGCGCCTCGGTCGCAGGCGGTCCTGAGCGCCCTGTAGACTTGCCCGAAGTGCCGAGTCCCGCGCAGTCAGAGCGGGACAGCCGGCCGGAGTCCGGCCCCCGGGGCCAGTCCTCGGGAAAACGGACTCCAGGAGCGTCGCGCACCGTCGAACGGTGTCGCGGGCAGCCCACCACCACCCGGAGCTCCGGGACGGTCGGTGGGCCACTCGCGTGCTGCACGTATGTGCCCAGACCAGGGGAGCGGCTGCCCGGCAGGTCCCACGCGGACCCGGCGGGATTCCCCGGCTGCGGATGCGACCTCCCCTAACTCTGACGAGCCGAACACTACGAAAGAGATTGAGACAGTGGCGAACCAGTCCCGCCCCAAGGTCAAGAAGTCGCGTGCCCTCGGCATCGCGCTGACCCCCAAGGCCGTCAAGTACTTCGAGGCCCGCCCCTACCCGCCGGGCGAGCACGGCCGCGGCCGCAAGCAGAACTCGGACTACAAGGTCCGTCTGCTGGAGAAGCAGCGTCTGCGCGCGCAGTACGACATCTCCGAGCGCCAGCTGGTGCGCGCCTACGAGCGTGCGTCCAAGGTCCAGGGCAAGACCGGTGAGGCCCTGATCGTGGAGCTCGAGCGCCGTCTCGACGCCCTGGTCCTGCGTTCGGGCATCGCCCGCACCATCTACCAGGCCCGTCAGATGGTCGTCCACGGCCACATCCAGGTCAACGGCCAGAAGGTCGACAAGCCGTCCTTCCGTGTCCGCCCGGACGACGTCGTGCAGGTCCGCGACCGCTCCAAGGACAAGACGCTCTTCACGATCGCCCGCGAGGGTGGCTTCGCCCCCGAGGGTGAGACCCCGCGCTACCTGCAGGTGAACCTCAAGGCCCTGGCGTTCCGCCTGGACCGCGAGCCGAACCGCAAGGAGATCCCGGTGATCTGCGACGAGCAGCTCGTCGTCGAGTACTACGCCCGCTGACCCCAGCCACGGCGTAACACTTCGGCCCGCCGTCTCCCCGCCCGGCCCCGCCGGGCGGGTGAGGCGGCGGGTTCTGCCTTTTCCGAGGATTCCTATTCCGAGGATTCCTACGTGTCGGGCAGGTCCGGTCCTTCGGACAGTGCGGGCTGGTGGGGGCCGGCCGCGCCACGCGGCGCAGCCGCATGTCGATACGGCCCCGCGCCCCTTCGGGGCACATCCGCCCCCCGCGGCGCCGGCAGTGCCCCCAAGGGGCGCACCGCACCATGCCCCAGCGCCCGGTCGACCGCCGTCGCACGGTCCAGCAGAGCACCTTCCCGCACACACTCCTCGTACCGGGCATCGCCCAGAGCCTGCCGCGCGAGCGCCTCGCACCGCTCGTGCGGCGCGTTGTAGTGCGCCGAGCCGAAGAGGGGCAGGCCCACCGAGGGCCATATGCGGGCGGCGGCGCCCTGGAGGAGAGCCGCCTCGGCAGGGTCACCCTCGGCCGCCGTGACCAGGGCGAGCAGCTCGATCGTCAGCACCGAACCGAGCAGGTCGTGGAAGGCGTGGGCATTGCGCAGGCAGTCCGTCAGCAGCTCCCGCGCGCTGTCCAGAGCTCCTTCCTGCCAGGCCGCGTACGCCAGCACGTACAGCGCGTAACTGCGGGCCCAGCGCTCCCCGTGGTCCTCGCACACCCGGCGCACGTCCTCGCACAGCCGTACCGCGTCCGGCAGGTCCCCCTGGAAGGCCCGCGTCATCGCCAGCTCCACCTGGCCCATCAGCACGTTGCTGTTGAGCTCGCCGATCCCCTGATAGCGGTCCAGCGCCGACCGCAGCAGCGTTTCTGCACGGACCAGGTCATCGGTGACCAGCGCCAGACAGCCGGTGCGGTGCTCGGCGTACGCCACCGCCGTCGCATCCGCGACCCGCTCGGCCTGCTCCCGGCACTCCCGCAGCGCCGCCAGCGCCGGCACGGTGTCGCCCTGGAGGATCGCCACATAGCCGAGCACCCACAGCGCCTTCAGCCGCGACTGCTCGTACTCCGACTCCAGCTCCACGCTGCGCGCCAGCCAGCGGCGCCCCTCCGCGAGCCGCCCGCAGCCGACCCAGCAGAACCACAGCGACCCCGCGAGGTACTGCCCGAGATGGGCTTCCTCCGGTTCGGTCAGACAGAACTCCAGCGCCGCCCGCAGATTGGGCAGCTCCGCCTCGACCCGCGCGGCGACCTCGCCCTGCCGGGGCGAGAACCAGTCCAGCTCGCACCAGGTCGCCAGGCCCAGGTACCAGTCCCGGTGCCGCCTGCGCAGCCGGCCCGTGTCCCCGACCCCCTCCAGCCACTCGGCGCCGTAGGCCCGGACCGTGTCCAGCATCCGGTAGCGAGGGCCCGCCGGGCTCTCCTCACGGGTCACGACCGACTGGGACAGCAGCTCCGACAGCACGTCCAGGACGTCCTCGGCGGCCAGCCCGTCCCCGCTGCACACATACTCGGCCGCCTCCAGGTCGAAGGTCTGCGCGAACACCGAGAGACGCGCCCACAGCAGCCGCTCGGCGGGCGTGCACAGCTCGTGGCTCCAGCCGATGGCGGTGCGCAGCGTCTGGTGCCGGGCCGGAGGGCCCCCGGGGACGGGATGCGACCCGTTTCCTGCCGTCAGCAACCGGAACCGGTCGTCCAGCCGCCCCAGTAACTGCGCCGGGGACAGCGCCCGCAGCCGCCCGGCCGCCAGTTCCAGTGCCAGTGGAATCCCCTCCAGCCGCCGGCACAACTCGCGCACCTCGAAGCCGTCGGACACCTCCAGCCCCTGCTCCCGGGCCCGGTCGATGAGCAGTTCCACCGCCTCGCCCTCGCCGAGCGGCGCCAGCGGGAACAGCCGCTCGCCCGCCAGCCCCAGCGGACGCCGGCCCACGGCCAGCACCCGCAGCTCCGGCAGCCTCCGCAGCAGCTCCGCCGTCAACTCGGCACAGGCGTCCGCCAGATGCTCGAACCCGTCCAGCACCAGCAGGGCCGGACGGCCGGCGAGATGCTCCAGCAGCGTCTGCCGGGGCGGCCGGGCGGTGTGGTCGGTCAGCCCCAGGGCCTCCGCCACCGCGTACTCCACGAACTGCGGATCGCGCACGGGCGCCAGCTCCACCCGCCCCGCCCCCGCCTCCCACCCGGCGGCGAACCGCGCCGCCAGCCGGGACTTGCCGACACCGCCGACCCCGGTCACGGTCACCAGTCGCGCCCCGCCGAGCGCGCACGCCAGCCCGGCGAGTTCGGCCGAGCGCCCCACGAAAGTGGTCAGTTCCAGGGGCGGATCGCCGTCGGGGAAAGGATCTGGGCGCTGAGAACCTCGCATGGGACACGGAGCGTACTGAAACGTGTTCACTGCGTACAATCGCTTCCCGCAACTCCGTCCGCGCCGCCCGGTAATCCGGTACGGAGCCCCGGCCACGGCGCGATAGGCTCGGACACGACTTTTTCGATGGTGAGGCACGTTTCAGGGAGCGGGTGCGCACAGTGTCCGGTGGAGAGGTGGCCGGGATCCTGGTGGCCGTCTTCTGGGCGATCCTGGTCTCCTTCCTCGCGGTGGCTCTCGCGAGGCTGGCCCAGACGCTCAAGGCGACCACCAAGCTGGTGGCGGACGTGACCGACCAGGCCGTCCCGCTGCTCGCCGACGCCTCCGCCGCCGTGCGTTCCGCGCAGACCCAGATCGACCGAGTCGACGCGATCGCCTCCGACGTCCAGGAGGTCACGTCGAACGCCTCCGCGCTGTCGACCACGGTCGCCTCCACCTTCGGCGGCCCGCTGGTCAAGGTCGCGGCGTTCGGCTACGGCGTCCGCCGGGCGCTGGGCGGCCGCAAGGAGGACGTGCCCGCGAAGGCGCCCCGGCGTACCGTGATCGTGGGCCGCACGGTCCCTGCCGCGCGACGCAAGCGGAAGTAAGGACTGAGACCGAGCGATGTTCCGCCGTACGTTCTGGTTCACCACCGGTGTCGCCGCCGGTGTGTGGGCGACCACCAAGGTCAACCGCAAGCTGAAGCAACTGACCCCGGAGAGCCTCGCCGCCACCGCGGCCAACAAGGCCCTGGAGACCGGTCAGCGCCTGAAGGACCGCGCGGTGGGCTTCGCGCTCGACGTCCGCGACAACATGGCCGAGCGGGAGGCCGAGCTGGAGGAGGCCCTGGGGATCCACGAGAATCCCGAACTCCCGGCGCCCCGACGGTACACCGCCATCGAGAACGACCGCAGCAACCCGAAGTACATCGAAGCCCCGACGTACTCGTACAACCGGAATGAGGACCACTGATGGAGTCGGCCGAGATTCGCCGCCGCTGGCTGAGCTTCTTCGAGGAGCGCGGGCACACCGTCGTCCCTTCGGCGTCGCTCATCGCGGACGACCCGACTCTGCTCCTCGTCCCCGCCGGCATGGTGCCCTTCAAGCCCTACTTCCTGGGTGAGGTCAAGCCGCCGTTCCCGCGCGCCACCAGCGTGCAGAAGTGCGTGCGCACGCCCGACATCGAAGAGGTCGGCAAGACCACGCGCCACGGCACGTTCTTCCAGATGTGCGGCAACTTCTCCTTCGGCGACTACTTCAAGGAAGGCGCCATCAAGCTCGCCTGGGAGCTGCTCACCAGCCCCCAGGACAAGGGCGGTTACGGCCTGGAGCCGGAGAAGCTCTGGATCACCGTCTACAAGGACGACGACGAGGCCGAGCGCATCTGGCACGAGGTCGTCGGCGTGCCGAAGGAGCGCATCCAGCGCCTCGGTATGAAGGACAACTACTGGTCCATGGGCGTCCCCGGCCCGTGCGGCCCCTGCTCCGAGATCAACTACGACCGCGGCCCCGAGTTCGGCGCCGAGGGCGGCCCCGCCGTCAACGACGAGCGGTACGTGGAGATCTGGAACCTCGTCTTCATGCAGTACGAGCGCGGCGAGGGCACCGGCAAGGACAACTTCGAGATCCTCGGTGACCTGCCGAGCAAGAACATCGACACCGGCCTCGGCCTGGAGCGGCTCGCCATGATTCTGCAGGGCGTGCAGAACATGTACGAGATCGACACCTCCATGGCCGTCATCAACAAGGCCACCGAGCTGACCGGCGTCCGCTACGGCGACGCCCACGCCTCGGACGTCTCCCTCCGCGTGGTCACCGACCACATGCGCACCGCCACCATGCTCATCGGCGACGGTGTCACCCCCGGCAACGAGGGCCGCGGTTACGTGCTGCGCCGCATCATGCGCCGCGCCATCCGCAACATGCGCCTGCTGGGTGCCACCGGCCCGGTCGTCAAGGACCTCCTCGACACCGTGATCCAGATGATGGGCCAGCAGTACCCCGAGCTGGTCACCGACCGCGAGCGCATCGAGAAGGTCGCCGTCGCCGAGGAGAACGCCTTCCTCAAGACGCTGAAGGCCGGCACCAACATCCTCGACACCGCCGTCACCGAGACCAAGCAGGCCGGTGGCACGGTCCTGGCCGGCGACAAGGCCTTCCTGCTCCACGACACCTGGGGCTTCCCGATCGACCTCACCCTGGAGATGGCCGCCGAGCAGGGCCTCTCCGTGGACGAGGAAGGCTTCCGCCGCCTGATGAAGGAGCAGCGGGAGCGCGCCAAGGCCGACGCCCAGGCCAAGAAGACCGGCCACGCCGACATGGGCGCCTACCGTGAGATCGCCGACACCGTCGGCGAGACCGACTTCATCGGCTACTCCGACACCGAGGGCGAAACCACGATCGTCGGCATCCTCGTCGACGGCGTCTCCTCGCCGGCCGCCACCGAGGGCGACGAGGTCGAGGTCGTCCTGGACCGCACCCCGTTCTACGCCGAGGGCGGCGGCCAGATCGGCGACACCGGCCGGATCAAGGTCGACTCCGGCGCCGTCATCGAGGTCCGCGACTGCCAGAAGCCGGTCCCGGGCGTGTACGTCCACAAGGGCGTCGTCCAGGTCGGCGAGGTCACCGTCGGTGCCAAGGCCCACGCCTCGATCGACGCCCGCCGCCGCAAGGCCATCGCCCGCGCCCACTCGGCCACCCACCTGACCCACCAGGCCCTGCGCGACGCCCTCGGCCCGACGGCTGCCCAGGCTGGTTCGGAGAACCAGCCCGGCCGCTTCCGCTTCGACTTCGGCTCCCCGTCCGCCGTGCCGACGGCCGTGATGACCGACGTCGAGCAGAAGATCAACGAGGTGCTCGCCCGCGATCTCGACGTGCACGCCGAGGTCATGGGGATCGACGAGGCCAAGAAGCAGGGCGCCATCGCCGAGTTCGGCGAGAAGTACGGCGAGCGGGTCCGCGTGGTGACCATCGGCGACTTCTCCAAGGAGCTGTGCGGCGGCACGCACGTGCACAACACCGCCCAGCTGGGCCTGGTGAAGCTGCTCGGCGAGTCCTCCATCGGCTCCGGTGTCCGCCGTATCGAGGCCCTGGTCGGTGTGGACGCCTACACCTTCCTCGCCCGCGAGCACACGGTCGTCAACCAGCTGACCGAGCTGCTCAAGGGCCGACCGGAGGAGCTGCCGGAGAAGGTCTCCTCGATGCTCGGCAAGCTGAAGGACGCCGAGAAGGAGATCGAGAAGTTCCGCGCCGAGAAGGTGCTGCAGGCCGCCGCCGGTCTCGCCGAGTCCGCCAAGGACGTGCGCGGCGTGGCCGTCGTCACCGGCCAGGTGCCGGACGGCACCACCCCGGACGACCTGCGCAAGCTGGTCCTCGACGTGCGCGGCCGCATCCAGGGCGGACGTGCCGCGGTCGTGGCCCTCTTCACCGTCAACAACGGCAAGCCGCTGACGGTCATCGCCACCAACGAGGCCGCCCGCGAGCGCGGCCTCAAGGCCGGTGACCTGGTCCGCACCGCCGCCAAGACCCTCGGCGGCGGCGGTGGCGGCAAGCCGGACGTGGCCCAGGGCGGCGGCCAGAACCCGGCCGCCGTCGGCGAGGCCGTCGAGGCCGTCGAGCGCCTCGTCGCCGACACTGCCAAGTGACGGCGAAGAAGACGACGGACAAGACGACGAACACGACGGCGACGAAGACGGCGAAGTAAGGAAACGGTCGGAAATGCGCAGAGGACGTCGACTTGCGATCGACGTCGGGGACGCCCGGATCGGGGTCGCCTCGTGCGACCCCGATGGGATCCTCGCCACACCGGTGGAGACCGTCCCCGGCCGGGACATCCCCGCCGCCCACCGCCGCCTTCGTCAACTGGTGGAGGAGTACGAGCCGATCGAGGTCGTCGTCGGGCTCCCTCGCTCCCTCAAGGGGGGCGAGGGCCCGGCCGCCGTCAAGGTCCGCGCCTTCGCCCAGGAGCTGGCCAAGGGCATCAAGCCGGTGCCGGTGCGCCTGGTGGACGAACGGATGACGACCGTGACGGCCAGTCAGGGGCTGCGCGCCTCGGGGGTGAAATCGAAGAAGGGCCGCTCGGTCATCGACCAGGCCGCCGCCGTCATCATCCTGCAGCAGGCCCTCGAATCCGAACGAGTGTCAGGTAAAGCACCCGGCGAGGGCGTCGAAGTGGTCATCTGATCGCGATACGGTAACGTTCCGCGCGATGTGCCGGTGTTCGAACAGCCGGCACATAGCAAGAGGAGGCGGAACGGAAGCGGGCCCACCGGCCGCGTGACCGGTCGGCCTCGCGGCTCTAGGGGATCGATGACTGAGTATGGCCGGGGCCCGGGCTCCGAACCGTGGCATCCGCAGGACCCGTTGTACGGGGACGGCGGATGGGAAGGGCAGCAGGCCCACGTCGGCCGGCAGCCTGCCTACGGCGGCCAGCCGCAGCAGCAGTACCCGCAGCAGCCGCAGTACGGCGACTGGAACCAGCAGCAGCACCCCGGGTACGGCCACGAGCAGTACCCGTACTACGACGAACAGGGCCACCAGCAGTACGCCGGTCACACCCAGCAGCAGTACCAGCAGCAGGGCGGCTGGGAGGCGGCCGGTCCCCATGGCCAGGTGCCGTACCAGCCGGACCCCGGTGACCCCTACGGCCGGCAGCCCGTCGGCTACGGCGGCGAGCAGCCCGACTTCTACGGCACCGAGGACGCCTACCCGCCGCCGGTGCCGCCCGGCCGCAGGCACCCCGAGCCGGAACCCGAACCCGAGCCCGAGGCCGCGCCCGACGAGGAGCACCCCTTCTTCACGGGAGGCGGCGACGAAGACGACGACGAGGAACACGAGCTCCAGAGCCGTCGCGACCGGCGCGGCAAGGGGAAGAAACCCGCCAAGAAGGGCCAGAAGCGACGCAACGGCTGCGCCTGCATGGTCGTCGTCCTGGTCTTCGGTGGCGGCGTCGCCACGGCGGGTTACTTCGGCTACAAGTTCTACCAAAATCGTTTCGCCCCGGCGCCCGACTACACGGGCGACGGCACCGGCCAGACCGTGACGGTCGAGATCCCCAAGGGTGCGGGCGGCTGGGACATCGGCAACCGCCTGAAGCAGGCCGGTGTCGTCAAGAGCGCCGAGGCCTTCGTGCACGCGCAGGGCGCCGTTCCCGGCGGCGGCAGCATCCAGGCCGGCGTGTATCTCCTGAAGAAGGAGATGTCCGCCGCCAGCGCCGTGAAAATGATGCTGGACCCGAAGAGCCAGAACATCGTCATGGTGCGTCCGGGTGAGCGCAACGCAGCTGTCTACCAGGCGATCGACAAGAAACTCGAACTCTCCGCCGGCTCCACCGAGAAGCTCGCCAAGCAGGAGTACAAGAACCTCGGTCTGCCGGCCTGGGCGCAGAACACGGCGAACAGCAGCGAGATCAAGGACCCGCTGGAGGGCTTCCTCTTCCCGGGCAGCTATCCGGCCGCCAAGGGCATGAAGCCGGACGCGATCCTGAAGCAGATGGTCGCCGAGGCCAGGTCCAAGTACGACGCCTACGGTCTCACCTCCAAGGCGCAGGCGCTGGGCCTGAACAACGCGTTCGAGCTGGTCACGGTCGCGAGCCTGGTGCAGGCCGAGGGCAAGACGGACGACGACTACCGCAAGATGGCGGAGGTCGTCTACAACCGCCTCAAGCCCACCAACACCGAGACGAACCAGTTGCTGCAGTTCGACTCGACGTACAACTACCTCAAGGGCACGAGCAACATCCACATCTCCGAGAAGGAGATCAACAGCAACACCAGCCCGTACAACACCTACCGGCACAAGGGGCTCCCGCCCGGTCCGATCGGCAACCCCGGCGAGGACGCGCTCAGGGCGGCGCTGAATCCGACGCACGACGGCTGGATCTATTTCGTGGCGACCGACGGTGTGAACAACACCGAATTCGCGAAGACCTACGCCGAATTCAAGCAACTCAAGGAAAAGTTCAATGCCAGCTCGGGCAACTGACGCCCGCCGGGCCGCCGTACTCGGCAAGCCCATCGCCCACTCCCTCTCCCCGGTGCTGCACCGGGCCGCGTACGACGAGCTGGGGCTCGGCGAGTGGTCGTACGACCGCTTCGAGGTGGACGAGGCAGGTCTGCCCGGTTTCCTCGAGAAGCTGGGTCCCGGGTGGGCGGGGCTGTCGCTGACGATGCCGCTGAAGCGGGCGGTCATCCCGCTGGTGGACGAGATCAGCGAGACGGCCGCCTCCGTCGACGCCGTCAACACCGTGGTGTTCACCGAGGACGGCCGCCGCCTCGGCGACAACACGGATATCCCGGGCATGGTGGCCGCCCTGCGCGAGCACGGCATCGAGCAGGTCGACTCCGCCGCGATCCTCGGCGCCGGCGCCACCGCCTCCTCCGCGCTCGCCGCCCTCGCCCGGATCTGCACCGGCGAGGTCGTCGCCTACGTCCGCAGCGAGGCCCGCGCCGCCGAGATGCGGCAGTGGGGCGAGCGGCTCGACGTGGAGGTGCGTACGGCGGACTGGGCGGACGCCGAGCAGGCGCTGCGCGCACCGCTGGTGATCGCCACCACGCCCGCCGGCACCACCGACGCCCTCGCCGCCGCCGTGCCCGAGTGCCCCGCCACCCTCTTCGACGTGCTCTACGATCCCTGGCCGACCGAACTGGCGGCCCGCTGGTCCATGTTCGGAGGTGCCGTGGTCAGCGGCCTCGACCTGCTGGTCCACCAGGCCGCCCTGCAGGTCGAGCGGATGACCGGCCGGTCCCCGGCGCCCCTGGAGGTCATGCGCCGAGCCGGTGAGAAGGCGCTCGCCGCCCGCTGATCGCTCCGGCCACGTCCGCCCTGTGGACCGGTGACCGGAATCCGGCCCCGGACGTGGGAGGATCGGAGGTGGCGGGCCGGGGTCGCGCACCCGGTCGCCGTCGCCGTGCGCGAGGACATGCGTACGCAGGGCAGTACCGGGCGCGAACACTGAGGAGCACCGTTGAGCAGGCTGCGTTGGCTGACCGCGGGGGAGTCCCACGGTCCCGCACTTGTCGCGACGCTGGAGGGGCTTCCCGCCGGCGTGCCGATCACCACGGAGATGGTGGCGGACCACCTGGCGCGGCGGCGGCTCGGCTATGGCCGTGGTGCGCGCATGAAGTTCGAGCGGGACGAGGTCACCTTCCTGGGCGGCGTCCGGCACGGCCTCACCCTCGGCTCCCCGGTCGCGATCATGGTGGGCAACACCGAGTGGCCCAAGTGGGAGCAGGTCATGGCGGCCGACCCGGTCGACCCGGAGATCCTCGCGGGTCTGGCCCGTAACGCGCCGCTCACCCGGCCCCGCCCCGGCCACGCCGACCTGGCCGGCATGCAGAAGTACGGTTTCGAAGAGGCCCGCCCGATCCTGGAGCGCGCCTCCGCCCGCGAGACGGCCGCCCGGGTGGCGCTGGGCGCGGTGGCGCGCTCGTACCTGAAGGAGACCGCGGGCATCGAGATCGTCTCGCACGTCGTCGAGCTGTGCTCCGTGAAGGCTCCGCAGGGGGTGTACCCCACGCCGGCCGACGTCGAGAAGCTGGACGCCGACCCGCTGCGCTGCCTGGACGCGGACGCCTCGAAGGCGATGGTCGCGGAGGTCGACCAGGCGCACAAGGACGGCGACACGCTCGGCGGTGTGGTCGAGGTGCTGGCGTACGGCGTCCCGGTCGGCCTCGGGTCGCACGTGCACTGGGACCGCAAGCTGGACGCCCGGCTCGCCGGTGCCCTGATGGGCATCCAGGCGATCAAGGGCGTCGAGATCGGCGACGGCTTCGAGCTGGCCCGGGTGCCCGGCTCCAAGGCGCACGACGAGATCGTGGGCACGCCCGAGGGCATCAAGCGGGTCTCCGGTCACGCCGGCGGCACCGAGGGCGGCCTGAGCACCGGCGAGCTGCTGCGGGTGCGGGCCGCGATGAAGCCGATCGCGACCGTGCCGCGGGCGCTGCAGACTGTGGACGTCGCCACCGGCGAGGCCGCCCAGGCCCACCACCAGCGCTCGGACGTCTCCGCCGTGCCGGCCGCCGGCATCGTCGCCGAGGCCATGGTCGCGCTCGTCCTCGCCGACGCGGTCGCCGAGAAGTTCGGCGGCGACTCCGTGGCCGAGACCCGCCGCAACGTGCGGTCGTACCTCGACAACCTCGCGATCAGGTGAGCGCCGTGCCAGCGGTCGTCCTGGTCGGCCCGATGGGCGTCGGCAAGTCCACCGTCGGCCGGTTGCTCGCCGAGCGCCTCGGGCTCGGCTACCGGGACACCGACGAGGACATCGTCGCCGCCGAGGGCCGCACCATCGCCGAGATCTTCGTCGACGAGGGCGAGCCCGCGTTCCGCGCCATCGAGAAGCGCGCCGTGCATGCCGCTCTCGCCGAGCACGAGGGTGTCCTCGCGCTCGGCGGCGGGGCGATCCTCGACGCCGACACGCGCGCGCTGCTCGCCGGGCGGCGGGTGGTCTACCTCTCCATGGACGTGGAGGAGGCCGCCAGGCGCACCGGGCTGAACGTGGCCCGGCCGCTGCTCGCGGTCAACCCGCGCAAGCAGTGGCGCGAGCTGATGGAGGCCCGGCGGCACCTGTACGAGGAGGTCGCCACCGCCGTCGTGGCGACCGACGGCCGTACCCCCGAAGAGGTCACCCAACAGGCGCTCGACGCACTGGAGTTGAAAGAAGCATGAGCGAGGCAGTCACCCGGATCCAGGTCGCCGGCACCGCGGGCACCGACCCCTACGAGGTGCTGGTCGGGCGCCAACTGCTCGGTGAGCTGGCCGGGTTGATCGGCCAGAAAGCCAAGCGGGTCGCGGTGATCCACCCCGAGGCGCTGGCCGAGACCGGTGACGCGCTGCGGGCCGACCTGGCCGAGCAGGGCTACGAGGCGGTCGCCATCCAGGTGCCGAACGCCGAGGAGGCCAAGACCGCCGAGGTCGCCGCCTACTGCTGGAAGGCGCTCGGCCAGTCCGGCTTCACCCGCTCCGACGTCGTCGTCGGCGTGGGCGGCGGCGCGACCACCGACCTCGCCGGCTTCGTCGCCGCGACCTGGCTGCGCGGGGTGCGCTGGATCGCCGTCCCGACCACCGTGCTGGCCATGGTGGACGCGGCGGTCGGCGGCAAGACCGGCATCAACACCGCCGAGGGCAAGAACCTCGTCGGCGCCTTCCACCCGCCGGCGGGCGTCCTGTGCGACCTGGCCGCCCTGGACTCCCTCCCGGTCAACGACTACGTCTCCGGACTCGCCGAGGTCATCAAGGCCGGCTTCATCGCCGACCCGGTGATCCTCGACCTGATCGAGTCCGACCCCGAGGCCGCCCGGACCCCGGCGGGCCCGCACACGGCCGAGCTGATCGAGCGCTCGATCCGGGTGAAGGCGGAGGTCGTCTCCTCGGACCTGAAGGAGTCGGGCCTGCGCGAGATCCTCAACTACGGCCACACGCTCGGCCATGCCATCGAGAAGAACGAGCGCTACAAGTGGCGGCACGGCGCCGCGGTCGCCGTCGGCATGCACTTCGCCGCCGAACTCGGCCGTCTGGCGGGCCGGTTGGACGACGCGACGGCGGACCGCCACCGTACGGTCCTGGAGGCGGTCGGCCTGCCGCTGCACTACCGCTACGACCAGTGGCCCAAGCTGCTGGAGACGATGAAGATCGACAAGAAGTCCCGCGGCGACCTGCTGCGCTTCATCGTGCTCGACGGCCTGGCCAAGCCGACCGTCCTGGAGGGCCCGGACCCGGCCGTCCTGCTCGCCGCGTACGGCGAGGTCGGGAGCTGAGTCCCCGACTGTTCCGTCCGTCCGATTGCCCTTCCGAAGTGGGCACTTCGAGCCGCCCCCGTCCGTTTCACCAAACGACGGCGGGGGACGGTACCGTTCGGTAGGCAGCGGGCTCACCCCCGCTGCCAGCACGAATTGCCTTGTACGAGACGGAGTGGCAACGGATGCAGCACGCAGTGGGGTCTCCGCTGCCGCCGCCCCACCAGCCGGGGCAGCTGCCGCACGCCGGCTGGTCGTCGGCCGCACACCACCCGGGCCCGCACCCGGGAGCCTCCCAGGGGCCCGTCCCCGTGCCCCCGCCGCCGGGCTTCCCGGCCCCCACCGGCGTCGTCCCGCCGACGCCCCCGCAACCCCCGGCGCCCCAGCCCCCGGCACCCCAGGCCACCGCCGCGCCGGCACCCGACACCACCGGTCACGTCCCGCTGCCGCCCGGCGGCCCGGTCGGCGTGCCCACGGTGCCCCCGGCTCCCGCCGCGGCCCCCGACCCGGCGGCGACCACGCTGGCCGTCCTGCTGATCGGCCCGGCCGGCGCGGGCAAGACCAGCGTCGCCAAGTACTGGGCGGACCACCGCCGCGTGCCCACCGCTCACATCAGCCTGGACGACGTCCGCGAATGGGTCCGCTCGGGCTTCGCCGACCCCCAGTCCGGCTGGAACGACAACTCCGAGGCCCAGTACCGCCTGGCCCGCCGCACCTGCGGCTTCGCCGCCCGCAACTTCCTCGCCAACGGCATCTCCTGCATCCTCGACGACGCGGTCTTCCCGGACCGCCCGGTCGTCGGCCTCGGCGGCTGGAAACGCCACGTCGGCCCCGGCCTGCTCCCGGTCGTCCTCCTCCCCGGCCTGGACATCGTCCTGGAGCGCAACGCCGAGCGCACCGGCAACCGCCGCCTCACCGACGAGGAGGTGGCCCGTATCCACGGCCGCATGGCGGGTTGGTACGGCTCGGGCCTGCCGATCATCGACAACTCGCAACTGGACATCCCGGGCACGGCACAGGTTCTGGACGAGGTCCTGGCCAGAGCGATAGCAAGCCCACCGAGCTGGTGAGCAAGGGGGGACCGGTCCACGTGAGGGGCGCGGGGCTGTATCTGATGTGCGGCTCCGCCGCGTGGGCGCGAGTGCCTCCCATGGACCCGCACCCGGTGATCCACAGGCACCACCCCCCACCTGCCCCGCCACCCCACTCGGCCCCCACAAATCGGCACAACCGCCGCAAAACTCCTACGCTCGTCTCATGTCAGAGGTGTACGCGACCCGCCGATCCCGGCTGAGAGACCACTTCACCGCGGCCGGCACCGCGGCAGCGCTCGTCACCCGCCCAGCCAACGTGCGCTACCTCGCCGCCGCAGCCCCGCAGGGCTCCGCGCTGCTGCTCGGCAAACGCGAGGACCTCCTCGTATGCGTCGGCCAGCCCGACGACCGCCCCTCCGAGGGCCGCCCGGACGAGAACCTGCGCCTGCACGTCCTCCCACCGAACGGCACCGGGGTCGGCGGTGATGCCGCGGTCGTGGCGGCGGACCTGGCCGTGGCGCAGGACGCCGACTCCCTGGCCGTCGAGGAGCACCACCTCACGGTCGCCCGGCACAGAGCGATCGCCGCGGTCGCCCCCACGCTGCGCCTCGGCGACCTCGGCGCGGCCGTGGAACAGCTCAGGGTGGTCAAGGACGAGGAGGAGATCTCCTGTCTGCGCATCGGTGCCGAGATCGCCGACCAGGCCCTCGGTGAACTGCTGGAGTCCATCCTGGTCGGCCGCACCGAGCGGCATCTCGCGCTGGAGCTGGAGCGCCGTCTCGTCGACCACGGCGCCGACGGCCCGGCCTTCGCCACCTCGGTCGCCACCGGGCCGAACTCCGGCCGCCGCGGGCACCGCCCCACCGACCGGCGGGTGGAGGAGGGCGACTTCCTCTCCGTGTGCCTGGGCGCGACCTACCGCGGCTACCGCTGCGAGATCGGCCGTACCTTCGTGATCGGCACCTCGCCCGCCGAGTGGCAGATCGAGCTGTACGACCTGGTCTTCGCCGCTCAGCGCGCCGGACGCGAGTCCCTGGCGCCCGGCGCCGTGTACGCCGACGTGGACCGTGCGGCACGCCAGGTGCTGGACTCGGCCGGCTATGCGGAGGCCCTGCCCCCGCTGACCGGACACGGCGTCGGACTCGAAATCGACGAGGACCCGCAGTTGGCGCCCGCGGCCATGGGTAAACTGGACGCTTGCGTGCCGGTCACCGTCGAACCGGGGGTCCACCTCCCGGGCCGGGGCGGTGTCCGGATCGATGACACGCTCGTCGTACGCCCCGAGGCGGACGGCGGACCCGAGCTACTCACCATCACGACCAAGGAGCTGCTCGCCCTCTAGGCAGTGGCGTGCGCCGGGGTCGTACGTCAGTCCAGGAGATTCCGCAACCGTGGCTTCCACGAACGACCTCAAGAACGGCATGGTGCTCAAGCTCGAAGGCGGCCAGCTCTGGTCCGTCGTCGAGTTCCAGCACGTCAAGCCCGGCAAGGGCCCGGCCTTCGTGCGCACCAAGCTGAAGAACGTGCTGTCCGGCAAGGTGGTCGACAAGACCTTCAACGCCGGCGTCAAGGTCGAGACCGCCACTGTCGACAAGCGCGACATGCAGTTCTCGTACATGGACGGCGACTACTTCGTCTTCATGGACATGGAGACCTACGACCAGCTGCACATCGACCGGAAGGCCGTCGGCGACGCCGCCAACTTCCTGATCGAGGGCTTCACCGCCACCGTCGCCCAGCACGAGGGCGAGGTGCTCTTCGTCGAGCTGCCGGCCGCAGTCGAGCTGACCATCGCCGAGACCGAGCCGGGCGTCCAGGGCGACCGCTCCACCGGTGGCACCAAGCCCGCCACCCTGGAGACCGGCCACCAGATCCAGGTCCCGCTCTTCATCACCACCGGTGAGAAGATCAAGGTCGACACCCGCACCAGCGACTACCTCGGCCGGGTGAACAGCTAACCGTGGCTGCCCGCAACACGGCCCGCAAGCGCGCCTTCCAGATCCTCTTCGAGGGCGACCAGCGCGGCGCCGACGTCCTGACGGTCCTCGCGGACTGGATCCGGCTGTCCCGGTCCGACACCCGGCAGCCGCCGGTCAGCGAGTACACCATGCAGCTGGTCGAGGGCTACGCCGAGCACGCGACGCGGATCGACGAGCTGATCGCCCAGTACGCGGTCGGCTGGACGCTCGACCGGATGCCGGTCGTGGACCGCAACATCCTGCGGCTGGGCGCGTACGAGCTGATCTGGGTCGACGAGACCCCGGACGCCGTCGTCCTGGACGAGATGGTGCAGCTGGCCAAGGAGTTCTCGACGGACGAGTCGCCCTCGTTCGTGAACGGCCTGCTGGGCCGGTTGAAGGAGCTCAAGCCGTCCCTGCGCCGGGACGGGGCGTAAGGGCCCGGTACGACCATCGCCGGAGGGCCCGCAGCATGCCTGTGCTGCGGGCCCTCCGGCATTTTCCGTCAGGCAGCGAACCTCAGGCCGTGAAAAAGCCGCCGGGGTGGCCGGAACGTGAAGTCCCGGCCACCCCGGCGGCACGTTTCTGCTCAGGCGCTGGAGGAG
Organism: Streptomyces sp. NPDC001852; assembly: GCF_042891825.1. Taxonomy (NCBI): domain Bacteria; kingdom Bacillati; phylum Actinomycetota; class Actinomycetes; order Kitasatosporales; family Streptomycetaceae; genus Streptomyces; species Streptomyces sp. NPDC001852. Next base: position 364,322 of record NZ_JBIATN010000004.1, read on the forward strand.
GTCACGCCTCTTCGTGCGTCGCCACCGCGCGGCGCGCGTCCGCGTCCAGGACGCCCCAGCTGATCAGCTGCTCGGTGAGGACCGAGGGGGACTGGTCGTAGATGACGGCGAGCGTGCGCAGGTCGTCCTGGCGGATGGAGAGCACCTTGCCGTTGTAGTCACCGCGCTGGGACTGGATCGTGGCCGCGTAGCGCTGCAGGGGGCCCGCCTTCTCGGCCGGCACGGTGGCCAGCCGCTCCAGGTCCAGGACCAGCTTCGGCGGCGGCTCGGCGGCGCCGCCCGGCGTGGTGCCCGGCAGCAGCTCCTGCACCGGAACGCCATAGAAATCGGCCAGCTCGGCGAGTCGCTGCACGGTCACCGCACGGTCGCCGCGCTCGTAGGACCCGACCACCACGGCCTTCCAGCGACCCTGTGACTTCTCCTCGACACCGTGGAGGGAAAGGCCCTGCTGGGTGCGGATGGCCCGGAGCTTGGCCCCGAGCTGTTTGGCGTATTCGCTGGACATATAGCTCCCCGGACACTGTGTCGACGCGGCCGGAGGGTGTTCCCGCCGCGCGGCTGGTAACTCACTGTGAGGTTACGCAGCGTGACTCTCCTGCGTCAAGCCGAATGGTCCACCCCGACTCTTCCGTGGTAGCGGCGGCCCATTACGCCAGGGGGGTGATCGGGGGCCTCCCCGTGACCTGCTAGGGTTGATGGCGCAAATCAGGCGTCCTTTAAGGTCCGTCCCGTGAGGCGGAGAAGGAGGTCCTTTTCGTATGGACAAGCAGGAATCGCACGCGGCCCCGCATCCCGATGCGCGGCCCGTTCTCGAAGGCCCCGACATCGCGCGGGTGCTGACCCGTATCGCCCACGAGATCGTCGAGCGCGCCAAGGGCGCCGACGACGTGGTGCTCCTCGGCATTCCGACCCGGGGCGTCTTCCTCGCCCAGCGGCTCGCCGTCAAACTGGAGCAGATCACCGACCGCAAGATCCCGGTCGGCTCGCTCGACATCACCATGTACCGCGACGACCTGCGCATGCACCCGCCGCGTGCGCTGGCCCGCACCGAGATCCCCGGTGACGGCCTCGACGGCAAGCTGGTCGTCCTCGTCGACGACGTGCTCTTCTCGGGCCGCACCATCCGCGCCGCCCTCGACGCCCTGAACGACATCGGGCGCCCCCGCGCGGTCCAGCTCGCGGTCCTGGTCGACCGCGGCCATCGCGAACTGCCCATCCGCGCCGACTACGTCGGCAAGAACCTCCCCACGTCGCTGCGGGAGACGGTCAAGGTCCAGCTCGCCGAGGAGGACGGTCGTGACACCGTGCTGCTCGGTGTGAAGCAGACCGGCCAGTAGCAACTCAGGCGCCGGGCCGCTTCGGCATGCCCGTACACGCGCCGGTTTGCACCGATCCTCCCGACCTGAACTGCCTTACGGAGCCTGACAGATGCAGCGTCATCTCATCTCGGCCGCCGACCTCACCCGCGAGGACGCCGTCCTGATCCTCGACACCGCCGAGGAGATGGCCCGGGTCGCCGACCGGCCGATCAAGAAGCTGCCGACCCTGCGCGGCCGCACGATCGTCAACCTCTTCTTCGAGGACTCGACGCGCACGCGGATCTCCTTCGAGGCCGCCGAGAAGCGCCTGTCCGCCGATGTCATCAACTTCTCCGCCAAGGGCTCGAGCGTCTCCAAGGGCGAGTCCCTGAAGGACACAGCCCAGACCCTGGAGGCCATGGGCGTCGACGCCGTCGTCATCCGGCACGGCGCCTCCGGAGCCCCGTACCGCCTCGCGAACTCCGGCTGGATCGACGCGGCCGTCATCAACGCCGGTGACGGCACCCACCAGCACCCCACCCAGGCCCTGCTGGACGCCTTCACCATGCGCCGCCGGCTGATCGGACGGGACGCCGGGCTCGGCCAGGACCTGTCCGGCAGGCGCGTCACCATCGTCGGCGACGTCCTGCACAGCCGGGTCGCCCGCTCCAACGTGGACCTGCTGCACACCCTCGGCGCCGAGGTCACCCTGGTCGCCCCGCCCACCCTGGTGCCGGTCGGCGTCGAGACGTGGCCGTGCGAGGTGGCGTACGACCTCGACAGCGCGCTGCCCAAGTGCGACGCCGTGATGATGCTCCGCGTCCAGCGCGAGCGGATGAACGCCGCCTTCTTCCCGACCGAGCGCGAGTACTCCCGCCGCTACGGCCTCGACGGCGAGCGCATGGCCAGGCTGCCCGAGCACGCCATCGTGATGCACCCCGGCCCGATGGTGCGCGGCATGGAGATCACCGCCGAGGTCGCCGACTCCGACCGCTGCACCGCCGTCGAGCAGGTCGCCAACGGTGTCTCCATCCGGATGGCGGTGCTGTACCTGCTGCTGGGCGGAAACGAGCCCGCCGTCACCCACACCCGCCCCACCGGTTCCGAGGAGAAGTAAGACCCATGAGCAAGATCCTTATCCGTGGTGCGAAGGTGCTCGGCGGCGAGCCGCAGGACGTGCTGATCGACGGCGAGACGATCGCCGAGGTGGGCACCGGGCTGTCCGCCGAGGGCGCCGAGGTCGTGGAGGCCGCCGGCAAGGTGCTGCTGCCGGGCCTGGTCGACCTGCACACCCACCTGCGCGAGCCGGGCCGCGAGGACTCCGAGACGGTGCTGACGGGCACGCGCGCGGCCGCGTCCGGCGGCTACACGGCCGTCTTCGCCATGGCCAACACCTTCCCCGTCGCCGACACCGCCGGTGTGGTCGAGCAGGTCTACCGGCTCGGGCAGGAGCACGGCTACTGCGACGTGCAGCCCATCGGCGCCGTCACCGTCGGCCTGGAGGGCAGGAAGCTCGCCGAACTCGGCGCGATGCACGAGTCGGCCGCCGGGGTCACCGTCTTCTCGGACGACGGCAAGTGCGTGGACGACGCGGTGATCATGCGCCGGGCGCTGGAGTACGTGAAGGCCTTCGGCGGTGTCGTCGCCCAGCACGCGCAGGAGCCGCGGCTGACCGAGGGCGCCCAGATGAACGAGGGCGTCGTCTCCGCCGAGCTGGGCCTGGGCGGCTGGCCGGCCGTCGCCGAGGAGTCGATCATCGCGCGGGACGTGCTGCTCGCCGAGCACGTCGGCTCCCGCGTCCACATCTGTCACCTGTCGACCGCCGGGTCCGTGGAGATCGTCCGCTGGGCCAAGTCCCGCGGCATCGACGTCACCGCCGAGGTCACCCCGCACCACCTGCTCCTCACCGACGAACTGGTGCGCACGTACAACCCCGTCTACAAGGTCAACCCGCCGCTGCGCACCGAGCGGGACGTGCACGCCCTGCGCGCGGCCCTGGCGGACGGCACGATCGACATCGTCGCCACCGACCACGCCCCGCACCCGCACGAGGACAAGGACTGCGAGTGGGCCGCCGCGGCCATGGGCATGGTGGGCCTGGAGACCGCGTTGTCAGTGGTCCAGGAGACCATGGTCGACACGGGCCTGCTGGACTGGGCCGGCGTCGCCGACCGGATGTCCGTCAAGCCCGCGCAGATCGGACAGGCCACCGGGCACGGCCGTCCCGTCTCGGCTGGTGAGCCCGCCAACCTCACCCTCGTCGACACGGAATACCGTGGCCAGGTGGACCCCGCGGGCTTCGCCTCGCGCAGCCGCAACACCCCCTACCAGGGGCGCGAGCTGCCGGGCCGTGTGACGCACACGTGGCTGCGGGGCAAGGCCACGCTCGTCGACGGGAAGCTCACGTGACACCTGTAATCCTGCTGGCCGAGGCCAAGAGGTCGGCCGAAGTCACCGACTGGCCGGCCCGCATCGGCTGGCTCGTCGGACTCCTGCTCTTCATCGCGCTCGTCTACTGGCTGATGCGCGAGGGCTGGAAGTGGCGCGGCACCCTGCAGAGCGACCTGCCCGCACCGCCCAGCGCGCCGGAGGAGACCGGCCCGGCGAGACTTGAGCTGAGCGGCCGCTACCACGGCTCGACCACCGCGGGACAGTGGCTGGACCGCATCGTGGCCCACGGCCTGGGCACCCGCAGCCGGGCCGAGCTCACCCTCACCGACCAAGGGCTGGAGGTCGAGCGTGCCGGAGCGAGCGACTTCTTCATCCCCACCGCCGCGCTGCGGGGCGCCCGGCTCGACAAGGGCATCGCCGGCAAGGTCCTCACCGAGGGCGGACTGCTGGTGGTGACCTGGGCGCTCGGCGACAAGCTGATCGACTCCGGCTTCCGCTCCGACCACGCGGCCGAGCACACCGAGTGGGTCGACACCCTGAACCACATGATCAACGACACGGAAGGCGCACGATGACGACCTCCACAAGGGGAGCTGCCAGGGTTCCCGCCGTACTCGTCCTGGAGGACGGCCGCATCTTCCGCGGCCGTGCCTACGGGGCCGTGGGGGAGACCTTCGGCGAGGCCGTGTTCTCCACCGGTATGACCGGCTACCAGGAGACCCTGACCGACCCGTCGTACGACCGGCAGATCGTCGTCGCGACCGCCCCGCAGATCGGCAACACCGGCTGGAACGACGAGGACGACGAGTCGAGCCGCATCTGGGTCTCCGGCTACGTCGTGCGCGACCCCGCGCGCGTGCCGTCCAACTGGCGGGCCAGGCGCTCCCTGGACGACGAGCTGGAGCGGCAGGGCGTGGTCGGCATCTCGGGCATCGACACCCGGGCCCTCACCCGCCACCTGCGCGAACGCGGCTCGATGCGCGCCGGCGTCTTCTCCGGAGAGGCGATCGCCGCCGAAAGCGAACTCCTCGCGCGCGTGCAGGCCCAGCCGCACATGAAGGGCGCGAGCCTCTACGAGGAGGTCGCGACCAAGGAGGCGTACGTCGTCCCGGCGATCGGCGAGAAGAAGTTCACCGTCGCGGCGATCGACCTCGGCATCAAGGGCATGACCCCGCACCGCATGGCCGAGCGCGGCATCGAGGTGCACGTGCTGCCCGCGACCGCCACCGCCGACGAGGTCTACGCCGTCGAACCGGACGGCGTGTTCTTCTCCAACGGCCCCGGCGACCCGGCCACGGCCGACGGCCCGGTGGCGCTCATGACCGCCGTCCTGGAGCGGAAGACGCCCCTGTTCGGCATCTGCTTCGGCAACCAGATCCTCGGCCGCGCCCTCGGCTTCGGCACCTACAAGCTGAAGTACGGCCACCGGGGCATCAACCAGCCGGTCCAGGACCGTACGACCGGCAAGGTCGAGGTCACCGCGCACAACCACGGCTTCGCCGTCGACGCGCCGCTCGACAAGGTCAGCGAGACGAAGTTCGGCCGCGCCGAGGTCTCGCACGTCTGCCTGAACGACAACGTCGTGGAGGGGCTGCAGCTGCTCGACCAGCCGGCCTTCTCCGTCCAGTACCACCCCGAAGCGGCAGCGGGCCCGCACGACGCCGCCTACCTGTTCGACCGCTTCGTTTCCCTGATGGAGGGCCAGCGTGCCTAAGCGCACCGATATCCAGTCCGTCCTGGTCATCGGCTCCGGCCCGATCGTCATCGGCCAGGCCGCCGAGTTCGACTACTCCGGCACACAGGCGTGCCGCGTGCTCAAGGCCGAGGGCCTGCGCGTCGTCCTCGTCAACTCCAACCCGGCGACGATCATGACCGACCCGGAGATCGCCGACGCGACGTACGTGGAGCCGATCACCCCGGAGTTCGTCGAGAAGATCATCGCCAAGGAGCGCCCCGACGCCCTGCTGCCCACCCTGGGCGGCCAGACGGCCCTGAACACCGCGATCTCGCTGCACGAGAACGGCGTCCTGGCCAAGTACGGCGTGGAGCTGATCGGCGCCAAGCCCGAGGCGATCCACAAGGGCGAGGACCGCGACCTGTTCAAGGCGGTCGTGGAGGAGGTCCGCAGGAAGACCGGTCACGGCGAGTCCGCCCGCTCGGTGATCTGCCACTCCATGGACGACGTCCTGGGCGGCGTCGAGCAGCTCGGCGGCTACCCGGTCGTCGTCCGCCCGTCCTTCACCATGGGCGGCGCCGGCTCCGGCTTCGCCCACGACGAGGAGGAGCTGCGCCGCATCGCCGGGCAGGGCCTCACGCTGTCCCCGACCACCGAGGTGCTCCTGGAGGAGTCCATCCTCGGCTGGAAGGAGTACGAGCTGGAGCTGATGCGCGACAAGCACGACAACGTGGTGGTCGTCTGCTCCATCGAGAACTTCGACCCCATGGGCGTGCACACCGGTGACTCGATCACCGTCGCGCCCGCGATGACGCTGACCGACCGCGAGTACCAGATCCTGCGCGACATCGGCATCGCCGTCATCCGCGAGGTCGGCGTCGACACCGGCGGCTGCAACATCCAGTTCGCGGTGAACCCCGAGGACGGTCGCGTGATCGTCATCGAGATGAACCCGCGCGTGTCGCGTTCCTCGGCGCTGGCGTCGAAGGCGACCGGATTCCCCATCGCCAAGATCGCCGCCAAGCTGGCCGTCGGCTACACGCTCGACGAGATCCCGAACGACATCACCCAGGAGACCCCGGCCTCCTTCGAGCCCACGCTCGACTACGTGGTCGTCAAGGCTCCCCGCTTCGCCTTCGAGAAGTTCCCGCAGGCCGACTCCACGCTGACCACCACCATGAAGTCGGTCGGCGAGGCCATGGCCATCGGCCGCAACTTCCCCGAGGCCTTCCAGAAGGCGCTGCGCTCGCTGGAGAAGAAGGGCAGCCAGTTCGCGTTCACCGGAGTGCCCGGTGACAAGTCGCTGCTCCTGGAGGAGTCCCGCCGTCCCACCGACGGCCGGATCAACACGGTCATGCAGGCCATCCGCGCGGGTGCCACGCCGGAGGAGATCTTCCAGTACACGAAGATCGACCCGTGGTTCGTGGACCAGCTGTTCCTGATCAAGGAGATCGCGGACGAGCTGGCCGAGGCCTCCGAGCTGACCGCCGAGCTGCTCGCCGAGGCCAAGCGGCACGGCTTCTCCGACCAGCAGATCGGTGAGATCCGCGGGCTGCGCGAGGACGTCGTCCGCGAGGTCCGGCACGCGCTGGGCATCCGCCCGGTCTACAAGACGGTCGACACCTGCGCCGCCGAGTTCGCCGCGCGGACGCCGTACTTCTACTCCTCCTACGACGAGGAGACCGAGGTCGCGACCCGCGAGAAGCCGGCCGTCATCATCCTGGGCTCCGGCCCGAACCGCATCGGCCAGGGCATCGAGTTCGACTACTCCTGCGTCCACGCCTCCTTCGCGCTGAGCGACGCGGGCTACGAGACGGTGATGGTCAACTGCAACCCGGAGACCGTCTCCACCGACTACGACACCTCCGACCGCCTGTACTTCGAGCCGCTGACGCTCGAGGACGTGCTCGAGATCGTCCACGCCGAGCAGCAGGCCGGCCCGGTGGCGGGCGTCATCGTGCAGCTGGGCGGCCAGACCCCGCTCGGCCTGTCCCAGGCCCTGAAGGACAACGGCGTGCCGGTCGTGGGCACCTCGCCCGAGGCCATCCACGCGGCCGAGGACCGCGGCGCCTTCGGCCGCGTCCTCGCCGAGGCGGGCCTGCCGGCGCCGAAGCACGGCACGGCCACCACCTTCGACGAGGCCAAGGCCATCGCCGACGAGATCGGCTACCCGGTCCTGGTCCGGCCGTCGTACGTCCTCGGCGGGCGCGGCATGGAGATCGTCTACGACGAGACCCGTCTCGCCGCCTACATCGCCGAGTCGACCGAGATCAGCCCGTCCCGGCCGGTCCTGGTCGACCGCTTCCTGGACGACGCGATCGAGATCGACGTCGACGCGCTCTACGACGGCGAGGAGCTGTACCTCGGCGGAGTGATGGAGCACATCGAGGAGGCCGGCATCCACTCCGGCGACTCGGCGTGCGCCCTGCCCCCGATCACCCTCGGCGGCTTCGACATCAAGCGGCTCCGTGCCTCGACGGAGGCCATCGCCAAGGGTGTCGGCGTGCGCGGTCTGATCAACATCCAGTTCGCGATGGCCGGCGACATCCTGTACGTCCTGGAGGCCAACCCGCGCGCCTCCCGTACGGTCCCCTTCACCTCGAAGGCGACCGCGGTGCCGCTGGCCAAGGCCGCCGCCCGGATCTCGCTGGGCGCGACCATCGCCGAGCTGCGCGCCGAGGGCCTGCTGCCGAGGACGGGCGACGGCGGCGAGCTGCCGCTGGACGCGCCGATCTCGGTCAAGGAGGCCGTCATGCCGTGGTCGCGCTTCCGCGACATCCAGGGCCGTGGCGTCGACACCGTCCTCGGCCCGGAGATGCGTTCCACCGGCGAGGTCATGGGCATCGACTCCGTCTTCGGCACGGCGTACGCCAAGTCGCAGGCGGGCGCCTACGGCCCGCTGCCCACCAAGGGCCGCGCGTTCATCTCCGTCGCCAACCGCGACAAGCGCTCGATGATCTTCCCGGCGCGCGAGCTGGTCGCCCACGGCTTCGACCTGCTCGCCACCTCCGGCACCGCCGAGGTCCTCAAGCGCAACGGCATCAACGCCACCGTCGTCCGCAAGCAGTCGGAGGGCACCGGCCCGAACGGCGAGAAGACGATCGTCCAGCTGATCCACGACGGCGAGGTCGACCTGATCGTCAACACCCCGTACGGCACCGGCGGCCGCCTCGACGGCTACGACATCCGTACGGCCGCGGTGGCCCGCTCCGTACCCTGCCTGACCACGGTCCAGGCGCTCGCCGCGGCGGTCCAGGGCATCGACGCCCTCAACCACGGTGACGTGGGCGTCCGCTCGCTCCAGGAACACGCGGAACACCTGACCGCGGCCCGCGACTAGCAGCCCTGAGGGGGACACCGGAAACGGTGTCCCCCTCTTCACGAGGACACCTACATGTACAAGCTTTTCTTCCGTCTGGTCTTCACACGGATGGACCCGGAGCGGGCGCACCACCTCGCGTTCCGGTGGATCCGTCTCGCGGCGCGCATTCCCGTGCTGCGCACCTTCGTCGCGGCCGCCCTCGCGCCCCGCTACGAGGAGCTGCGCACCGAGGCCTTCGGGCTGCGCATGCACGGCCCCTTCGGGCTCGCCGCCGGCTTCGACAAGAACGCCGTCGCGATCGACGGCATGTCCATGGTCGGCTTCGACCACGTCGAGATCGGCACCGTCACCGGCGAGCCGCAGCCCGGCAACCCCAGAAAGCGGCTGTTCCGCCTCGTCGCGGACCGCGCGCTCATCAACCGCATGGGCTTCAACAACGACGGCTCGCTGGCCGTCGCGGCCCGCCTCGCCTCGCGTCAGCCGGTGTTCAGGACGGTCGTGGGCGTCAACATCGGCAAGACGAAGGTCGTCCCCGAGGCGGAGGCCGTCGGCGACTACGTGAAGTCGGCCGAGCGGCTCGCGCCGTACGCGGACTACCTGGTGGTCAACGTCTCCTCGCCGAACACGCCCGGCCTGCGCAATCTGCAGGCCACCGAGGCGCTGCGCCCGCTGCTGACCGCCGTCCGCGAGGCCGCCGACCGCACGGTCGCGAACCGGCGCGTCCCGCTGCTGGTGAAGATCGCCCCGGACCTCGCCGACGAGGACATCGACGCGGTCGCCGACCTGGCCGTGGAGCTGGGCCTGGACGGCATCATCGCGACCAACACCACCATCGCGCGCGAGGGCCTCGGCCTGAAGTCCTCGCCCTCGGTGGTGAAGGAGACGGGCGGCCTGTCCGGCGCCCCGCTCAAGGCGCGCTCCCTGGAGGTCCTGAGCCGCCTGTACGCGCGCGTGGGCGGCCGGATCACCCTCGTGGGCGTGGGCGGCATCGAGACCGCCGAGGACGCCTGGCAGCGCATCCTGGCCGGTGCCACGCTGGTGCAGGGCTACAGCGCCTTCATCTACGAGGGACCCTTCTGGTCCCGCAGCATCCACAAGGGCCTCGCCGCGCGCCTGCGCACCAGTCCGTACGCCACCCTCGCCGACGCGGTCGGCGCCGACGTGAGGAAGCCCGCATGAGCCCGATGGAGCCCTTCGGCGCCCGCCTGCGCCGCGCCATGGACGAGCGCGGCCCGCTGTGCGTCGGCATCGACCCGCACGCCTCCCTGCTCGCCGAGTGGGACCTGAACGACGACGTGGCCGGTCTGGAGCGGTTCAGCCGCACGGTCGTCGAGGCGGTGGCGGACCGGGTCGCCGTGATGAAGCCGCAGAGCGCTTTCTTCGAGCGCTTCGGCTCCCGGGGTGTCGCCGTCCTGGAGAAGGTCGTCCAGGAGGCCCGCGCGGCCGGCACCCTCGTCGTGATGGACGCCAAGCGCGGCGACATCGGCTCGACCATGGCCGGGTACGCCGAGGCCTACCTGCGCAAGGACGCCCCGCTGTTCTCCGACGCCCTGACCGTCTCGCCGTACCTCGGCTACGGCTCGCTCAGCCCGGCCGTCGCGCTGGCCCGGGAGAGCGGTGCCGGACTGTTCGTGCTGGCGCTGACCTCCAACCCGGAGGGCCCCGAGGTGCAGCACGCGGTGCGGGCCGACGGCCGCAGCGTGGGCGCGACCATGCTGGCGCACCTGGCAGCCGAGAACGCGGGGGAGGAGCCGCTGGGCTCCTTCGGCGCGGTCGTCGGCGCGACGGTCGGCGACCTGTCGTCGTACGACCTCGCCATCAACGGCCCGCTCCTCGCGCCCGGCGTCGGGGCCCAGGGGGCGACCGCGGCCGACCTGCCGAAGGTGTTCGGGGCGGCCGTGCGCAATGTCGTGCCGAACGTCAGCCGGGGTGTGCTGCGGCACGGTCCCGACGTGGGGGCCCTGCGCGCGTCCGCGGAGCGCTTCGCGGAGGAGATCCAGGCCGCCGTCGCAGGTGCCTGAGCCCTCCGAAGGGTCCTCGGAGAGCGGCGGGGCGGCGACTTGAGTGTGAATACATCCTCAAATCGGGGGCATTATGTCTGAAATGTCCGACCTGGCGGAGGCTGACCAGGACTTTTCCGCTGTTCTCGCTGACTCTGGCGGACTTGACCGCTAGTCTCCGAGCAGAGTGAACGGGCGAAGCGTGTTGCTCGTAGCTCCCCAGGTGTGGGGCGACTAGGTTCCTCACCGGTCCGTATCCGACAGTTCGACATCCGAGGTGACGTAGGCGTGGCTCTTCCGCCCCTTACCCCCGAACAGCGCGCAGCCGCGCTCGAAAAGGCCGCCGCGGCTCGCCGGGAGCGGGCCGAGGTCAAGAATCGACTCAAGCACTCCGGCGCCTCCCTGCACGAGGTCATCAAGCAGGGCCAGGAGAACGACGTCATCGGCAAGATGAAGGTCTCCGCACTGCTCGAGTCGCTGCCGGGCGTGGGCAAGGTCCGCGCCAAGCAGATCATGGAGCGTCTGGGCATCTCCGAGAGCCGCCGCGTGCGCGGTCTCGGTTCCAACCAGATCGCTTCCCTGGAGCGTGAGTTCGGCAGCACCGGCTCCTGAGTCCGGGCCCTGCCCGACCGGGAGTCCCGGGCACTCCGGGATTGCTGGAATAATCGCTGCATGAGCGAACGTCCGCGGCTGACCGTGCTCTCCGGCCCCTCGGGGGTCGGCAAGAGCACGGTCGTCGCCCATATGCGCAAGGAACACCCAGAGGTCTGGCTCTCGGTGTCGGCCACCACTCGCAGGCCGCGGCCCGGCGAGAAGCACGGAGTCCACTACTTCTTCGTCACCGACGACGAGATGGACAAGCTGATCGCCAACGGCGAACTGCTGGAGTGGGCGGAGTTCGCCGGCAACCGCTACGGCACGCCCCGCGCGGCCGTGCTGGAGCGGCTGGAGAAGGGTGAGCCGGTGCTGCTGGAGATCGATCTCCAGGGCGCCCGGCAGGTCCGGGAGTCGATGTCCGACGCCCGGCTGGTGTTCCTGGCTCCGCCCTCCTGGGAGGAGCTGGTGCGCAGGCTGACCGGCCGGGGCACCGAGCCGCCCGAGGTCATCGAGCGCCGCCTTCAGGCGGCCAGGACCGAGCTGGCGGCCGAGCCGGAGTTCGACACGACCCTGGTCAACACCTCCGTCGAGGACGTGGCGCGCGAGCTGCTAGCCTTGATGGATGTTGTGTGATCACGAGCGTGTGATCATGAATGATCTTTTCCCACCCATCGGAAGGTAGAGCGTGTCCTCTTCCATCACCGCGCCCGAGGGCATCATCAACCCGCCGATCGACGAGCTTCTCGAGGCCACCGACTCGAAGTACAGCCTCGTGATCTACGCGGCCAAGCGTGCCCGCCAGATCAACGCGTACTACTCGCAGCTCGGCGAGGGCCTCCTCGAGTACGTCGGTCCGCTCGTCGACACCCACGTCCACGAGAAGCCGCTCTCGATCGCCCTGCGCGAGATCAACGCGGGTCTGCTGACGTCCGAGGCCGTCGAGGGCCCCGCGCAGTAGTACTTTCAGATCGCGTCGCGACTTATCCACAGGCCCGGCAGCACACAGCCGGGCCTGTGGTGTGTGATGGAGTCGTACAGTGCCGAGCCGGGGAGAGATGGTGGACAAGCCGAGGGTGGTTCTGGGGGTCAGTGGCGGCATCGCCGCCTACAAGGCCTGTGAGCTGCTGAGAAGGTTCACGGAATCGGGCCACGACGTCCGCGTGGTGCCCACCGCCTCCACGCTGCACTTCGTCGGAGCCGCCACCTGGTCCGCCCTGTCCGGCAACCCCGTCTCGACCGAGGTCTGGGACGACGTCCACGAGGTCCCGCACGTCCGCATCGGCCAGCACGCCGACCTGGTGGTGGTCGCACCCGCCACGGCCGACATGCTCGCCAAGGCCGCGCACGGCCTCGCCGACGACCTGCTGACCAACACGCTGCTGACCGCCCGCTGCCCGGTCGTCTTCGCGCCCGCCATGCACACCGAGATGTGGGAGCACCCGGCCACCCAGGAGAACGTGGCCACGCTGCGCCGCCGCGGCGCCGTCGTCATCGAGCCCGCGGTCGGCCGGCTCACCGGCGTCGACACCGGCAAGGGCCGGCTGCCCGACCCGGTGGAGATCTTCGAGGTCTGCCGCCGGGTGCTGGCCCGCGGCGTCACCGAGCCCGACCTCCAGGGGCGGCACGTCGTCGTCTCCGCCGGCGGCACCCGCGAGCCCCTCGACCCGGTCCGCTTCCTCGGCAACCGTTCCTCCGGCAAGCAGGGCTACGCCCTCGCCCGCACCGCCGCCGCCCGCGGTGCCCGGGTCACGCTGATCGCGGCCAACACCGGCCTGCCCGACCCGGCGGGCGTGGACGTCGTACCGGTCGGCACGGCCGTGCAGCTGCGCGAGGCCGTCCTGAAGGCGGCGGCGGACGCCGACGCGGTCGTCATGGCCGCCGCCGTCGCCGACTTCCGACCGGCGGCCTACGCCACCGGCAAGATCAAGAAGAAGGACGGCCAGGACCCCGACCCGGTCGTCCTGGTGCGCAATCCGGACATCCTCGCGGAGATCTCGGCCGAGCGCGCCCGGCCCGGTCAGGTGATCGTCGGCTTCGCCGCCGAGACCGACGACGTCCTCGCCAACGGCCGCACCAAGCTCGCCCGCAAGGGCTGCGACCTGCTCGTGGTCAACGAGGTGGGGGAGCACAGGACGTTCGGCTCCGAGGAGAACGAGGCCGTGGTGCTCGGAACCGACGGCAGCGAGACCCCCGTGCCGCACGGCCCCAAGGAGGCCCTGGCCGACACCGTCTGGGACCTGGTCGCACGGCGGCTCGGCTGACCCGCCGGCGCGCCCCCGGCGTGTCCCGGCCGGATCGCGAGGGCCCGTTGACGGCGGGCCCGAAGACCGATCAAATCGGGTGTGGCGGCCCTGGCCAAGGCCGCCCGGCATTGTGCAGAATGCCCGTGCCGCAGGTCACAGCGCTCCCGAGAGGCGAGACACGTGCCCCATCGGCCGAGTGCGACCGATAAACTGTTCACGGTCGACGCCGGGCGCAGCCCCGCGCGTCGCCGCAAATGATCAGCCAGCAGCCGCTGCAACCACAGGGAGCGTTGTGTCCCGTCGCCTGTTCACCTCGGAGTCCGTGACCGAGGGTCACCCCGACAAGATCGCTGACCAGATCAGCGACACCATTCTCGACGCGCTTCTGCGCGAGGACCCGACCTCCCGGGTCGCCGTCGAGACGCTGATCACCACCGGCCTGGTGCACGTGGCCGGCGAGGTGACGACCAAGGCCTACGCGGACATCGCGACCCTGGTCCGCAACAAGGTCCTGGAGATCGGCTACGACTCCTCCAAGAAGGGCTTCGACGGCGCCTCCTGCGGCGTGTCGGTGTCCATCGGCGCGCAGTCCCCGGACATCGCGCAGGGCGTGGACACGGCGTACGAGAGCCGTGTCGAGGGCGACGACGACGAGCTGGACAAGCAGGGCGCCGGCGACCAGGGCCTGATGTTCGGCTACGCGTCCGACGAGACGCCGACCCTGATGCCGCTGCCGATCTTCCTGGCGCACCGGCTGTCCAAGCGCCTGTCCGAGGTGCGCAAGAACGGCACCATCCCCTACCTGCGCCCGGACGGCAAGACGCAGGTCACCATCGAGTACGACGGCGACAAGGCCGTCCGCCTCGACACGGTGGTCGTCTCCTCGCAGCACGCCTCCGACATCGACCTGGAGTCGCTGCTGGCGCCCGACATCCGCGAGTTCGTCGTGGAGCCGGAGCTGAAGGCGCTCCTGGACGAGGGCATCAAGCTGGAGACCGAGGGCTACCGCCTGCTGGTCAACCCGACCGGCCGCTTCGAGATCGGCGGCCCGATGGGTGACGCCGGCCTGACCGGCCGCAAGATCATCATCGACACCTACGGCGGCATGGCCCGCCACGGTGGCGGCGCGTTCTCCGGCAAGGACCCGTCCAAGGTGGACCGCTCGGCCGCGTACGCGATGCGCTGGGTGGCCAAGAACGTCGTGGCGGCCGGCCTGGCCTCCCGCTGCGAGGTCCAGGTCGCCTACGCGATCGGCAAGGCCGAGCCGGTGGGTCTGTTCGTGGAGACCTTCGGCACCGCCAAGGTCGACGCCGAGAAGATCGAGAAGGCGATCGACCAGGTCTTCGACCTCCGCCCGGCCGCGATCATCCGCGACCTCGACCTGCTCCGCCCGATCTACGCCCAGACGGCCGCCTACGGCCACTTCGGCCGCGAGCTGCCCGACTTCACCTGGGAGCGCACGGACCGCGTGGACGCCCTGCGCGCCGCCGTGGGCCTGTAGGCACCGGTCACCCTTCTCGCCGAGGCCCGGACCCCCTTTGCCGGGGGCCGGGCCTCGGCGCGTCGGGTTTCCTCGGGGGCCAGGTCCCGGTGTGTCGGGGATCAGTCGGCCGGTGCCGGTCCGCACCTCCCCACCGGCTGCCAGGCGGTGTCGGAGGCGTTCCAGCGGGCTCGGCGTCGGTGTGAGCCTGGGTCCGCCGTCCCGCCCCCGGTACCGAATCGACTGGCGGGCCCGGCCGTGCGGTGTCTACGCTGACGCGGTCGACGCCGGCCCGGTGCGAAGGCCGCGGTTACTTCGTGGAGTGCGCCTTGAGGGGCGTGCGGTGAAGCTGAATCCGTACCGCCGCCGACCGGGATCTCGGGCGGGCGTCGGTTGTCAGTGCCGTTTGGTAAGAATGCAAGCGTGAGCAGCGAGAACGGGGCGCCCCCGGCAGAAGGGGACGGCGGGGCCGAAGGGGCGCCGCCGGAGCAGCTCGCGCTCATCCGGGAGAGCGTGCGCAGGGCGAAGGTGCCGCGGGCCAAGCCGCGGACCTGGCGGGGCGCCGAGCTCGCCCCGCAGCTGCCCGTCGCCCGGGTGCTGGTCGACAAGGGCGTGCTGCATCTCGACCGGTTCTTCGACTACGCCGTGCCCGCCGAGCTGGACGAGCAGGCCCAGCCCGGGGTGCGGGTCAGGGTGCGGTTCGGGGCCGGGCGGGGCCGGGTGCGGGAAGGGCGCCGGGAGGGCGGCGGGCTCATCGACGGGTTCCTCGTCGAGCGGCGGGCCGAGTCCGACTACTCCGGGCCGCTCGCCGCCCTGGCCCAGGTCGTGTCGCCGGAGCCGGTGCTCGGCGAGGAACTGCTCGGCCTCGCGCGAGCCGTGGCCGACCGGTACGCCGGAAGCCTCGCCGACGTGCTCCAGCTGGCCGTGCCGCCGCGCAGCGCCCGCGCCGAGCAGCGGCCGTCGCCCGCGCCCCTGCCCCCGCCGAAGGCGCCGGAGGCGGCCTCCTGGGGGCGGTACGAGCACGGGGAGGCATTCCTCCAGGCCCTGGCCTCCGGCGGCTCGCCCAGGGCCGTCTGGAACGCACTGCCGGGCCCGCTGTGGAGCGAGGAACTGGCCCGCGCCGTCGCCGCCACGCTCACCTCGGGCCGCGGCGCCCTCGTCGTCGTACCGGACGGGCGCGCCGCCGCACGGGTCGACGCGGCGCTCACCGCCCTGCTCGGCACGGGCCGGCACGCGCTGCTCACGGCCGACGCGGGACCCGAGAAGCGGTACGCGCAGTGGCTCGCGGTGCGCCGAGGGTCCGTACGGGCCGTGGTGGGGACCCGGGCCGCGATGTTCGCGCCCGTGCAGGATCTGGGGCTCGTGGCCGTCTGGGACGACGGCGACGACAGCCACAGCGAGCAGCACGCCCCGCAGCCGCACGCCCGGGACGTGCTGTTGCTGCGGGCCGCACTGGACAAGTGCGCGTTCCTGCTGGGGAGTTGGAGCTGCACCGTGGAGGCCGCCCAACTCGTGGAGAGCGGCTGGGCCCGGCCGCTGGTCGCCGGGCGGGAGCAGGTGCGGCGGGCCGCGCCCTTGGTCCGGACGGTCGGGGACGACGACCTCGCGCGCGACGAGGCCGCCCGCGCCGCCCGGCTGCCGACCCTCGCCTGGCAGGCGGCCCGCGACGGGCTGCGGCACGGACCGGTGCTCGTACAGGTGCCGAGGCGCGGCTACGCACCCCGCATGGCCTGCGACCGCTGCCGGGCGCCCGCCCGGTGCCGGCACTGCTCCGGGCCGCTCCAGGGGGAGGACGCCGCGGTGCTGCGGTGCGGCTGGTGCGGGCGCGAGGAGAGCGCGTGGCACTGCCCGGAGTGCGGCGGTTTCCGGCTGCGGGCCCAGGTCGTGGGGGCGCGGCGGACGGCCGAGGAACTGGGGCGCGCCTTCCCCGCCGTCCCGGTGCGCACCTCGGGCCGGGAACACGTGCTGGACACGGTGCCGGGCACGCCCGCGCTGATCGTGAGCACCCCGGGGGCCGAACCGGTCGCCGAGGGCGGTTACGCGGCGGCCCTCCTGCTGGACGGCTGGGCCATGCTCGTACGACCCGACCTGCGGGCCGGGGAGGACGCCCTGCGCCGGTGGATCGCGGCGGGCGCGCTGGTACGGCCGCAGAGCGAGGGGGGCACGGTGGTCGTGGTGGCCGAGCCGACCCTGCGGCCGGTGCAGGCGCTGGTGCGCTGGGACCCCGTCGGGCACGCGGTGCGGGAACTGGCCGAGCGGGCCGAGCTGGGCTTTCCGCCGGTGTCGCGGATGGCGGCCGTGTCCGGGACGCCCGCGGCCGTCGCCGAGTTCCTGGCCTCGGTCGAACTGCCGCCGGACGCGGAAGTGCTGGGGCCGGTGCCGATGCCGCCGGCGTCGCCCGGCCGGCCCCGCAGGCCCGGAGCTCCGCCACCGGGCGAGCACTGGGACCGGGCGCTGGTCCGGGTGCCGCCGGGCAGCGGGGCCGCGCTGGCTGCCGCGCTGAAGACGGCCCAGGCCGCTCGGATGGCACGGGGGAGCGGGGAGGCGGTGCGGGTGCGGATCGATCCGCCGGACATCGGGTGACGGGGTTGCTCGCCGTCGGTGGCTGACCGGTGGGCGTGCGGTGCGCCGTTCTCCGTCCGGGCGCGTGTCTGCCCTCCCGGTGTGCGGGAGGGCAGGGCGGAGGTGTCGGCCGTCGTTCAGCCGTTGCGGGGGCTGGGGAAGGCCGTCGGGCGGGCGTCGTCGCGCTCGCGCAGGGCCGGGCTGCCCGCGGTCGGCTGCGTGGGCATCGAGCGGGCCGCGGGGACCGTCGGGACCGCGGGCAGGCCGGTGTTCACATTGAGCGTGCGGGTGCCGGACGGCTCCGTGGTCCGCTCGGCCTCGGCGGCCGCCTGGGCCGCGGCGCGGCGGGCGCCGTAACGGCGGTGCACCGCCTGTTTGGTGACCCCGAGCGCCGAGCCCACCGCGTCCCACGAGAAGCCGAGTGAGCGGTCGAAGTCCACGGCGGCCGTGACCAGGGTTTCGACACTGTCCCGGAGTTCCTGGGCGAGGCGCACCGTCGGGGCGGGGGCGCGTCCGTAGACGACGAAGCCCGTGGACGGGCCGGAGCGGCGCGGGCGGTAGACGTTGCCCAGCTGGGCGGTGAGCGTGCGCAGGGCGTCCACCTGCCGGCGGACTCGCTCGATGTCCCGCACCAGCAAGTGCAGGCTGGCCCGGGCCTGGGCGTCGTGGGTTGCGTGGTCGGCCATGAACAAGCCTCTCGAACCGGCGTTGAAAGGAATTGGGCCGCGAAAGCGGCCCTTTGTGGTCAACTCTTTCTTGACCAACGCGTGTGCGCTCCGCTGGTCACGGGCTGGGGGCGTACGGGCATATGCGTACGCCGGTTGTCGGGGTGCGCGCCGTGTGTGGTTCGGGTTGTTCGCTCTGCCACCCGCGCACCACCCGTTTCCGGTCGGCCGAGAGGCTGGACGAGCTGTGGGGTGCTCGCCGTCGGCGTCCGCACCTCCGCTTCGCCGTCCGCTGTCGATGGTTTCAGCGTCCGCCCGGGTCCCGCCCGGGTGTCCGCTGTCCGTCCGTGGGGGATGGCTTGTGCCTGCTTGCTTGGTCATAGACTGGTGCGCTGCCCGTCCGACCCCCGCCCGAGAGGCCCGATCCCGCCCATGAAGCTCGTCTTCGCCGGTACCCCCGAGGTCGCCGTTCCCGCTCTGGACGCTCTGATCGCCTCCGGGCGGCACGAGGTGGCCGCCGTCGTCACGCGGCCCGACGCGCCGGCCGGGCGTGGGCGCAGGCTGGTCGCGTCACCCGTGGCCGAGCGGGCGGAGGAGGCCGGGATCGAGGTGCTGAAGCCGGTCAGGCCGCGGGAGCCGGAGTTCCTGGAGCGGCTGAGGGAGATCGCGCCGGACTGCTGCCCGGTCGTCGCCTACGGCGCCCTGCTGCCCCGCGTGGCCCTCGACATCCCCGCCCACGGCTGGGTCAACCTGCACTTCTCGCTGCTGCCCGCCTGGCGGGGAGCCGCTCCGGTGCAGCACGCCATCATGGCCGGTGACGAGATCACCGGGGCGTCGACGTTCCTCATCGAGGAGGGGCTCGACTCCGGGCCGCTCTACGGCACCGTGACCGAGCAGATCCGGCCCACCGACACCAGCGGCGACCTGCTCACCCGGCTCGCCTTCGCGGGGGCGGGGCTGCTCGCCGCGACCATGGACGGCATCGAGGACGGCACCCTGAAGGCCGTACCGCAGCCGGCCGACGGCATCACCCTCGCGCCGAAGATCACCGTCGAGGACGCCCAGGTCGACTGGACGACGCCCGCCCTTCGTGTCGACCGGGTCGTGCGCGGCTGCACCCCGGCGCCCGGCGCCTGGACCACCTTCCGCGGCGAGCGGCTCAAGCTCATCCAGGTCGTCCCGGTGCCCGAGCGCACCGAGCTCGCGCCGGGACGGATGGCCGTCGGCAAGAACAGCGTGCACGTGGGCACCGGTTCGTACGCCGTCGAGCTGCTCTGGGTGCAGGCACAGGGCAAGAAGCCGATGCGGGCGGCCGACTGGGCGCGCGGCGTGCGCATCGCCGAGAGCGAGACGCTCGGCGGCTGAGGCCCCGGGCGGCGGGGGCGGCCTTGCGCCGACGTAGGCTGGAGACCGCACCCCTTCTTCACATCCGGAGCACCTTTTTCGTGAGCGAGCAGTCCCGGCGGCCGCGCAAGCCCGCCAAGCCCTACCGCCGTCCGCAGAAGGACCCCGTCCGCATCCTGGCCTTCGAGGCGCTGCGCGCGGTCGACGAGCGGGACGCGTACGCCAACCTCGTGCTGCCTCCGCTGCTGCGCAAGGCCCGCGAGAAGGGCGACTTCGACGCGCGGGACGCCGCCCTCGCCACCGAGCTGGTGTACGGCACGCTGCGCCGGCAGGGGACGTACGACGCGGTGATCGCCGCCTGTGTCGACCGGCCGCTCGGCGAGGTCGACCCGCCGGTGCTCGACGTGCTCAGCCTCGGTGCGCACCAGTTGCTCGGGACCAGGATCCCCACCCACGCCGCCGTGTCCTCCGCCGTGGAGCTGGCGCGGGTGGTGCTCGGTGACGGACGGGCCAAGTTCGTCAACGCCGTGCTGCGCAAGGTGGCCCAGGAGGACCTCGACGGGTGGCTGGAGAAGGTCGCGCCGCCGTACGACGAGGACCCGGAGGACCACCTGGCCGTCGTGCACTCCCATCCCCGCTGGGTCGTCTCCGCGCTGTGGGACTCCCTGGGCGGAGGGCGGGCCGGTATCGAGGACCTGCTGGAGGCCGACAACGAACGGCCCGAGGTGACCCTGGTCGCGCGGCCGGGTCGGGCCACCGCCGAGGAGCTGCTGCGCGAGGAGGCCGCCGTGCCGGGGCGCTGGTCGCCGTACGCCGTGCGGCTCGCCGAGGGCGGTGAACCGGGCGCCGTACCGGCCGTGCGGGAGGGGCGGGCCGGAGTGCAGGACGAGGGCAGTCAGCTGGTCGCCCTCGCGCTCGCGGGCGCGCCCCTGGAGGGCTCCGACCGCATGTGGCTCGACGGGTGTGCCGGGCCCGGCGGGAAGGCCGCCCTGCTGGCCGCCCTCGCCGCCGAGCGCGGGGCCACGCTGCTCGCCGCCGAGAAGCAGCCGCACCGGGCGGGGCTCGTCGCCAGGGCGCTGGCCGGCAACCCGGGGCCGTACCAGGTGATCGCCGCCGACGGCACCCGGCCGCCGTGGCGCCCCGGCACCTTCGACCGCGTGCTCATGGACGTGCCGTGCACCGGCCTCGGCGCCCTGCGCCGCCGTCCCGAGGCCCGCTGGCGGCGCCGCCCCGAGGACCTGGACAACTTCGCCCCCCTCCAGCGCGCCCTGCTGCGCACCGCGCTCGACTCGGTCCGCGTCGGCGGGGTCGTCGGCTATGCCACCTGCTCCCCGCACCTGGCGGAGACCCGCGCCGTCGTGGCCGACGTGCTCAAGCAGCGCCCGGAGACGGAGCTGATCGACGCCCGCCCCCTGCTGCCGGGCGTGCCGGCGCTCGGCGAGGGCCCGGACGTCCAGCTCTGGCCCCACCTGCACGGCACGGACGCGATGTACCTGGCGCTGATCCGCAGAACCGCCTGAAAAACCGCCGGGAGCAGCGCCCCGGAAGGGGCGCGGGGCTGTGTCGATATGCGGCCGCCGCGGGGGCGCGAGAAACCCCCCACCGGCCGGCAGCCGAATCACCACCGCAACCGACCGCCGTCACAGCCCGGCGCAGCGGCATGGCAGGCTTGGGGCATGGCCCAGATCAACCCCAGCATCCTGTCCGCCGACTTCGCCCGCCTCGCGGAGGAGGCCGAGGCGGTCCAAGGCGCCGACTGGCTCCATGTCGATGTGATGGACAACCACTTCGTCCCGAACCTCACGCTCGGCGTGCCGGTCGTGGAGTCCCTGGCGCGTGCGACGGACACCCCGCTGGACTGCCACCTGATGATCGAGGATCCCGACCGCTGGGCGCCCCAGTACGTCGAGGCGGGCGCCTCCTCCGTGACCTTCCACGTGGAGGCGGCCGCCGCACCCGTGCGGCTCGCCCGGGAGATCCGCGCCAAGGGCGCCCGCGCCTCCATGGCGCTCAAACCGGCGACGCCGATCGAGCCGTTCGAAGACCTCCTGCCGGAACTCGACATGCTGCTGATCATGACGGTCGAGCCCGGCTTCGGGGGTCAGGCGTTCCTCGACATCATGCTGCCGAAGATCCGCCGCACCCGTGAGCTGATCAGCAAGCACGGCCTGCAGCTGTGGCTCCAGGTGGACGGCGGCGTCTCGGCCTCGACGATCGAGCGGTGCGCGGACGCGGGAGCGGACGTGTTCGTGGCCGGCTCGGCCGTGTACGGGGCGCAGGACCCGGCGGAGGCGGTCCGTGCCCTGCGCGCGCAGGCCGAGACGGCTACCGCCAAGGCATCCTGGGCATGCGACCACTGAGCCACAGGTACGTGAACGGTTAAGTGAACGGCCCCTATCAGGGCGGATCCGTAGCGCCGAATCTGCAAGGATGAACGGCGAATCCAGAGTGTGAACAGCAGTGAGGAGATCGCCGTGTCGGGTATGTCGGCGGGCCGGTCAGCCATGCGGATGGGACCCGCTGAGCTGGTGCAGGCGGCGGCCATGGCCCGCCGCTTCTACCTCGAGGGCAAGTCGAAGATCCAGATCGCGGAGGAGTTCGGCGTCAGCCGCTTCAAGGTGGCCCGGGTCCTGGAGACGGCTCTCGAACGGGATCTCGTGCGCATCGAGATCCGCGTCCCGGCCGAGCTGGACGCCGAGCGCTCCGACGCGCTCCGCGCCCGTTACGGCCTGCGGCACGCAGTCGTGGTCGAGTCCCCGGCCGAGGCCGAGGAGACCCCCGACCCCGAGAACCTGGGGGAAGTGGCCGCCGACCTGCTCGGCGAGCTCGTCAACGAGGGGGACGTGCTCGGGCTGGCCTGGGGCCGGTCCACGATCCACATGGCGGCGGCGCTCGACCGGCTGCCGCCGTGCACGGTGGTGCAGCTGACGGGCGTGTACGACGCCGGGACCTCGGAGCGCGGCTCGGTCGAGGCCGTGCGCCGCGCCGCACAGGTGTCGGGCGGCGACGCCCACCCCATCTACGCGCCGATGCTGCTGCCGGACGCGGCCACCGCGGCCGCGCTGCGCAACCAGACCGGGATCGCCCGGGCCTACGAGTACTTCGACAAGGTCACGGTCGCCTGCGTCTCCATCGGGTCCTGGGAGCCGGGCATCTCGACGGTGCACGACATGCTCAGCGACGAGGAGCGGGCCCACTACGCCTCGCTCGGCGTCGCCGCCGAGATGGCCGCGCACCTCTTCGACGCCGAGGGGCGCCGGATCGGGCGGGACCTGGGGGAGCGGTGCATCACCGTCAAGGCCGACCAGCTGCGCCGTATCCCGGAGGTCGTGGCGATCGCCGGCGGTCAGCGCAAGGCGTCCGCGATCGACGCGGTGCTGCGGTCCGGGCTGGTCACCAGCCTGGTCACGGACACCTCCGCCGCGGACTACCTGATGACGGCCGGGCCGACGCCGAAGCCGACGCTCGGCCGCGCGGACCCCGACGGGCACTGACGCGCCCCGCGCGTGGGCGCGCCACGCGGGTCGAGGCGTCCTCGTTGCGGGACGGCCGTGGCAGCATCATCGGCATGCTGCCGCGGTTCGTCCCCCACCGTCCTCGCCTGTCGGTGCCCCGTGCGCTCACGGGGCTGCTGGCCGTCGTCCTCGCCGTCCTGCTGACGGGGTGCTCGTCGAGTCCGTCCGGCACCCGTGCGAGCGAGGGGCCCGGTCGGGGCCCGTCTGCCGCGTCCGCGTCCGCCCGGGCCCACGGCATGGCCACCGTCCGGGCGGCCGAGCTGCCCGCCGAGGCCCGGCGGACGCTCGCCCTCATCGACAGGGGCGGCCCCTTCCCGTACGCCAGGGACGGGGTCGTCTTCGGGAACTTCGAAGGCCGGCTGCCGAAGCACGGGCGCGGCTACTACCACGAGTACACGGTCAGGACGCCCGGCTCCCGCGATCGCGGGGCCCGGCGCATCGTCACCGGTCAGGGCGGGGAGATCTACTACACCGATGATCACTACACATCGTTCCGGGCGGTGCTGAGATGAGCGACGACCTCGCGGGCCGGCTGACGGTCCCGCTGGACCTCGACGGCGTCACGGACAAGGCCGGGCTGATGGACGCCGTGGCGCGGACGCTGGCCCTGCCCGACTGGTTCGGCCGGAACTGGGACGCGCTCCTCGACAGCCTCTCCGATCCGTCCGTCTGGCCCGAGGAGGCGGCGAACCGGGGGCTCCTCCTCGTCGTCACCGGCTGGCGGGCGTACGCGGACGACCGCCCGGAGGAGTGGCGGGTGGCGCGGGAGGTGCTCACCGAGGCCGCCGACCGCACCGGCCCGCTCACGGTCGCCCTCGCGCTGGAATGACCACCTCAGCTGCCTGAGGGGGTGTCAGGTTCGACCGCGCCGGCGCCCCCGTGAGGCATTCGGCGGATCCTCCGAACGGGTCCCGGGGACCCTGGAGGTTCCGCCCGGGTATGACCGTGGTCCCGGCATGGGAGAATGAAGTACGTGCTCTTTTCCCCTGGCACACCTGTCGGGGGGTCACCTCTGATCGACTGGGATGTGCAGCACGTGCGTTTCCTCAATGACATCCAGCCCGCGTACGACCTGACGTACGACGACGTGTTCATGGTGCCGAGCCGCTCCGCGGTGGGCTCGCGTCAGGGCGTGGACCTCGCTTCGCCGGACGGCACGGGCACCACCATCCCGCTCGTCGTGGCCAACATGACCGCCATCGCCGGCCGCCGCATGGCCGAGACGGTGGCCCGGCGCGGCGGTCTGGTGGTCATCCCGCAGGACATCCCGATCGACGTCGTCACCGACGTCGTCTCCTGGGTGAAGAGCCGCCACCTGGTGCTCGACACGCCGATCGTGCTGGCCCCGCACCAGACCGTCGCCGACGCCCTCGCCCTGCTGCCCAAGCGCGCCCACAACGCCGGGGTGGTCGTGGACGAGGAGCAGCGGCCCGTCGGCGTCGTCACCGACGCTGACCTCACCGGCGTCGACCGCTTCACCCAGCTCGAAGTGGTCATGTCCAAGGACCTGCTCCTGCTGGACGCGGACATCGACCCGCGCGAGGCCTTCAACACCCTGGACCACCACAACCGCCGCTACGCCCCGGCCGTCGACAAGGACGGCAAGCTGGCCGGCATCCTGACCCGCAAGGGCGCCCTGCGCGCCACGCTGTACACCCCGGCCGTGGACAAGAACGGCAAGCTGCGGATCGCCGCCGCCGTCGGCATCAACGGCGATGTGGCGGGCAAGGCCAAGCAGCTGCTCGACGCCGGCGTGGACACGCTCGTCATCGACACCGCGCACGGCCACCAGGAGTCGATGATCAGCGCCATCAAGCTGGTGCGCGCGCTCGACCCGCAGGTGCCGATCGCCGCGGGCAACATCGTCTCGGCCGAGGGCGTGAAGGACCTGATCGACGCCGGCGCGGACATCGTCAAGGTCGGTGTGGGCCCCGGCGCCATGTGCACCACCCGCATGATGACCGGCGTGGGCCGGCCGCAGTTCTCCGCGGTGCTGGAGTGCGCCGCCGAGGCGAGGAAGTACGGCAAGCACGTGTGGGCCGACGGCGGTGTCCGCCACCCGCGCGACGTGGCCATGGCCCTCGCGGCCGGCGCGTCCAACGTGATGGTCGGTTCCTGGTTCGCGGGCACCTACGAGTCCCCGGGCGACCTCCAGCACGACGCCAACGGGCGTGCCTACAAGGAGTCCTTCGGCATGGCGTCCGCGCGAGCGGTGGCCAACCGTACGTCGGAGCAGTCGGCGTACGACCGCGCCCGCAAGGCGCTGTTCGAGGAGGGCATCTCCACCTCCCGCATGTTCCTCGACCCGGCCCGCCCGGGCGTCGAGGACCTGATCGACTCGATCATCGCGGGCGTCCGCTCCTCCTGCACCTACGCCGGTGCCGGCTCCCTGGAGGAGTTCGCCGAGAAGGCCGTCGTCGGCATCCAGAGCGCGGCCGGCTACGCCGAGGGCAAGCCGCTGCACGCCAGCTGGACCTGATCGGCGGAACGTTTCCCTACGGCCCCCGTCCTTCCCACGCCAGGGAGGGCCGGGGGCCGTCGGCGTATCCGGAAGCCTCGGCTCCGGGCGGCCGGACGCCAGGTACTCACTTGTGGGGGCAAAGGTGCATATGAGGTTCGCCGTGCAACGGTCGGCAGACCGGGTGCAACGATTTGTCATTCCGGTCCGATCAACGCAATGATCATGCGGGGACGCGCAAGGTTGCTGCATTACGCCCGTGAAGGACTGCCTCATAGGGTGCTCGTCTGTACGTGGTGTGGCGGGGACTCCGCTCGGTGGGACCCTGCCCTCGCAGGGCGCCACCGGTCCCCGAACGCAATGACCGGCAGGATGAAGGAGCCAGCGCGTGCTCGACCAAGGCGCACCCCCGCACGACCGCACAGCGACCGCCCCCGCAGCCCAGGGAGTCGCCGCGCGCCTCATGCGGCGCAAGCCCGTGGAACGCCTGGTCGCGGAGGGCGGCCAGGGCGAGGGAGGCTCGCTTCGGCGCTCTCTCGGCCTGTGGCAGCTGACCATGATCAGCATCGGTGCCACCCTCGGCACCGGCATCTTCGTCGTCCTCGGCGAAGCCGTCCCCAAGGCGGGCCCGGCCGTCACCCTCTCCTTCGTGATCGCCGGACTCACCGCACTGTTCTCCGCCCTGTCCTACGCCGAGCTGGCGGGCACCATCCCGGTCTCCGGCTCCTCGTACTCGTACGCATACGCAACGATGGGCGAACTGATCGCCTGGGTCTGCGGCTGGTGCCTGCTGCTGGAGTACGGCGTCTCCGTCGCCGCCGTGGCCGTCGGCTGGGGCGAGTACCTGAACGAGCTGCTGGACGGCACCATCGGCGTGACCATCCCGACGGTCCTGTCGGCCCCGCCCGGCCAGGGCGGCATCTTCAACCTGCCCGCCCTGATCGTCGTCCTGCTCGGCATGGTGTTCCTGCTCGGCGGCGCCAAGGAGTCCGCGCGGGCCAACACCGTCATGGTGTCCGTGAAGATCGCCGCGCTGATCCTCTTCTGCGCCATCGGCTTCATGGGCTTCAAGTCCGGCAACTACTCCCACTTCATGCCGCTCGGCATGGCCGGCGTCAGCGCGGCCGGCGCCACGCTGTTCTTCTCCTACATCGGCTTCGACGCCGCCTCCACCGCAGGTGAGGAGGCCAAGAACGCCCAGCGCGACCTGCCGCGCGCGATCATGCTGTCCCTGGTCATCGTGACCGCGCTGTACGTCCTCGTCGCCGCCGTCGCCGTGGGTGCCTGGCCGTGGCGGAAGTTCAAGGACTCCGAGGCCGCGCTCGCGCAGATCATGACGGACGTCACCGGGCAGAGCTTCTGGGGCACCCTGCTGGCGTTCTGCGCCGTCATCGCCATCGCGAGCGTCGTGCTGACCGTGCTCTACGGCCAGACCCGCATCCTGTTCGCCATGTCCCGGGACGGGCTGGTGCCCAAGATCTTCGCCAAGGTCCACCCGAAGACCGGCGCCCCGCGCGCCAACACGGTCATCGTCTCGGTGTTCTGCGGTGTCCTCGCCGCCGCGATCCCGCTGGGCCAGCTCGCGGACGCCACCAGCATCGGCACGCTGTTCGCCTTCGCGCTGGTCAACGTGGCCGTCGTGGTGCTGCGCCGGACCCGCCCGGCCATGCACCGCTCCTTCCGGGTGCCGCTGTCACCGGTGCTGCCCGCGCTGGGCTTCGCCTTCTGCGTGTGGATGATGGGCAGCCTGTCGGCCGTCACGTGGATCGTGTTCGGTGTCTGGATGGCCGTCGGGCTCGTGTTCTACTTCGTGTACGGCTATCGCCGTTCCCGTCTCGCGACCGGTGACGACCTCGCGGTGACGGCAGAGAAGTGACCGGACCGAAGAAGTGAAACACCCCCTGTGCTGAACGATCTCGACGAACGTATCGTGCACGCCCTCGCCGAGGACGCCCGCCGCTCCTATGCGGACATCGGGCAGATGGTCGGCCTGTCCGCGCCCGCGGTGAAGCGGCGCGTGGACCGGCTGCGCGCCACCGGAGCGATCACCGGATTCACCGTGCGGGTGGATCCGGCGGCGCTCGGCTGGGAGACCGAGGGCTACATCGAGATCTACTGCCGGCGGAACACCTCGCCGGACACCATCCAGCGCGGCCTGGAGCGCTATCAGGAGGTCGTGGCCGCGTCGACCGTCACCGGCGACGCGGACGCGATCGCCCAGGTCTTCGCGTCGGACATGCGGCACTTCGAGCGGGTGCTGGAGCGCATTGCCGGGGAGCCGTTCGTGGAGCGGACCAAGTCGGTGCTGGTGCTGTCGCCGTTGCTGCGCCGCTTTTCCTCCGGGGCGCCGGGGTAGGCGGCTTCCAGTTCGGGGCGCCTTCACCGTTGCCGGGTGCGGGTACGCCGTGGTTTCTCGCGCAGTTCCCCGCGCCCCTGAGGCAGTTGCAGTCCAGCATGCCTGAAGGGGCGCGGGGAACTGCGCGACCAGCCACACGCCACCCGCACCCGGCGAAGGTGAAGGCGCCCCGAGCTCTACTCCGCGGTCTTGCGCGCCAGCGCGTTGTTGTCGATGGAGTTCCGCACGCTGAAGCTCACCGCATCCGACCGGTACCGATCGTCCGACCACTCCACCGGGCGGCCTTCACGCGTCGTCGTCACCCGCCGGACCCGCAGCAGCGGACTCGTGCGGCGTACCCCCAGCAACTCGGCGTCCTGCGCGCCCGCCGCGACGGCGTCGATCACGTGCTCGCCGTACGCGAAGACGAGACCCGTGTCGTCGTACAGCCGCTGGGTGACCGAGGGACAGTCCGGTTCGATCGGCTCGACCGCGGGGGAGATCCAGTCGGCGTACACGGTGCGCTCCAGCAGCACCGGCTCGCCGTCCAGGCCGCGCACCCGGAGTACGTGCAACACCTGTGTTCCGGCAGGCAGTTGGAGGCGTACGGCGTCCTCGGCCGTGGCCGGGCGGTACTCCTGGGACACCACCTGGCCCGTCGCCTCGCGGCCCATCGCGCGGGCCCACTGGGCGAAACTGCGCAGTTCCTCGAAGCTCTGGCTGCGACGACTGGCGAGTACGACGCGCCGGGCGCCCTGACGGGAGCCGATCAGGCCTTCGGAGGTGAGGGTCGCGACGGCCTGGCGGACCGTGCCGCGTGAGACGCCGTAGTGCGTCGCGAGTTCCGCCTCCGAGGGCAGCCGGCTGCCGACCGTGTACTCCTCGCGGTCGATCGCCCGCCGCAGTTCGTCGGCGATCTCCTCGTGTCGCGCCGTCATGCTTCCCCTCTGCTCAGGTCGCTGTGCACAGCGTGACCAGCCTAATCGAGACCTCGGCGTTATTTGTAACGGTCTGGTTTGTGCAGCCAACCAGGGCTCAAAGTTTCGCCCACGTTTACAGACAGGACACCACGAGCGGGCGTACTGTGACGCAACTTGTTCAGACAAGTTCTCCGCACTGCCTCAACCCTCGTGTGCACCCCTGGAGAAACCCGTGACCGTGTCCCTGCCGAGAAACGCCGTCCTCGGCGGCTCCCTCGCCGCCGTCGCCGCGCTCGCGCTCAGCGCCTGCGGCGCCGCCCCCGACAATGCGTCGACCACCACCAAGGACGGCAAGAGCGCCGCCACCGTCACCTCCGCGGCCGATTTCGGCGGCATGGACGCCCTGGTGAAGGCGGCCAAGAAGGAGGGCACGCTGCACATCATCGCGGTGCCCCGCGACTGGGCGAACTACGGCGCCCTCATCGACGGCTTCCAGAAGAAGTACGGCATCAAGATCCAGGACGAGAGCCCCGACGGCACCAGCCAGGACGAGATCAACGCCGTCACCACCCGCAAGGGCCAGGACCGCGCCCCCGACGTTCTCGACCTGGGTTCCTCGTTCGCGCTGAGCGCCGGCCAGCAGGGGCTGCTCGCGCCGTACAAGGTGGCCTCCTACGGTGACATCCCCGAGGCCCAGAAGGACCCGCAGGCCCGCTGGTACAACGACTACGGCGGCTATGTCTCCATCGGGTGCGACGCCAAGCGCGTCAAGGAGTGCCCGACCAGCTTCAAGGACCTGCTCAAGCCCGAGTACAAGGGCCAGGTCGCCCTCAACGGCAACCCCACCAAGTCCGGCTCGGCCTTCGGCGGCGTCTACGCGGCGGCGCTCGCGAACGGCGGCTCCTTCGACGACATCCAGCCCGGCCTGGACTTCTTCGCCAAGCTGAAGAAGAACGGCAACTACACGCCCGTCGAGTCCACCCCGGCCACCGTCGAGAAGGGCGAGACGCCCATCTCCATCGACTGGGACTACCTGAACGCCGGTTACGCCGACGAGTTCAAGTCCAAGGGCCTCGACTGGAAGGTCGTCATCCCCAGCGACGGCCAGTACGCCCAGTACTACTCCCAGGCCATCAACAAGGACGCCCCGCACCCGGCGGCCGCACGCCTGTGGCAGGAGTACCTGTACAGCACCGAGGGCCAGAACCTCTGGCTCAAGGGCTACGCCCGCCCGGCCCTGATGACGGCCATGGAGAAGGCCGGCACGCTGGACAAGACGGCCGCCGCCAAGCTGCCCAAGGTCACCGGTACGCCGTCCTTCCCGACCGAGACCCAGCAGAGCAAGGCCAAGACGGTCATCGCGCAGGGCTGGGGGAAGGCCGTCTCCGGATGACCGCCGCTCTCCCGCGCGCGGACGTGGCGCCCGTCGCTTCGGCGAAGCGACGGCGCCACGCCCCCGGCTGGCTCGCGGTCGTACCGCTGCTGGTCTTCGTCGCCATCGCCTTCGGCCTGCCCGCCGTCGCCATCGTGAACGGCGCCTTCTCGGTCGACGACGCCACCACGGGCGCCACCACCTACACCGGCGCCAACATGACGGCCTCGCTGCAGGGCCCGTACCTCACCGCCCTGCTCGGCAGCGTCAAGCTGTCCGCGATCTCCGCCGCGCTCGGCGCCCTGCTCGGGCTGCCGCTCGCCCAGGCCGTGGTCAGCTCCCGCTCCACCTGGCTGCGCGAGGCCGTGCTGACCGCCTCCGGTGTGCTCGCCAACTTCGGCGGGGTCCCGCTCGCCTTCGCCTTCGTCGCCACCCTCGGCAACGCGGGTGTGCTGACCGTGCACCTCGGCCTGAAGGACAGCGGCTGGGACCTGTACAGCTTCTGGGGCCTGGTCCTCGTCTACCTGTACTTCCTCATCCCGCTCATGGTCCTCACCATCACCCCCGCGCTGGACGGGCTGCGCTCCCAGTGGCGGGAGGCCGCGCTGAACAACGGCGCCACCGGCGTGCAGTACTGGCGGCACGTGGCCCTGCCCGTGCTGGCGCCCTCGCTGCTCGGCGGCCTGGTGCTGCTGTTCGGCAGCGCCTTCGCCGCCTACGCCACCGCCGCCGCCATGGTCGGCAGCGCGGTCCCCCTGGTCACCCTGCAGATCGCCGACGCCCTGTCCGGCAACGTGCTGGTCGGCCAGGAGAACGTCGCCCTCGCCCTCAGCCTCGACATGGTCCTGGTGGCGGGCCTGGTGATGGCCGTGTACCTGCCCCTTCAGCGACGGAGTGCCCGATGGCTCGACGCCTGACCCTCTGGCGGTGGGTCGTCCTCGGCCTGGCCGCCCTGTACTTCCTGGTGCCGCTCGTCGCCTCCGCGATCTTCACGGTGGACGTGCCCGGCCAGGGCCTCACCTTCGACGCGTACACCAAGATCCTTTCCGCCGACGGCTTCCTCTCCAGCCTGCTGCTCTCGCTGGAGTTGGCCGTCGCCACCATCGCGGCCGTGCTGCTGCTGATGGTGCCCGCCGTGGTCGCGCTCCGGCTCGGCGCGCCCCGGCTGCGCCCGGTGGTGGAGGTGGTGTGCTCGCTGCCGCTGGTGGTGCCGCCCATCGCGTTCGTCGCCGGGATCGCGACCGTCCTGAAGTGGGGCCCTGAGCATCTCTCCCGGACGCCGCTGTTCGAGACGTTCGTGGTGATCCAGAACGACAGCTTCCCCGTCGTGCTCGTCCTCGCCTACGTCGTGATGGCTCTGCCGTTCGTCTACCGCGCCCTGGACACCGGTCTGCGCGCCATCGACGTACGGACCCTGGTCGAGGCGGCCCGCAGCTGCGGCGCCTCCTGGCCCAAGGCCCTCGTGCGGGCCGTCCTGCCCAATCTGCGCGGGGCGCTGCTGAACGCGTCCTTCCTCACGCTGGCCCTGGTCCTCGGCGAGTTCACGGTCTCCCATCTGCTGGGATACGCGCCCTTCGCCGTGTGGATCTACAACGTCGGCGGCGAGCAGGCCCAGATGTCCGTCGCCGTGTCCGTGCTCAGCCTGCTCGTCACCTGGGCCCTGCTCCTCGCGCTCGCCGGTGCCGGCCGCGGACGCACCCGAACCGCTCCTTCCCGGGGATGACCTACATGACCGCCACCCTGCCCGAGACCCGCACCCAGGCCGCCACCGTCGAATTCCGTTCGCTGCGGCGAGAGTTCGGCGCCACCGTCGCCCTCGACGGGCTCGACCTGACCGTCCGCCCGGGAGAGTTCCTGGCCCTGCTCGGCCCCTCCGGCTGCGGCAAGACCACCGCGCTGCGCATGCTCGCCGGCTTCGAACACCCCGACTCCGGCGCCGTGATGGTGGACGGCGAGGACGTCACGCACGTGCCGGCCCACCGCCGCGACGCCGGCATGGTGTTCCAGTCGTACAGCCTCTTCCCGCATCTGAACGCCCTCGACAACGTCGCCTTCGGACTGCGCATGCGCGGCGTCCGTACGGCCGAACGGCGCGCCCGTGCCGCCGAGTTGCTGGAACTGGTCGGCCTCGCCGACAAGAGCGAGCGCTATCCGCACCAGCTCTCCGGCGGCCAGCAGCAGCGCATCGCTCTGGCCCGCGCCCTCGCCCTGCGCCCGCGTGTGCTGCTGCTCGACGAGCCGCTGTCCGCGCTGGACGCCAAGGTGCGGCTCACCCTCCGCGAGGAGATCCGCCGCCTCCAGCAGGAGCTGGGGATCACGACCCTGTTCGTGACCCACGACCAGGAAGAGGCTCTGTCGATCGCCGACCGGGTCGCGGTCATGCGCGCCGGCCGCCTCGAACAGTGCGCCGAACCGGCCGAGTTGTACGGCCGTCCCGCCACCGCCTTCGTCGCCGAGTTCGTCGGCACGATGAGCCGGATCCCGGGCGTGCTGAAGGACGGCGCCGTCGAGGTGCTCGGGCAGCGGCTGCCGGCCGACGGCGAGGTGTCCGACGGCGAAGTGGACGTGCTGGTGCGGCCCGAGGCCGTACAGGTGCGCCCGGACGAGCAGGGCACCGCCCGGATCGTCGCCACCGCCTTCCTCGGCGCGGTCGTCCGGGTCACCGTACGGCTCGCCGACGGCACCGAGGCCAAGGCCGACCTGCCCGCCCACGAGGCCACCGGGCTCGGCGCCGGAACCGCCGTCGAGGCGTCGCTGCCCGAGCGGCCGGTGCTCGTGGCCGAACGCATCCAGAAGTGAGGACTGACCCGAACGTGACCCCCCACACCTCTCAATTCCCGCTGCAGGCCGTTCTGTTCGACATGGACGGCACGCTCGTCGACACCGAGCGGCTGTGGTGGGAGGCGGTCGAGCAGGTCGCCGGGCGCCCGCTGACCGAGGCCGACCAGCCCGATGTGCTCGGCCGCCCGGTCGAGCACACCGCAGCCTGGCTCGGTGCGGCCGACGGCAGGCCGGCCGCCGACCTCGCGGCCGAGTTGCACCGCGAGTTCGCCGCGCGCGTCCGCACCGGGATCGTGCCCCGGCCCGGCGCCCTGGAGCTGCTGGACGCGCTGGCCGCCGCCGGTGTCCCCGCCGCCCTGGTCACCGCGTCTCCGCGCGCGGTCGCCGACGTCGTGCTCGACGCCCTCGGTGCCGACCGGTTCGCGGCCTCCGTCACCGCCGACGACACCGTCCGCACCAAACCGGCCCCCGACCCCTACCGGGCCGCCTGCCGGGCCCTCGGCGTCGACCCCGCGGCCTGCGTGGCCGTCGAGGACACCGAGACCGGCGTCGCGTCCGCCGAGGCCGCCGGCTGCGCCGTACTCGCCGTACCGTCCCTCGCGCCGATCGGCACCGCGCCCGGCCGGACCCTGCGGGACAGCCTCACCGGGGTGACGGTCGAGGAACTGCGGCGGATGGTCGGGCCCGAACTGCGGGTCATGAGCTGGAACCTGTGGCTGGGCGGCAGCGAGGTCGACGACCACCGGGCCAAGCAGCTCAAGGTCATCCTGGAGAGCGGCGCCGACGTGGTCGGACTCCAGGAGACGGGCGGCACCGCCGCCCAGGAGCTCGCCGAGGCGCTCGGCTGGCACCACCACCGGGCCGGCGAGAACCTCGGCGTCATCAGCCGTCACCCCATCACCGCCCGCTTCGGCGACCCCGACGTCGGCTTCTACGGCGCCGCGGGCGTCCGGATCGCCGTGGCGCCGGGCCGCGAGGTGGACGTGTGGACCGCCCATCTGCACTACACGCCGTACGGCCCTTACGAGTCCGTCTTCGACGGGCTGCCGGCACGGGAGCTGATCGCCCACGAGGAGCTGCGGCTGAGCCAGATGCGGGACGCCCTGGACCGCATCGCCGACTCCTGTGGCGGGGGCGTCCCGGTCGTCCTCGTCGGCGACTTCAACTGCCCCTCCCACCTGGACTGGCCGGACGTGGCCTGGCCGGTGACCAAGGCCGCCGAGGACGCGGGCTTCGCCGACTCCTACCGGGAGGCCCACCCGGACCCCGTGGCCGAGCCCGGCCACACCTGGTCGCCGATCCACCCGGTGCACGAGGACGGCAGCGGACGGCCCGAGCCGCAGGACCGGATCGACTACGTCCTGCACCGCGGCCTGACCGTGCGGGACGCGCGGACCCTCGTCACCGGCCGCCCGCGGCCCTGGCCCGACGTCGCGGACAACGACTGGCCCTCCGACCACGCGGCGGTCGTCACCACGTTCGCCTTGACCAGGACGTGACCCCGGGTTACCGCAGGTCACCATTGCGGCACTGGTGATCATCCCGTAGGTTGTGCCGCGCTCTCTACTGACTGGTAACCCGGCAGGTACCCCATGCGCTGGCCCCTCGGCCGTCCCACCACCGTCCGCGCGCGGATCGTGGCGCTCGCGCTCGCCCCGGCCGTCGCGCTGATGGGGCTGTGGAGCTTCGCCATGTGGTCCGTCACCGGCGAGACGCGCGCGCTGATCCGGCTCCAGGGGGTGTACGAGGACTTCGGCACCCCCGTGGACACCGCGGTCGGGCAGATCCAGATCGAGCGCCGGATGTCCGCCGCCTACCTGGGCGCCCGCCTCGACACGGACACGGCCGGTCAGCTGCTCGAACAACAGCGCCGTACCGACCGGGCCGTGGACGCCATGCGGCAGGCGATCCGGGGCGGCGACCGCAGTCGGCTCACGGCCCGGCAGCGGCAGGCGCTGGACACCATGGACGCGGCCACCGGGAAACTGGACGGGCTGCGCTCGCTGGTGCTGTCCCGGCACATCACCTGGGACCGGGCCGTGGACGCCTACAGCGCGCTGGTCGAGCCCGGCTTCGACGTGCAGTCCACGCTCACCGCCCTCCAGGCCGGGCAGCTCGCCCGCGAGGCGCAGGTCGTCATCGAGCTGGTACGGGTACGGGAGTTCGTCTCGCGGGAGGACGCGCTGGTCGCCGGAGCGCGGGCGGCCGGCGCGCTGACCGACCGGCAGTACGACACGCTGACCGCGACCATCGAGGACCGGCGGGTATTCCAGCGGACGTACGTGCCGGACCTGCCCGCCGACTCGCGTGCGCTGTTCGAGGACTTCCAGCGCGGGGACCTGTACGGCTCGCTGGTGCGCGGCGAGGACGCGCTGCTGCGGGCCGGGGCCACGGGCGCCGGGAAGGCGGTCGCGGCGGACACCTGGCGGTCCACCACCGACCGGGCCGTCAAGCGGTACATGGAGCTGTGCACGCGGTCCGCCGAGAACTCCGCGGCACGCGGACGGGCCTTCGCCTACCGGGAGCTGACCAAGGCGGCCGTCGTCGGCGTGGTCGGGCTCGCCGCCGCCGGTCTTTCGCTGTGGTTCGCGGTGCGCGGCGCTCGGCGCATCTCGCGGCGCCTGGAGACCCTGCGGGACGCGGCCGACCTGCTGACGCAGCATCAGCTCCCCGATGTCATGCGCCGGTTGAGTGCCGGTGAGGAAGTGGACGCGGCGGCGGAGGCGCCACCGGTGGCCGCCGACGAGGGGCGCGACGACGAGATCGTTCAGGTCGGCCGGTCCTTCAACACCGCGCGGCTCGCCGCCGTCGAGGCCGCCGTCAAGCAGGCGACCCTGCGCCGCGGCCTGTTCGCGGTACTGCTCAACATCGCACGCCGCAACCAGGCGCTGGTGCACCGACAGCTCAAGCTCGTCGACACCCTGGAACGGCGCACCGACGATCCCGACGTGCTGCGTGAGCTCTTCCGCATCGACCACCTGACCACGCGCATGCGACGGCACGCGGAGAGCCTGATCATCCTCTCCGGCGCCGCGCCCGGACGCCGCTGGCGCCGGCCCGTGCCGATCGCGGACGTCGTCGCCTCGGCGGTCGGTGAGATCGAGGACTACGCGCGCGTGGCGGTGCCGCCGATGCCGGAGCTCGGCGTCGCGGCGGACGCGGTCGCCGACGTGGTGCACCTGATCGCCGAACTCCTCGAGAACGCCACGGTGTTCTCGCCGCCGCACACCCAGGTCACCCTGCGCACCGGGCGGGTTGGCAGCGGGTTCGTGCTGGAGATCGACGACCGGGGGCTCGGCCTCGACGACGAAGCCCGCGCCCGGGCCCACGCCACCCTCACCGACCCCGACGCCTTCGATCCGACCCGCCACGACCGACTCGGCCTCTACGTCGTCGGCCGCCTCGCCGCCCGCCACGGCATCGAGGTCACCCTCGGCGACTCGCCGTACGGCGGCACGACGGCGGTGGTCCTGCTGCCGGAGGGGGTGCTGGCCGAGGTGGGGCCGCGCGAACCGGGCGCGGCCGTACGCGAGTTGCCGTCCAGGAAGCGGGCGGCTGGGTCCACGCCGGGTGAGCCGCAGGGCACGCCCGCCGGTGAATCGCCCACGCGGAACCGGCTCGCGTCCGTGCCCGCGCCGGGTACGGGGCCCGTGTCCGAGCCGGGGCCGGGGGAGGGGCCGTCCTCTCGGGCCGTCCCCGATCCGGGACCGGTACGCGAGCTGCCGCCGGACAGCCCGACGACTGCGGCTGCTCCCGGCCCGGGGACCGGTTCCGCACCCCCGCCGGAGCCCGAGCCGCCGACGCGAGGCCTCCTGCCGTCCCGGTCCGTGCCCGCACCCGGGGCCGAGCCCGAGTTGCCGGCGGGTGACCGGTCGTCCTCCCCGGCCGCCCCCGAGGCCGTGTCCGAGTCGTCGGTGTCCCCGCCCGCCCTGCCCACCCGGACCCGGCAGGCCTCGCTGGTCCGGGAGCTGCGGGACGAACCGCCGCAGCACGACACCGCACCCGAGCGCGAGATCGACGCCGAGGAGATGCGGACGGTCTTCGGGGCCTTCCAGCGCGGCCTCGACCGCGGCCGCAGGGGCCTGCCGGCGACTCGCGGCACCGCTGCGGCACAGCCGACGGAACAGCAGTCCCCCAGGGGCGCGGGGAACGGCGCGACCAGCCCCCACGCACCCGTACCCGCCCCCGCCCCCGACCGCCCGGACGACGCGATCAACGACACCGTGCCCACCCACGCCAACGAAGGGACGGACACCGACGATGCCCGCTGACGAAGAGCAGCCCGAACGGCCCGCCGAGTCCAGCGGAGCGCTCGACTGGCTGCTGGACGACCTCGTGGCGCGCACCGAGCACGTCCGGCAGGCCGTGCTGCTGACCGCCGACGGCCTCCCGCTCAGCAGCTCGGACGGGATGCGCCGGCGGGACATCGAGCACCTGGCCGCCGTCTGCTCCGGCTTCCACAGCCTGGCCCGCTCGGCGGGGGAGCGGTTCGCCGCGGGCGAGGTGCGGCAGACCATGGTGATGCTCGACGACGGCTACCTCTTCATCACCCCGGCCGGGCACGGCAGCCGGCTCGCCGTCCTCAGCGAGGCCGGCACCGACGTGGGCCAGCTCGCCCACGAAATGGCCCTGCTCGTCCGCCGCCTGGGCCACCACCTGGACGCGGCCGCCCGCACCCCCAGATGATCCCGCGGTGAGCGACGAGCACTGGTACGAGGACGAGACCGGGTCGATGGTGCGCCCCTACACGGTGACCCGCGGGCGCACGCGGCCCGCGGGCGCGCACGCCATCGACCTGATGTCCCGGGTCACCGCGCTGGAAGCCGACGCACCGGGACCCGGCGTCGACCATGCCCGCGCCGCCCTGCTCGACCTGATCCGGCGCGGCCCGCGTCCCGTGGTGGAACTGGCCGCGGACGCCGACCTGCCCCTGACCGTCCTGCGGGTCCTGCTCGGTGACCTGGCCGAGGCGGGCCTGATCCGTATCGACGAGCCCCGCCGCCACCCGGCCGGCGGCCCGGCCGCCGACCCGGGGCTGCTGCGGGAGATCGTGGAACGGCTGCGGGAGATCTAGGCGTTTGTCACAGCCTCGTACGGGACCCGGTCGATGAGCGTGTTGATCGGAACGCATCAACAGCGGCCGGGCGCTCATGGAGCAGTTCCGCTCCGAGCCCGCAGAGCTCCGCTTCCCCGTCCTCCGGCCCGGGTGCGGAGACCCGCTTCACCCTGCACTACCCGCCGAACAACTCCGGGGGCAGCGGCGAGACCTTCACCGGCCTCGTCGTGACCTCGCCGAACGAGACCCACTCCCGCACACACGGACGGCAGCGGCCCGGCCATCACCGTCGACCCGGCCGGCACCGGCAAGTAGCCGGACTAGAGCTCCGGCCGCCAGGGCACGACCTTGAAGTCACCCGTGCCCTGCTTCACCTTCTCGAAGGGCGCGGAGGACACGCACGGCGGCAGGTCCTTGGTGTCCGTGGGGCTGCCGACCCCCGCCCAGCTGTAGCCCAGCCGGTCGTGCCGGCCCAGGTCGTGGACCGTGACCCCGACCCGCTTGCCCTTCGCCCCCGGCAGGTCGGAGGCGGTGATCACCCCGGAGACGACGGCGACCTCGCCGCCGGTGACCAGGCAGTCGACCTCGGCCTCGGCCCAGGCTCCCCGGCCGTGCAGGTAGTGACTGAACCGGAAGGTGCCCGTGGCCCTGCGCGGGTCCATGGTGTCCTTCGCCGCCAGATGCGCGTCGAAGGAGAAGGTGATGTCGTCCCCCGCCGACCGGTACAGCTTGGCCGTACCGGTCAGCGCGGCGGCCTCCCGCTGCGCGGTGACCTCCCGCTGGGGGGCGTGCGCCCCGCTTCCGGAGGCCACCGCCGCCCCGGCGGCCCCGGTGAGGATCAGCAGGGCGGTGGCGGCAGACATGGCGACGATCTTCGTACGGCGCTTCATCACTGGCTTCATGGCGGTCCTTTCCGCAGGTCAAGGGCGTGACCGGAACGATCACCACTCTCCCGGCGGCGGCCCGCCCGCACATCGCTCCAGGGACGGGACCTCACCTCCCCCGTCCGGCGGGGAACCCCGGCCGGGACCTGCGCCTCGGGGAGGACGGGGAACCGGACCCGTGGGCGCGCAACGAATCGCCGCCCGGCCCGCGCTCCACGCAACGAACCGCGCACGGGCGCGCAACGGCTCCTTCTTGTCCGGCCGAGCGCGCCGACCGTACCTTCTTCGTGGCCCCCAAAAACGTCGGGGACCACCCCAAAGCCACTTTCCGGTGAGGACCCGCATGCGCACCGCCCTGCTCCAGAGCTCCGGCCGCCCCGGCTCGATCGCCGAGAACCTCAAGGTCCTCGACGAGGCCGCGGGCCGTGCCGCCGCCGCGGGCGCCGCGCTGCTCGCCGCACCGGAGATGTTCCTGACCGGGTACGCGATCGGCGACGACATCGCCCGCCTCGCCGAGCCCGCCGACGGCGACAGCGCGGACGCGATCGCCGAGCTGGCCCACCGGCACGGCCTGGCGATCGCCTACGGCTACCCGGAGCGCGACGGCCAGACCGTGTACAACTCCGTCCAGCTGATCTCCGCCGACGGCACCCGGCTCGCGAACTACCGCAAGACCCACCTCTTCGGCTGCTTCGAACGCGACCACTTCACGCCGGGCGAGCAGCCGGTCGTCCAGGCCGAGCTGAACGGCCTCACCGTCGGCCTGATGATCTGCTACGACGTCGAGTTCCCGGAGAACGTGCGCGCCCACGCCCTGGCCGGCACCGACCTCCTCGTCGTCCCGACCGCGCAGATGCACCCCTTCCAGTTCGTCGCCGAGTCCCTGGTGCCGGTGCGCGCCTGGGAGAACCAGATGTACGTCGCGTACGTCAACCGGGTCGGTCAGGAGGGGGAGTTCGAGTTCGTCGGGCTGTCCGTCCTCGCCGGTCCCGACGGCGTCGCCCGCGCCCGGGCGGGCCGCGCCGAGCAGCTGGTGTACGCCGACGCCGACCCCGCCTTCCTGGCCGCCTCCCGCGAGAGCAACCCGTACCTGGAGGACCGCCGCCCCGGTCTGTACGGGTCCCTGACCCAAAACCCCTGAGCCTTCCCCCGAACTTCCCGAACTTCCTGAACTTCCCCCCGAGTTCTTTCGCGCAAGGAGTCCGTACCCCATGACGTCCATGGTGCCCAACGCCGTCGAGCACACCGACGAGCAGCAGCCGCCGATCACCATGTTCGGCCCGGACTTCCCCTACGCCTACGACGACTTCCTCGCCCACCCGGCGGGCCTCGGCCAGATACCCGCGACCGAGCACGGCACCGAGGTCGCGGTCATCGGCGGCGGTCTGTCCGGCATCGTGGCCGCGTACGAGCTGATGAAGATGGGCCTCAAGCCCGTCGTGTACGAGGCCGACCAGATCGGCGGCCGGCTGCGCACCGTCGGCTTCGAGGGCTGCGACGAGTCGCTGGGCTGCGAGCTGGGCGCGATGCGCTTCCCGCCGTCCTCCACCGCCCTCCAGCACTACATCGACATGGTGGGCCTGGAGACCAAGCCCTTCCCGAACCCGCTCGCCGAGGCGACCCCGTCCACCGTCGTGGATCTCAAGGGCGAGTCGCACTACGCCGAGACCATCGACGACCTGCCCCAGGTCTACCGGGACGTCGCCGAGGCCTGGAACAAGTGCCTCGACGAGGGTGCCGACTTCTCCGACATGAACCGCGCCATGCGCGAGCGGGACGTCCCGCGCATCCGCGAGATCTGGGCCAAGCTGGTCGAGAAGCTCGACAACCAGACCTTCTACGGCTTCCTCTGCGACTCCGAGGCCTTCAAGTCCTTCCGGCACCGCGAGATCTTCGGCCAGGTCGGCTTCGGCACCGGCGGCTGGGACACCGACTTCCCGAACTCCATCCTGGAGATCCTCCGCGTCGTCTACACCGAGGCCGACGACCACCACCGCGGCATCGTCGGCGGCTCCCAGCAGCTGCCGCTGCGCCTGTGGGAGCGCGAGCCCGAGAAGATCGTCCACTGGCCGTACGGCACCTCGCTGAAGTCCCTGCACGTGGACGGCGAGCCGCGCCCGGCCGTGACCCGGCTGCACCGCACCGCGGGCAACCAGATCACCGTGACGGACGCGAACGGCGACATCCGCACCTACAAGGCGGCGATCTTCACCGCCCAGTCCTGGATGCTGCTGTCCAAGATCGCCTGCGACGACTCGCTCTTCCCGATCGACCACTGGACCGCGATCGAGCGCACCCACTACATGGAGTCCTCGAAGCTCTTCGTCCCGGTCGACCGGCCGTTCTGGCTGGACAAGGACGAGGAGACGGGCCGGGACGTCATGTCGATGACGCTCACCGACCGCATGACCCGCGGCACCTACCTGCTGGACGACGGCCCGGACAAGCCGGCCGTGATCTGCCTGTCCTACACCTGGTGCGACGACAGCCTGAAGTGGCTGCCGCTGTCCGCGAACGAGCGGATGGAGGTCATGCTGAAGTCGCTCGGCGAGATCTACCCGAAGGTCGACATCAGGAAGCACATCATCGGCAACCCGGTGACCGTCTCCTGGGAGAACGAGCCCTACTTCATGGGCGCGTTCAAGGCCAATCTGCCGGGCCACTACCGCTACCAGCGGCGCCTGTTCACCCACTTCATGCAGGACCGGCTGCCCGAGGACAAGCGGGGCATCTTCCTCGCCGGCGACGACATCTCCTGGACGGCCGGCTGGGCCGAGGGCGCGATCCAGACCGCGCTGAACGCGGTCTGGGGCGTCATGCACCACTTCGGCGGCCAGACCGACCCGGCCAACCCCGGCCCGGGTGACCTGTACGACGAGATCGCCCCCGTGGAGCTGCCCGAGGACTGACCAGCAGAGCGAGCAAGGACCAAGGCGCGGGCGGCCGGACTCAGACTCCGGCCGCCCGCGCCTTTTCAAACACCTCGGCGGCGACGTCCGTCAGCTCCTGGGCGTCCCGAGCGGTGCCCTGGAGGTCGATGAGGATCTCGTCCAGGCCGATGCCGGCGAACTCCACGAGGTCCGCCACGATCTGGTCGGCATCGCCCTGGAAGGGCCGGCGGTCCGCCCCGTCGTACGGCTTCGCCCGGCGGTCGGCGTTCACCCGCAGCACCGTCCGGATCGGCTTCGTACGGCCCCGCTCCTCGGCCAGCTCCCGCAGTCGCCGCCACTGTGCGCCGACTCCCTCCGCGCTGAACCCCGCGGGCAGCCAGCCGTCGGCATGGTCGACGAGCCTGCGGAAGGCCCGCTCGTTGCTCGCCGCCAGCAGCACCGGGATCGGCCGGGCGGGCTTGGGGCCCACCACGGCCGAAGTGATCTTGGCCAACCGCCCGTCGTGGACGACCGGATCCGGACCCCACACGGCCCGGCACAGCGCGATGATCTCGTCCAGGACCGCGCCGCGCTCGGCGATCGGCCGGACGCCCGAGGCCGCGTACTCGTCCACGGACCAGCCGGTGCCGAAGCCCGCGATCACCCGGCCCCCGCTCGCCGTGTCCAGCGAGGCCAGGGCCTTCGCGAGCTGGAACGGCACGTGCAGCGGCGCCACCAGCACGCTGGAGCCCAGCTCCGCCCGCTCGGTGGCCGCCGCGGCCAGGGTGAGGGTCACCAGCGGATCCGCCACGTTCCGGTACTGGTCGGGCCAGGGCAGGCCCTCGATGCCGTACAGACCCTGGGTGGCGGGCTCGGGGAACAGGGCCCGTTCGAAGACCCACAGGCTGTCGTAGCCGATCCGTTCGGCGGCGCGCGCCACCGCGGGCACGTCCGTGCCGATCGAGTACTGCCGCATCTGGGGAAGACTCAGACCGAGCCGGGTCGCCATACCGCTGCTCCTCTGCCATCGGATGCCTGCCGGGGGAACGTGCGGCGATCACGGGGTGTTCCGAAGGCGGCTCACGCAGGGGCGGAATCCGGCCAGGTTCCGCCGGCGAGCGGCGTCAGGAGCATCCGACCCGCGAACCCCACCGCCGCGTCCAGCCGTTCGGCGAACTCCTCGGCCATCCCGGCGCAGTGGCGCAGCGCCCACAGGGCCCGTCCCGCCGCCCAGGCCGCGTCGCGGGCCCGCTCCAGGCTCCAGGAGCCCAGCAGATGGGTGAGCGGGTCGGCGAGCTGGAGCAGATCGGGTCCCGGCATCAGATCCTCGCGGATCCGCTCCTCCAGCGACACGAGGAGCTCACCCACGCGGTCGAACTCGTCCTCCAGGTCCGGTGGTTCGCAGCCGAGCGTGCGGCAGGCGTCCACCACGGCGAGCGCCAGGTCGTGCCCGATGTGCGCGTTGATGCCCGCCAGCGCGAACTGCACCGGCCGTACCCCGGGATGGCGGCGGAGCTGGAACAGCGGACGCCAGCAGGCGGGCGGACGGCGGTCCGCGGCCACCGCGTCGACCGCCGCCAGGTAGCGCTCGGCGAA
The DNA here is from genome assembly GCF_042891825.1 of Streptomyces sp. NPDC001852. Lineage (NCBI taxonomy): Bacteria > Bacillati > Actinomycetota > Actinomycetes > Kitasatosporales > Streptomycetaceae > Streptomyces > Streptomyces sp. NPDC001852. The sequence goes on from NZ_JBIATN010000004.1 coordinate 407,686, forward strand.
CCGCACGTCCAGCGCGACCGCGCCCCTCGGGTCCGGGAACTCCCCGCCGTCCAGGCGCCGGCCGATCTCCTCGGTGACGGTGAGGTAGACGCGGTTGAACACGGCGACACCGTCCCGCTCGGGCAGCGCCGCGCCGAGGGCCCGCATACGGGAGACGACCGCGTCGACGGGAGTGGTGAAGTGTTCCAACTGCGCCATGGGGGAAGGGTCCCAGCCCCCGGCCGAAGGGCGTGCCGACCGGCCGGAGACATCGCCGGAACGGGGGAACGGACCGCGGGGTCCCGTGTCACCGCTCCTGTACCGCCCCCCGACTCCCAGGTGCTCGATCGCCAGGGCGCCGCCGGGGGGGGCGTCTCTGCCGTCGTACGCCTACGACTTGGCGCGCGGAGCCTCCTCGTCGTAGGCGGAGGTGCCCTCGTCCAGCAGCGGCTCCTGCTGCTTCAGATGGGCGGGCGCGAAGACGCGCAGCGCGTGGTAGCCGGTGATGACGACCAGGGTGCCGAGGGCGATGCCGCTCAGCGAGAAGGTGCCGGTGAACTTCAGGCCGACATTGCCCACGCCGATGATGATGCCCGCGGCGGCCGGCACCAGGTTCAGCGGGTTGCGCAGGTCCACCTTGGCGTGCAGCCAGATCTGGGCGCCCAGCAGGCCGATCATGCCGTAGAGGATCACGGTGATGCCGCCGAGGACACCCCCCGGGATCGCGGCCACGACGGCCCCGAACTTCGGGCAGACGCCGAACAGCAGGGCGAAGCCGGCCGCGGCCCAGTACGCGGCGGTGGAGTAGACGCGGGTCGCCGCCATCACACCGATGTTCTCCGAGTAGGTGGTGTTCGGCGGGCCGCCCACCGCGGTCGACAGCATGGACGCGAAGCCGTCCGCCGAGATCGCCGTACCGAGCTTGTCGTCCAGCGGGTCGCCGGTCATCTCGCCGACCGCCTTGATGTGGCCCGTGTTCTCCGCGACCAGCGCGATCACGACCGGCAGCGCGACCAGGACCGCCGACCACTGGAACGTCGGCCCGTGGAAGTGCGGCAGGCCGATCCAGTGCGCCTTGGAGACGCCGGAGAGGTCGAGGCGCCAGTGGTCGGTGACCTGGCCGCTCGGGCTCATGGAGTGGATCCTGCCGAAGATCCGGTCGAACGCCCAGGAGATGCCGTAGCCGAAGACCAGCCCGAGGAAGATCGCGATACGGGACCAGAAGCCGCGCAGGCAGACCACGGCCAGCCCCGTGAACAGCATGACCAGCAGGGCCGTCCACTGGTCCTGCGGCCAGTAGGTGGAGGCGGTCACCGGGGCGAGGTTGAAGCCGATCAGCATGACGACGGCGCCGGTGACGATCGGCGGCATGGCCGCGTGGATGATCCTCGCCCCGAAGCGCTGCACCGCGAGCCCCACCAGGAACAGCACCACGCCGACGACGAACACCGCGCCGGTCACCGTGGCGCTCGTGCCGCCCTGTGCGCGGATGACGGCGGCCACACCGACGAACGACAGGGAACAGCCCAGGTAGCTGGGCACCCTGCCGCGGGTGGCGAGCAGGAAGATCGCGGTCGCCACGCCGGACATCATGATGGCGAGGTTCGGGTCGAGGCCCATCAGCACGGGCGCGACGAAGGACGCGCCGAACATCGCGACCACGTGCTGGGCGCCCAGGCCCACCGTGCGGGGCCAGGAGAGCCGTTCGTCGGGGCGTACCACCGCTCCGGGCGCGGGCGTGCGCCCGTCGCCGTGCAGTTTCCAGCGCACGCCGAGGTCCATGTGCGGTTTCGCTTTCTTGCGTATGTGAAGACGGTCCGAACCATTGTCACGGGTGACGAGCGGTTCTACGCTCGCACGGCCCTACTCATGAACTCGGTTCACATGTCTGATCAGACTGATCGTCGGACGCAGATTCGGAGTGCTCGATGAGTGGAAGATCCCGTACGGCCGTGCTGCTGGCCGCGGTGGTGACGTTCGGGGCCCTGCTGGTGCCGTCCGCGCACGCCGCGCCCAAGGCCCCGAGGACCGCCGTGCTCGACGGCGGCCGCCTCCAGCGCACCCGCGCCCGCCTGGGCCACGACCCCCGACTCCGGCGCGCACTGCGGGACTTGACCGCCCGCGCCGACACCTGGCTGGACCAGGGCCCCTGGACGGTCGTCGACAAGCCGAGGCCCGCACCCGGCGGTGACGTCCACGAGTACCTGAGCCAGGCCCCCTACTGGTGGCCCACGGCCACACCCACCGCCGACAACCCCTGGGGCTGTCCGTACGTCCAGCGCGACGGGCAGCGCAACCCGGAGGTCGACAGCGGCACGGACCGGCAGGACGCCGAGAAGGTCTTCGGCTCGACGTACGACCTCGCGCTCGCCTGGTACTACACCGGCAAAGCCGCCTACGCCGAGAAGGCCGGGCAGATCCTGCGCACCTGGTTCCTGGACCCGGCCACCCGGATGAACCCCGACCTGCAGCACGCCCAGTTCATCCCGTGCGCGTACGACGGCCGGGCCATCGGCATCATCGACTTCTCCCAGTCGTACACGAGCGTCCTCGACGCCCAGGCGATCCTGGCCGCCGGCGCCCCCGGCTGGAGCGCCGAGGACCGCACCGCGATGGGCCGGTGGAACGCCGACTTCCTGGACTGGCTGAAGAACAGCGACTTCGGCAAGCAGGAGGGCGCGGCCGCCAACAACCACGGCACCTTCTACGACATGCAGCTCGCCGCCCTCGCCTACGCCACCGGCGACACCGCCCTGGTTCGGCGGACCGTGCTCGACGCGCGCGCCAAGCGGATCGACCCGCAGATCGCGGCCGACGGCAGCCAGCCCCGGGAACTCGCCCGGACCCGCAGCTGGCACTACTCCACCTTCGACCTGGTCGCCTACACCCGGCTCGCGGCCATCGGCCGGCACGTAGGCGTGAACCTGTGGTCGTACCGGGGTCCGGACGGCCAGAGTCTGTTCAAGGCGGTCGGCTGTCTGCTGCCGGCCGCGACCGGGGCCGCCGCGTGGCCGCATCCGGAACTGGAGTTCCACCGGTACGCGGCCACCGATGTCGTGCACGCGGCGGCCGACGCCGGGGACACCGCGGCCGGGGCGGCCGTGGCGAGGCTGGAGGCACCGCCCGGCGGAGACCTGTGGGCGCTGCGGCCCGCCGCCGAGCAACTGGACTCCATGGCGGGCTGACCCCGGCCCCCGGACGGGGCTCCTGAGCGGTCGCTTAGTATGGATCGGTCCCAGCAGCGAAGTTTCAGGAGCCCGTCCCCGTGACCGCCGAAGCCCCGATCGCACCCGCCGTCTCCTACGGCCGGCTGATCCCCGTCACCGTGCACTTCGACGACCTCGACGCGCTCGGGCTCCTTCACAACGCCCGCTACCCGCTGCTGGTCGAGCGCGCCTGGACCGAGCTGTGGAGCGAGCACGGCATCCGCTTCGACGGCGACTGGCACGCGGCCGGTGACGCCTGCAACGCGGTCCGCGAACTGCGCATCAGCTACGAGGCGCCGGTGACCGGCCCCGGCGTCTACGGCGTCCATCTCTGGCTCGACCGGCTCGGCACCACCGGTCTGACCTACGGCTTCCGCTTCTGCTCGGCCGACGGGGCGCGGACCCATGCCCAGGGCACCCGGGTGCTGGTCCGGCTGGACGCGTCGACCCTGCGGCCGACGCCGTGGACCGATGCCTTCAGGGCCGCGGGTCGGGAACTGCTGCGGCCGGCCGGCTGACCTCGGCCCGGCTGCCCCGCTCGGCGCTGCGCAGCACGCCCGCGAACACCGCGAGCCCGCAGGCCAGCGCCGTCACCACACAGAACGACACCACCAGGCTGGTCGCCTGGGCCACCCCGCCGATCAGACTCGGCGCGATCAGGCCGGACGTGTAGGTGATCGTCGCCACGCCGGCGATGGCCTGGCTGGGGTTGGGCCCGGCGTGCCCGGCCGCCGCGAAGCACAGCGGTACGACCACCGCGATGCCGAGTCCCATCAGCGCGAACCCGGCCGTCGCCACGGTCGGATGCCCGGCGAACACGATCAGCAGCCCCCCGAGCACGGCCAGGACGCCGCCCGCCCGCACGGTACGCACCGCGCCGTACCGGTTCACCACCGCGTCCCCGGCGATCCGGGCCAGCGCCATCGCCAGCATGAAGCCGGTCGTGCAGGCCGCGGCCACCCCGGCCGAGCTGCCCAGCCGGTCCCGCAGGAACACCGCCGACCAGTCCAGGCTCGCGCCCTCCGCGAACACCGCGCAGAAGCCGACCGTGCCGATCAGCAGCGCCGAGCGCGGCGGCAGCGCGAACCGCGGCGGCGGCTCCTCGTCGTCGGCCGGCTGCAGGTCCAGCACCCAGGTGCAGGCCACCAGTCCGAGCGCGGTCAGCACGGCCGAGACGAGCGAGAAGTGCAGCCGGGCGTCGGAGCCCAGGTGCGCCGCGAGCGTGCCGGCGGCCGAGCCGATCAGCGCGCCCGCGCTCCACATGCCGTGCAGCCCCGACATGATCGACTTGTCCAGCAGCCGCTCGATCTCCACGCCGAGCGCGTTCATCGCCACGTCGGCCATGCCCGCGCTGGCGCCGTAGGTGAACATCGCCAGGCACAGGGTGTACAGGTTCGGCGCGAGGGACGGCAGGACCAGGCAGAGCGTCCACAGCGCGAGCAGGCCGCGCAGGGCCGTACGGCTGCCGAAGCGGTGGCTGATCCGTCCCGCCAGCGGCATCGCGCAGGAGGCGCCGAACGCCGTGAAGGCCAGCGCGAACCCCAACTGGCCCGCGCCCAGCGAGGCGTGGTCCTGGATCCAGGGGACCCGGGTGGCGAAGGAGCCGGTCACGGCGCCGTGCACGGCGAACACGGCCGCCACGGCGTACCGGGCGCGCCTCACTTCTCTCCGGGCGTATCCCACGTCACTCATGTCCGTCCCTCCCCAGGGTCGCCGCTGCGGCATGCGCCGTAAACTATCAGGGACCCTGCCTGATAGATAGACGGTTCTACGGCCGCCGACGGCGATCCCCGGCGCGTCGATCTGGAAGGATGCCCGTCATGCCCGCATCACCCAGCACCGCCCGGGCCATCAACGACCGCCTGGCCCTGCGCCTGCTGCAGCAGGAAGGCCCGCTCACGGCCGGGCAGTTGAAGCAGCTGACGGGGCTGTCCCGGCCGACGGTCGCCGACCTCGTGGACCGGCTCACCGCCGCCGGGCTGATCACGGTGGTCGGCGAGTCCGGCGAGCAGCGCCGCGGTCCCAACGCCCGGCTCTACGGCATCGTCGCGGACCGGGCCCATCTCGCCGCGCTCGACGTCCGCACCGGCGGTGTCCTCGTGCTGGTCTCCGACCTGGTCGGACGGGTGCTGGCCGAGGCGTCCGTGCCGATCGGCGGCGACACCGGGACCGGTCCCGCCGTGGAGCAGGCGGTGGCCGCGGTGGAACGGACCGCGAAGGAGGCCGGGGCGGACCGGCTGCACACCGTCGGCATCGGCGCACCGGGCCTCATCGACCCGGCCACCGGCGACCTTCGCGACTCCGGGGGCCTGCCCGAGTGGCACCGAAGCCTGGTCGCCGCGCTGCAGGAGCGGCTGCCGGGGTCGCGCGTCACCGTGGAGAACGAGACCAACCTCGCGGCCCTGGCCGAACAGCGCGAGGGCGTCGCCCGTGACCGGGACACCTTCGTCCTGCTCTGGCTGGGCCATGGCGTCGGCGCGGCGGTCGTCCTCGACGGCACCCTCCGCCGCGGCGCCTCGGGCGGCACGGGCGAGATCGGCTTCCTGCCGGTTCCGGGCACACACGCGCTGCCCTCGGCGCGGGACTGCGACGGAGGCTTCCACTCGCTGGCCGGTGCGGCGGCGATCGGCGCCCTGGCGGCGCGGCACGGCCTGCCGGTACCGGCCGCGCTGGACGGACCGGGCACGGCGGTGGTGATCCGGGAGGCCGTGGCGGAGGCGGCGGGGGAGGGCGGCGATTTTGGTGCTGCTCGCCCAGGTGCGGAACAGCCCGTCGGCTCAGCCGGTTCGGGCGCGCCACGCTCCGCCGAGCGCTTCCTCCACGCCCTCGCCGACCGGATCGCCATCGGCGCCGCGTCCGTGGTGGCCGTGCTCGACCCCGGCTGTGTGGTGCTCGGCGGAGAGGCCGGGCAGGCGGGCGGCGCGGTGCTCGCCGGGCTCGTGGAGGAGCGGCTGCGGCGTATGTCACCCCTGCTCACGGAGGTACGGGCGAGCACCCTCGGCGGCGCGGCCGTCCTGCGCGGCGCCCTCCTGACCGCCCGCGACCGTGCCCAGGACGCCCTGTTCGCACCGCAGGACCGCACCTGACGGCACACCGGACGGCAGCGAACCACCCGCCGCCGCTCATCCGACCGCAGGCTCGGGCACGCCGGTCAACCGGTGCCAGGAGTGACTGCGACGGTGCAGAACCGCTCCCGCCGGCGCGCGTCCGTGAGGGCGTCCTCGCGCGTGGCGCGGGCCTGGACGCAGAAGGGGCGCAGATCCCGCAAGACGGCGGACTGCTCCTCGGCGTCCAGACCCCCGAACCAGGCGATCCCCGCCGGCACCGGCCGTAGTCCCTGGGCGAGTTGGTTGAGCATCAACGCCCGCTCGTCCACGCCGTCCCCCTCGCGCCCGTTCCCTCAGCCACCGAAGCGGCGCCCCAGGTACTCCTCGAACGTCGTCTTCCCCACCGCCAGTTCCGGCGTCAGCAGGCCCCCCTCGCGGCAGGCACGGTAGGTCCGGCCGAACAGGGGCACCTGTGCCACCGCCCGGCGCCGCCCGGTCGCGCGGAGGTACGCGCGGGCCAGCGAGTCCAGCGAACGCACTTCGGGACCGCCCATGTCCGCCACCCGCCCGGCCGGCACGGCGAGCGAGAGCTCGGCCAGGCGGTCCGCGACTTCCGTCACCTCCACCGGCTGGTCCGGGACCCCGGCCGGGACCAGCATGACCGGCGGCTTGGCCAGGCCGCCGAGGATCGTGACCAGCAGGTCGTGGAACTGGGTCGTGCGCAGGACGGTCCAGCCGAGCCCCGACTCCTCGATCCGACGCTCCACCGCCAGCTTGGTCTTGTAGTACGCGAGCGGCACCCGGTCGACGCCGACGATGGAGATGTAGACCAGATGCCCCACTCCGGCCCGCCGGGCCGCCGCGATCAGGTGATCGGCGGAGGCCTCGTCCCCGCCCCGCTGCGTGGTCGCGCAGTGCACCACGGTGTCCACGCCGGCCAGCGCGGCGTCGAGAGCGCTCCCGCCCACGCGCAGATCGACGGCGTACGGCTCCGTGTGCCGGCTGAGCACCCGCACCTCGTGCCCCTCCGTCCGCAGCCGCTGAGTCACACACCGGCCGAGCGTGCCGGTCCCGCCGGTCACCAGGATCGTGGTCATGCTGTTGCTGTCCCTTCGGACTCCGGGTGCCCCGGGTCGGAACACCTTCGTCGGCTGGGACCACGCAGCCCCCGTGGAATGTGACAAGCCCCGGGACGGCTCGGCTACGACCGCGTCAGCTGCCGTCGCATGTAGGCAAGCTTGTCCGGGTTCATCACCGTTCGCACATGGGTGATCAGCCCGTCCCGCAGCTCGAAGGACGCCACCCCGGCGAGCACGTCGCCCGCCCACGCGACCAGCGCGCTCGCGCCGTTGACCTCCGCCACCGCGATGTCCAGGCCGCCCGTGAACCGCTCGGCCCCGCCCACCAGGAAGCGCACGACCTTGTCGCGTCCCTCGACCGGCCGCCGGGCCGCGGACACCTTGCCGCCGCCGTCGCCCCAGTAGGTGACGTCCGCCGCGAGCATCTTCTCCAGACGGGCCAGATCACCCTCGCGGGCCGCCGTCAGGAAGGACCTGAGCAGCTCCTCCTGCCGCTCCGGCGCCGGCTCGAAGCGCCCCTCCGGCGCCGCGACCCGGGCAACCGACCGCCGGTACAGCTGACGGCAGTTGGCCTCGCCCAGGCCCAGCACGTCCGCGATCTCCCGGTGGGCGTAACCGAACGCCTCGCGCAGCACGTACACCGCCCGCTCGGTCGGCGTCAGCCGCTCCAGCAGGACAAGCAGGGCCATGGAGACCTGCTCGCGCCGCTCCGCGGACTCCAGCGGACCGAGCGTTCCGTCGGAGGTGAGCACCGGCTCGGGCAGCCAGGTCCCGGGGTACTCCTCGCGCCGCGCCCGGGCCGAGGTCAGCCGGGTCAGGCAGAGGTTGGTGACGGCCTTGGCGAGCCATGCCCCCGGGTGTTCGATCGCCGCCCGGTCGGCGCCGCTGAACCGCAGATACGCGTCCTGCACCGCGTCCTCCGCCTCGTGGGCGGAGCCCAGCAGGCGGTAGGCCAGGCCGAACAGGCGGGGCCGGTGGGACTCGAACTCGTCGGCGGGCGGCGCTGGCGTCATGCGCCTCAGCCTGCCAGACGCTCGGCGGCGTTCGGACGGCCCGGCGGCGGGCAAGGGCCGTCGTCACCGCCACCGGACCCGCCCGCACCATAAAAGGACTAGACCAGAGTGGTCAACGGTCCGGATCAAAGGTCAATCCGCCCCCGGTCTCCGGCAGTTGTGCGGATCGACCGCACCGCGCAAGGGTGACGGCACGCGCTGTGAGGGAACCCACACCCTCCGCCTGTCTGGAGTGCCGCCCGGCGTGGCACACTGGCCCTGTACCAGAAGCAGCGCACTCCGGGGTCGGTGAAAGTCCGAACCGGCGGTTACAGTCCGCGACCCGGCCGCTTCCAGCGGCCGGTTGACCAGGTGAAATTCCTGGACCGACGGTTAAAGTCCGGATGGGAGGCAGTGCGCGGCGGGCGGGCACATCTACCTGTGCGCGTCGCCGTATCTGGGCTTGTCCGTGCGCGGGCGAGCCTCTTTCGGCGTCGCCCCGGCGTGCTCACCCGTACATTCTGTCGTCATCGACAGGCCCCGGAGTCCGTGCCCGAAGAGGCAGGAGGACCCGGGAAGTGTTCACCGGAATCGTCGAAGAGCTGGGTGAGGTCACCGCCGTCGAGAACCTCGGCGACGCCTCCCGCTTCCGGCTCCGCGGACCCGTCGTGACCGAGGGCGCGCAGCACGGCGACTCCATCGCCGTGAACGGGGTCTGTCTCACCGTCGTGGAGCACGAGGGCGACGAGTTCACCGCCGACGTGATGGCGGAGACCCTGAAGCGTTCCAGCCTCGGTGCCCTCACCGTCGGCTCCCGCGTCAACCTCGAACGCCCCATGGCCGTGGGCGCGCGTCTCGGCGGCCACATCGTGCAGGGCCATGTCGACGGCACCGGCGAGGTGCTGGCGCGCAAGCCCTCCGAGAACTGGGAGATCGTGAAGATCTCCCTCCCGGCCGACCTCTCCCGCTACGTCGTCGAGAAGGGCTCCATCACCGTCGACGGCATCAGCCTCACGGTCGTGGACGCCGGCCCCGACCACTTCACCGTCAGCCTCATCCCGACCACCCTCGGCCTGACCACGCTCGGCGTGAAGCAGCCCGGCGACCCGGTCAACCTCGAGGTCGACGTCGTCGCCAAGTACGTCGAGCGGCTCCTCGGCGACCGTGTCCAGGGAGCCGGCAAGTGAACTGGCTGAACTCAGAGGCGTTCACCCTCTTCGGACAGCGCATCATCTGGTCGGACATGACCGGCAACATCCTCGGCCTGATCACCCTCGTCCTCGGCTGGCGCCGCTCGCTGATGACCTGGCCCGTGCAGTTCCTCTCCGGTCTCGTCCTGTTCATCGCCTTCTACGGCCACCTGGCCGGCAGCGCCGGCAAGCAGGTCGTCGTCATGGCGGTCGCCCTGTACGGCTGGTGGCAGTGGAACCGAAACAAGGGCCGAGCCGAAGACGGTGGTGACGGGCACATCGTCCCCCGGTTCGCCACCTGGCGCGAGCGCGCGGCGATGCTCGGCGCGGCCGCCGCCGGCACGGTCGCGGTGGCCCTGCTCTTCACGGCCTACCCGTCGCTGTCCTGGGACCCCTGGCCGGACGCCTACATCTTCGTCGGCACCGTCGTCGCCATGTACGCCCAGGCCAAGGGCATGGTCGAGTTCTGGATCGCCTGGCTGCTGGTCGACCTCGTCGGCGTCCCCCTCAACTTCGCCAACGGCTACGCCTTCTCCGGTTTCGTCTACGTCATCTACGGCGCACTCGTCCTGTGGGGCATGCGCGACTGGTGGCTGCGCTCCCGCCGGAGCCCGCAGCCCGTCCTGGAAGGAGCCCCGGCATGACCTCGGCACTGCCCCTGTACGCCACGGACGCCCTCGAGAGCTTCGGGCTCGACCCCGTCGAGCAGGCCATCGCCGACATAGCGGCAGGCCGCCCCGTCGTCGTCGTGGACGACGAGGACCGGGAGAACGAGGGCGACCTCGTCATCGCCGCCGAGAAGGCGACCCCCGAGATCGTCGCCTTCATGATGAGCGAGTGCCGGGGACTCATCTGCGCCCCCATGGAGGGCGAGGAACTGGACCGGCTGCGGCTGCCGCAGATGGTCCAGGACAACACCGAGTCGATGAAGACCGCGTTCACCATCTCCGTGGACGCCTCCGCCGCTCACGGTGTGAGCACCGGCATCTCGGCCTTCGACCGAGCGACGACCCTTCAGCTCCTCGCGAGCGGCACGGCGGAGCCGACGGACTTCGTCCGCCCCGGCCACATCTTCCCGCTGCGCGCCAAGCCCGGCGGCGTCCTCGCCCGCAACGGCCACACCGAGGCCGCCGTCGACCTCGCCCGGCTCGCGGGCCTGCGCCCGGCCGGCGCCATCGTGGAGATCGCCGGCGAGGACGGCCGTATGCTCCGCCTGCCCGAGCTGATCCCGTTCGCCCGCAAGCACGGCCTGACGATCATCTCCATCGAGGACCTGATCGCCTACCGCCGCAGCAGCGAGCCCACCGTCCGCCGCGAGGCCGAGACCCGCCTGCCCACCCGGCACGGCACCTTCACCGCCTACGGCTACCGCTCCACCGCCGACGGCGTCGAACACGTCGCCCTCGTCCACGGCGAGATCGGCGACGGCGAGGACGTCCTGGTCCGCGTCCACTCCGAATGCCTCACCGGAGACGTCTTCGGCTCCCTGCGCTGCGACTGCGGCCCCCAGCTGGACACCGCCCTGCAGCGCATCCAGCAGGAGGGCTGGGGAGTCGTGGTCTACCTGCGCGGCCACGAGGGACGCGGCATCGGGCTGCTGTCCAAGCTCCGGGCGTACGAGCTGCAGGAGCGCGGCCGCGACACCCTGGACGCCAACCTCGAACTCGGCCTGCCCGCCGACGCCCGCGACTACGGCGCCGGCGCCCGGATCCTCGCCGACCTCGGCGTGCGCAGCGTCCGGCTGATGACCAACAACCCGGACAAGACGGACGCGCTGGAGCGCCACGGCCTGAAGGTCACCGGCCGCGAGCCGATGCCCGTCCAGGCCGGCGAGCACAACCTGCACTACCTGCGCACCAAGCGCGACCGTATGGGGCACGACCTGCCCTGGCTGGACACGCCCGCCGTGGCGGCCTGCAACGACCAGTAAGCAAGAAAGCACTGAGGAGACACGTGAGCGGCAAGGGTGCACCGGAGCTGTCCGTACGCAACGCGAGTGACCTGAGGGTCGCCGTCATCGCGGCACAGTGGCACGAGAAGGTGATGGACGGTCTGGTGAACGGCGCGCTGCGCGCCCTGCACGAACTGGGGATCGACGAGCCGACCCTGATCCGGGTCCCGGGCAGCTTCGAACTCCCGGTCGCTGCCAAGGTGCTGGCCGGTCGCGGTTACGACGCCGTGGTCGCCCTCGGTGTCGTCATCCGCGGCGGCACCCCCCACTTCGACTACGTGTGCCAGGGCGTCACCCAGGGCCTCACCCAGGTCAGCATCGAGACCGGCGTGCCCGTCGGCTTCGGCGTGCTCACCTGTGACACCGAGGAGCAGGCCCTGGACCGGGCCGGCCTGGAGGGCTCGAACGAGGACAAGGGCCACGAGGCGGTGACCGCGGCGCTCGCGACCGCGGCGACGCTCCGCTCAGTATCCGAACCCTGGCACTGAGGCACCGGGTGGACCGCGTAGGGTAAGCACCACCATGTCCAAGAAGACGTTCGAGGAGCTCTTCACCGAGCTCCAGCAGAAGGCCGCCCACGGCGACCCCGCCACCTCCCGCACCGCAGAGCTGGTCGGCAAGGGGGTCCATGCCATCGGCAAGAAGGTCGTCGAAGAGGCCGCCGAGGTCTGGATGGCCGCCGAGTACGAGGGCAAGGAGGCGGCCGCCGAGGAGATCTCCCAGCTGCTGTACCACGTCCAGGTGATGATGGTCGCCCGCGGGATCTCCCTGGACGACGTCTACGCCCACCTGTGACCCGCCTGCTGCAAGAGCCGTAGAAAACCCCTTCACGCAAAGGAAGCCGACCTCATGCTGCGCATCGCCGTCCCCAACAAGGGTTCACTGTCCGGCCCTGCGGCGGAGATGCTGCATGAGGCCGGCTACCAGCAGCGCCGCGAGTCCAAGGAGCTGCGGATCGTCGACCCGGAGAACGAGGTCGAGTTCTTCTACCTCCGCCCCCGCGACATCGCGATCTACGTTGCCTCCGGCCGCCTCGACATGGGCATCACCGGCCGCGACCTGCTGATCGACTCCGGCGCCGACGCCGAGGAGATCCTGCCGCTCGGCTTCGCCCGCTCCACCTTCCGCTTCGCCGCCAAGCCGGGCACCGCGAACGGCATCGAGGACCTCAAGGGCAAGACGGTCGCCACCTCCTACGAGGGCATCGTCGCCGGGCACCTCGCGGACGCCGGCGTCGACGCCTCCGTCGTCCACCTCGACGGCGCCGTGGAGACCGCCATCGAGCTGGGCGTCGCCGAGGTCATCGCCGACGTCGTGGAGACCGGCACCAGCCTGCGCAACGCCGGCCTGGAGGTCTTCGGCGAGCCGATCATGAAGTCCGAGGCCATTGTCATTCGCCGCACCGGCACCGACGGCGAGGAACCGAAGGTCCAGCAGTTCCTGCGCCGCCTGCAGGGCGTCCTGGTCGCGCGGACGTACGTGATGATGGACTACGACTGCCGCGTCGAGCAGCTGGAGAAGGCCGTCGCGCTCACCCCCGGCCTGGAGTCCCCGACCGTCTCCCCGCTGCACAACGAGGGCTGGGTGGCGGTGCGCGCCATGGTCCCCGCCAAGGAGGCGCAGCGGATCATGGACGACCTCTACGCCATCGGCGCCCGCGCCATCCTCACCACGGCCATCCACGCCTGCCGCCTGTAAGGGGTGCGCACCGAGATGTCCACCACCCCTGTCCCTCCCGCCCTTCCCGTCACCTTCCGGCCGGGCCACACCCGAGTGATCCTGCTCACCGCCGGTGTCGCGATCTTCCTGACCATCTCCGGGGTCGCGATGCTGCTGGAGCAGCTCGGCCCGGCGGAGCGGGCGAGCTTCGTCGTCACCGGGGCGCTGATCTTCTGGGTGCTGGCCCGGCTGGCCCGGGTGAAGGTCGTCGCCGACGAGTCCGGCGTCACCGTGGTCAACATCGCCGGCAGTCGGCGCCTGGAGTGGGCGGAGATCGTCCAGGTGAACCTCCGGCCGGGGGATCCCTGGGTGTTCCTCAACCTCAGCGACGGCACCAGCCTGCCCGCGCTCGGCATCCAGCCGGGCCTCGCCAAGCAGCGCGCCATCGCCGACGCGCAGGCCCTGCGGGCCCTCGCCGAGGCCCGTGCCGCGGCCCATCCGGTGGAAGGCGACGGCTGAGCCGGGGCGGATCGGGGGCGGACTCGAGGCAGATCAGGGCGGCCTCGGGGACGGATCGGGGCTGACTCGGGGTCGCCCACCCTGCCCGAGTGGCCCATGTCTTGATTAATCTGGTGGCGGAGGCCCTTTCGCTGCGCCTCCGCCCCTGGACACCGCCCGGTGCACAGGGGTTCCTGCTACCCGAGGAGTGACTCCCTCCAGCGATGGACGGATCGTCCTGTAGTACCTGCGCCGCCCCGACCCGACATACCGGGAAGGCGGTGGCAGCGTGACCATCTCCCTGCTGCTCCTGGGAGCGGCTTTCCTGCTGATCCTCGCCAACGGCTTCTTCGTGGCGGCCGAGTTCGGCCTGGTGACCGTCGAGGCGACCGACGCCGAGAAGGCGGCCGCCGAGGGCGACCGACGGGCCCGTAGAGTGGCCGAGTCGCTCAAGGAGCTGTCCTTCCAGCTCTCCGGCACCCAGCTCGGCATCACCATCACCTCCCTGGTCGTCGGCATGCTCGCCGAACCGGCCCTGGCCCGGCTGCTGCGCGGCCCGTTCGCCGCGACCGGCATTCCCGACGGCGCCGTCTCGGGCGTCGCCGTGGTCGTCGGCATGCTGCTGGCCTCCGCGATCCAGATGGTGATCGGCGAGCTCGTGCCCAAGAACTGGGCGGTGTCCAAGCCGCTGCCGGTCGCCCGGTTCGTGGCAGGCCCGCAACACCACTTCTCCCGCCTGTTCCGCCCGGTGATCGCCGCGCTCAACACCGTCGCCAACCGCCTGGTGCGGGCCCTCGGCGTCGAACCCGCCGAGGAACTGGCCTCCGCCCGCACCCCGGGCGAACTCGTCTCCCTGGCCCGGCACTCCGCGCAGGCCGGCGCCCTGGAGCAGGACACGGCCGACCTGTTCGTGCGCACCCTGTCCCTGGGCGAGCTGACCGCGCAGCACGTCATGACCCCGCGCGTGAAGGTCAGCGCCCTCCAGGACACGGCCACCGCCGAGGACGTCGTCAACCTCACCCGGGCCACCGGCCTGTCCCGCTTCCCCGTCTACCGGGAGAAGATCGACGAGATCGTGGGCATGGCCCATCTGAAGGACGCCCTCGCGGTCCCCGTGCACGACAGGCTGCGCACCCCGGTGCGCCGGATCGCCCGCAAGGCGCTGCTGGTCCCGGAGACCCTGCCGGTCCAGCCCCTGCTCGCCCGGCTGCGCTCCGAACAGCCCATCGCGGTCGTCGTCGACGAGTACGGCGGCACGGCGGGCGTGGTCACCCTGGAGGACATCGTCGAGGAGCTCGTCGGCGAGGTCCGCGACGAGCACGACGCCAAGGACATGCCCGAGCTGGCCCCCGCCCCGCCGGAGGACGGCCGGCCCGCCTGGGACGCCGACGGCAGCTGCCGCGTCGACATCCTCCAGCGCATAGGCCTCGACGTGCCCGAGGGCCCGTACGAGACGGTCGCCGGACTGGTCGCCGACCTGCTCGGCCGTATCCCGGCACCCGGTGACCGGGCCGAACTGCCCGGCTGGCGGCTCTCGGTCCGCCAGGTCGGCCACTACCGCGCCGAGCGGGTCCGCCTGGTCAGGACGGCCCCCGCGGTGAACGTGATGGAGGCCGCGCGATGAGCGTCCTCCAACTGATCTTCGCCGCGCTGCTCGTGCTCGCCAACGGCTTCTTCGTCGGCGCCGAGTTCGCGCTCGTCTCCGTGCGCCGCAGCCAGATCGAACCGCTGGGTACGGCGCGGGCCCGTCAGGTCCTCTACGGCCTTCAGCGGCTGCCGCAGATGATGGCCGCGGCCCAGTTCGGCATCACCGTCTGCTCGCTGACGCTGGGCGCGGTGGCCGAGCCGACGGTGGCGCATCTGCTGGAGCCGGTGTTCGCGGCCGTCCACCTCCCCGACGGCATGGTCCACCCGCTGGGCTATGTCATCGCGCTCGCCGCGGTGGTCTTCTTCCACCTGGTCATCGGCGAGATGGTGCCGAAGAACCTGGCGATGGCGGCCCCCGAGAAGGCGGCGCTGTGGCTGAGCCCCGGTCTGGTCTACTTCGCCCGCCTGTGCAGGCCCATCACCGTGACCCTCGGCGCTTGCGCCCACGGCATCCTGCGGCTCTTCCGGGTCGAGCCCAAGGACGAGGTCGAGGCGGTCGTCACCAGCGAGCAGCTCAACCGCCTGCTGGAGGACTCCGGCCAGGCGGGGCTGCTCGACCCCGAGGAGCGGGAACGCCTGGAGGATGCCCTGGAACTGGGCTCGCGCCCGGTGACCGACGTCCTGCTGCGCCGGGAGTCCCTGGTCACGGTGGCCCCGTCGGTCACCCCGGGCGAGATCGTCGAGCTGACGGCCCGCACGGGGTACTCCCGCTTCCCGATCGCCGCGTCGGACACGGGTCCCTTCATGGGATACGTCCACGTCAAGGACGTCCTGGACCTGGAGGACTCCGACCGTGCCGTCCCGCAGCAGATCTGGCGCCGGATGGCCACCCTGCGGGCCGAGCTGCCGCTCGACGACGCGCTGACCGTCATGCGGCGGGCGGCCACCCACCTGGCTCAGGTCGCCGATGCCTCCGGCAAGGTGCTGGGTCTGGTGGCCCTGGAGGACGCGCTGGAGCTGCTGGTGGGCGAGGTGACGGATCCGGCGCACCGGGAGATGCCGGAGCCACGGGCGAGCGGGGAGCCCGAGCAGGTGCTCGCGTCCTAGCTCGGGTGGTGGTGGGGGGAGCTGCGCGGCTGTGGCACTGGTGGTGGGTCACCCGCGCAGTTCCCCGTGCCCCTTCGGGGCGCCACCCCACCGGCGCGGGCAGGCGCCCCCCTGCCCCGGCCGACCGCACCTACATGGCCGACGGATCCTGTGGCCCCCGGCCCGACAGCACCTCCCCGTACGCCTGCATCAAGTCCGGCAACCGAAGCGTGGCCAGGTCCTCCCGGGACAGCGACCCCGCGTACGTGGACAGCCGGAGATCCCGGTACGCGCAGCTCTTCTCGTACAGCGTCCGCAGGAACCGGCCGTTGCCCAGCTCGTCGATCCACCCCTGCTCGACCACGTGCCCGGCGATCGAGCGCAGCTCGTCCTGCGCCTCCTCGTCCCACACGTCCCCGTTCTCCGCGGCCAGCACCTTCCCGATCTCGGTGAGTTCCTGCGGCCGGTAGGAGGGGAAGTCGACCCGGGTCGTGAAACGGGAGGACAGCCCGGGGTTCGCGGCGAGCAGGCGATCCATGCCCTCGGGATAGCCGGCGAGGATCACCACCAGGTGGTCACGGTTGTCCTCGGCCCGCTTCAGGAGCACCTGCAGGGCCTCGTCGCCGTACGCGTCCCCCTTGCCGTACCCCGAGTTGGACAGCGAGTACGCCTCGTCCACGAACAGCACCCCGCCGATCGCGGAGTCGATCAGCTCGTTGGCCTTCACGGCCGTCTGCCCGAGGTACTCGCCGACCAGATCGGCCCGCTGGGCCTCCACCAGGTGATCCCCGCCGAGCAGGCCGAGGGCGTAGAACACCCGCCCCAGGATGCGGGCCACGGTGGTCTTCCCGGTCCCCGACGGCCCGGAGAAGACGAAGTGCCGTTTCGGCGGCTGCACGGGCAGCCCCTGCCCGGCCCGCAGCCGAGCCATGTTCAGCTGCGCGGACAACGCTTTGACCTGGCGTTTCACCGGCTCCAGCCCCACCATGCGCTCGAGCTCGGCAAGCGCCTCCTCGAGCAGGGCGGGGTCGGTCGGACCGGCCGGAATGGGGGAGGAGGAGACACCGGTCTTCACCCGTACCGCCGGATCGGTCACCGACGGCAGGGGCCCCGTCGGCAGATCCGGCTCCGGCAGCCGCAGATCACGGCCCTCGGTGCCGAACAGCGGATCGAAGCCGTCGGGCCCGTCCACGCTGTCCTGCCCGGCACCGGTCAGGGTGATCGCGGCCAGGTCGGCGCAGTCGTCGTACCCGTCGCCCTCGGCGATCGCCGCGAGCCGTGCCGCGGTGTCCATGAAGGCCGGGTCCACGCGGTGGACGGCCCGGTACAAGGGGAGCGCCGCCGCCGAGCGTCCCGTGCCCTCGTGCGCCCGCGCCAGCCAGTAGCGCAGCTCCTTGCGCTGCGGCTGCTCGCTGCGGCAGCGCATCAGCGCCGCCGACAGCAGCGGCTCGGCCTGGCCGTACATCTCCAGCCGGACCCGGGCCATGCCGCCGAACAGGCCCGCCTCGATGCCGAGCATGGGGTCGTCCAGCAGCGGGTCGGTGTGCCGTACCAGCTGCTCCCAGTCCTTGACCAGATAGGCGCGGCAGGCGTGCAGGAAGCGGACCTGGGGGTCGGTGTCGACCGGGGGCAGTCCGGCGAGGGCCCGGTCCAGCTCGGGCACGTGCCGGCCGTCCAGCCAGTGCGAGGCGTGCGCGAGCAGCAGGTCGCGCGGGCTCTCCAGCACCGGCTGCACCCACCAGCCCAGCCAGTACCAGGAGTTGAGCGTTCTGCGGTGCCGGGCGCGCTGTTCGCCGAAGCGGTCGCGGTGCCGGAACATCCTGAGCAGCGAGGTCGTCGTGTCGACGCGGAGCGCGTGCAGCCCTAACCAGCCGTCGGCCATTCCGGGGTCCATCCGCACCGCGGCGCGGAACTCCTCCTCCGCCTGCGGATAGGCGCCCATCGTGTAGGCGTCCACACCCCGCAGCCAGGCCAGGTCGGCCGGGGCCTCGGGGCCCTGCGTGCCGAAGTCCATCCCGTCCCCCCACAGACCGTGCCCCCGTGGTTCACCACCGGGCAGTGACCCGACGGCCGCCGCAGTCGAACCGCTGTGCCGCGGACCGGAGTTACCGGTGCGCGAGGCAGCCTCGAAGGCCGCACCGAGGGCATCGTACCCGCGCGGTGACCGCGTGCCGAAGGGTGCCGCACCGGCCGTTTGACGAGGTGGGAGCAGACGGGGCGCACACGGATCGGTGACCGAGGGTGACCGGATCGGTGCGCGGGGCGCCCGGAAAAAGGCCGACGGGCAGAACGAAGCCCCCGGTCACGGGGGAACAACCGGGGGCTTCGCGTCTGTGGGCGGTCCCGAATGACCGCTCATTGAGAACGTAAGACCTGTACGGCCCCCCGGTCAAGCGGAGTTGGGGCACTCGGAGAAGTTCCCCCGCAAGGGTCTTCACAACTTCACCACAACGCGGACGATTCGTCACTCTGGGTCACACCTTGGTCCGGTCCACGAGTTTCCCCAGGGCCCGGCAGCACCTCATACCCCTTCTGCGTCTGCAGCACCAGAAGATCGGCATGGGGGCGCGAAGGGTCCGCGGTGAAGTGCACGCGCTCCGCCTCGATCCAGCCCTCCCAGAACTCCCGCTGCTCCGCCCCGTCCCGCAGCCGACCGCGCGCCCAGGACGCCTCCCGCGGCAGCTCCATCCACAGCAGCAGGGCCAGGTGCGGCCGTAGCGCCCGGCGGCCGGCGCCGACCCCCTCGACGAGGACCACCGGTGCGGCCGGCAGCAGACGCGGCGCGCCGAAGCCGCGGGCGACCCAGTCGTACGGCAGGTAGGAGGCGCTCTCGCCGCGGGCGAACGGGCGGATCACCTGGGTCATGAGCCGACCGGTCCACTCGAAGAGCTGCTCGTGGCTGGCGATGTCGTCGAGGTGCAGCACCGGAGCCCCGCCGAGTGCGGCGGCCACCTGCCCGGCGAAGGTGGACTTTCCCGAGCCGGCGTGCCCGTCGATCCCGATCAGCCGGACCGGCCCGAGGGAGGGGGGAAGCCCGCGCAGCCGGGCGGCGAGGTCGCGCATGGGGGTCCCCCGGGGTGGGCGGGTGTGGGCGGTTTTCCGGAACTGTGCAGCAACAGTGTAGTGGTAGTCGCGTTTTGAATCATCGGCTGGCGGCCAGTCAAGGGCCCCCGATAAACATTCGCGAATCCCCTGACCGATATGTCGAATTAGGCGTTCCGGGTGTGACCGCCGCTGAGTAGGGTGCCATCAGCGCAACCGCTGTGCGCCGTACGGGTACTGGCAGGGGGACATGGCCGCGGAGTTATTCGAAGGGCACTATGTGTGGCACCCGGCGGCCGACGACCGTGTCCTGGCGGGCGTATGCGTCGATGTGCGTGCGGGACGTTATCGACACGCGTACGAGGCCCTCGCCGAAACGCGCACCGACTTCGCCCTGCGCGCCCATCGCTCGCTGGTCCTCGCCTCCGAGGCGGCCGGCACCGATCTGGTCGAGCGATGGCTCGCCGAGGAGCCGACGCCCGAGTCCGCGCTGATGTGGGCCCGGGTCGCGGTGCAGCGCGCGCTGCGGGCCGCCGATGCCCGCGACGAACGCGCCGAAGCGCTGGAACGGATCGCGCTGACCGCCTGCGACCGCGCCGCCGCCCTGGCACCCGAGGACCCCACCCCCTGGGTCGCCAGGCTCGCCATGGCCCGGCTGCACCGGTTGCGCGACCCGGCCCCGCAGGGCCTGCTCACCGCCCCGCCCGGCCCCTGGCGGCTGTTCGCGCACGTCCTGTCGCTGGACCCCTGGCACCGCGAGGGCCACCACCGCTTCCTCTCCTTCTTCTTCACGCGGTACGGCGGCTCGGTCAACGCGGCCTGGGACGTGGCCGCCTTCCTCAGCCAGCGGGCGCCCGCCGACTCCGCCCTCCGGCTGCTGCCCCTGGTGGCGCTGGTGGAGAGCTACAACCCGACCCAGCTGCTCGCCGACCGCGTCTGGGAACAGCCGCAGTGGCGCTCCACCGCGCTGGCGATCTACCAGAACTGGCTGCCCGCGGTGGGCCGTTACCGTTTCACCCCGGTGCTCGACCTGGCCTACCTCGCGCACGCGCTGATCATGGGCCGGCGCGAGTTCGAGGCCCGGGCGGTGTTCACGGCGATGGGCCCGTACGCCTCGCGCATGCCCTGGAGCGCCTTCGGCGATCCGGCCGAGCAGCTCTCCCGGGCCCGGCGTGCCTGCGGACTGCCCGTCCCGCGGCCCGACTGACCGCCGTTCGTCCCCTTTTTCCACCCCACCGAGAGAAAGGCCGATCTGTGTCGGAACGGATGTCGACTCCATGGGCGAAGGCCCGCGGGGGAGAAGACCCGGTCGTGCTCGACGACGACGCGACCCTGCACGCGATGGGATATCCGCGGAAACTCACCCGGCGCTTCCAGGCGTTCGACAATTTCGCGATCTCCTTCACCATCATCAATATCCTCTCGGGTATTTTCTCGTCCTTCGGATTCGGTATGAACGCGGGCGGCCCGCGCATTCTCGTGTTCGGCTGGATCGGGGTGTGCGTCATGGTGCTGCTCATCGGGGCGGCCATGGCGGAAGTCGCCTCGGCCTACCCGACCAGCGGTGCCCTGTATTTCTCCGCCGGTAAACTTGCAAAGCGGCACAAGGGGGCCTGGTCCTGGTTCACCGGCTGGCTGAACTTCGTTGGCCAGATCGGCGGCACCGCGGCCACCGGCTATGCGGCGGCCACGTTCATCCAGGCCTTCGTCCAGCTCCAGTGGCCCTCCTACCGGGCGACCGCGCACCAGACGGTGCTGATCACGGCCCTGATCATCGTCGTGCAGGGCCTCGCCAACACCTACACCGTGCAGCTCGTCGCCGTACTGAACCGCATTTCCGTGTGGTGGCTGCTGATCGGACTCGTCGTGATCGTGGGCGCACTCATAGTGATGCCCGATCACCATCAGCCGGCGTCGTTCGTGACGCATTTCGAGAACAACACCGGCTTCACGAACGGACTTTACGGCGGCATGCTCGGCCTGCTGGTGACCAGCTGGACGTTCACCGGGTTCGACGGCAGCTTCCACATGTCCGAGGAAACGGTCCACGCGACGGTCAACGCGCCCAGGGGGATCACCCGCGCCATCGGCTATTCGGCCATCACCGGTCTGATCCTGATGCTGGCACTGGTCTACAGCATTGGCGACTACGCCAAGGTGGCCGGTTCGGATGCGCCACCCGTCCAGATTCTCATCGACGGCCTCGGCCTCGGCGCCGCCAAGGTCATGCTCCTCATCGTCATCGGCGCGATGCTCTTCTGCGGTCTCGCCAACCTCACCAGCAACACCCGGCAGATCTTCGCCTTCTCCCGCGACGGCGCCATGCCCGGCTCCCGCTGGTGGCACTCGGTCTCGCCGCGCACCCGTACGCCCGTGAAGGCGGTGTGGCTCGCGGTGGTCTGCTCGCTGGCCCTGGTCCTGCCCGGCTGGTGGTCGCACACCGCCTTCACCGCGATCGTCAGTGTCAACGTGGTCGGTCTCTTCCTCGCCTACGCCGTGCCGATCTTCCTGCGGCTGCGGCTCGGTGACGCGTTCCAGCCCGGGCCCTGGCACCTGGGGCGCTGGGGCCGGCCGGTCGGCTGGCTCGCGGTGATCTGGATCGTGCTCAGCAGCGTCCTGTTCATGCTGCCGCAGGCCTCACCGATCACCGTCGACTCCTTCAACTACGCGCCGATCGCGCTCGCCGCCGTCCTGGTCGTGGCGACGGTGTGGTGGTTCGCCACCGCCCGCCGCCGCTTCCAGGGGCCGATCAGCTATGGCCGGCCCGACGAGGTCGCGGCGATGGATCTCGTCTGACCGACGCGCGCCGAAGTCAGGAGGCGTCCGGCTCGGGTGGCTGCGGGGAGTCGCGCGGCTGCGGGCCGGCGGTGGGCCGGGCGCTCCCACGGGGCGGAGCCGCATATGACCACAGCCCGACGGCCTCGGAGGTCGGCCTTCGAGGTGCCAGGCGCCCGCCCCCACCCCCGGCCCGCCGACAGCGCCGCTCAGCAGCTCACAAGGGCTCCACTCTGCCGTTCCAGTGGCTGAGACCAATATTGATGGCGCCGCATGCGCCGAAGTGCTGGCAGGCCCATGCGGCCTGCTCCATAGTTGGCGCACAAACCGCACCGGATCACCGGACACCTGGGGGTAATCGCGCCCATGAGCAGAGCCCAACAGCCGTCCCGCAGAACCGTCCTCACCGCAGCCGTCGCCGTGGCGGTGGCCGGCGGAACGGCCCCCGCTGCCGCCGCCGCGCCACGGCTCGCCACCGACGCCGACGACCCCGGCCAGGCGCAGGCCCGCCCGATCGACTACCACGCCTGGACCACGTACCGCGAGTGGCGCCTCGGCGCCGCCCAGGGAGTCCGGGCCGTCGCCGGCGCCCGCCCCGGCGTCGTGATCGGCGCCCCCGCCGGCCGCACCGACTACGCCGACCCGCACACCGGTACGACCACCACCTGGGAGTACGCCACCTGGACCTCCCCGCTCCACCGGCTCACCGTCCCCGCCACCGAGGTCGTCTCCTCCTGGAACGCCCACACCCCCGAGGGCACCTGGATCCAGGTGGAGCTCCAGGGCACGTACTCCGACGGCACCGGGACCCCGTGGTACGTGATGGGCCGCTGGGCGGCCGGTGACCAGGACATCAAGCGGACCTCGGTGGACGGCCAGGCCGACGGCAAGAGCGCGATCTGGACCGACACCTTCGCCATCGACGACGCGAGCACCGGCCTGCGCCTGACCTCGTACCGGCTGCGCCTCACCCTCTACCGCAGGCCGGGGACGCACCTGACCCCGACGGTGTGGCGGCTGGGCGCCATGGGGTCCGACATCCCCGACCGCTTCACCGTCCCCGCCTCCACCCCCGGACTCGCCCAGGAACTCGCCGTACCGCGCTACTCCCAGGAGATCCACAAGGGCCAGTACCCGCAGTACGACAACGGTGGTGAGGCCTGGTGCAGCCCCACATCCTCGCAGATGATCATCGAGTACTGGGGCGGCCGGCTCACCCCCGGGCAGCTGTCCTGGGTCGACCCCTCCTACGCCGACCCGCAGGTGGACAACGCCGCCCGCTTCACCTACGACTACCAGTACGAGGGCTGCGGCAACTGGCCGTTCAACGCCGCCTACGCGGCCACCTTCGAGGGCCTGCAGGGCGTGGTCACGCGGCTCGCCTCGCTGACCGACCTGGAGACGCTGATCGCGGCCGGCATCCCGGCCATAACGTCCCAGTCGTTCCTGAAGACCGAACTGACCGGCGCCGGCTACGGCACCTCCGGCCATCTGATGACGGTGATCGGCTTCACGGCGGACGGCGACGTGATCGCCAACGACCCGGCCTCGCCGAGCGACGACGCGGTACGACGGGTCTATCTGCGCCGGGAGTTCGAGAACATCTGGCTGCGCACCAAGCGGTACAACGCCTCAGGCAAGGTCGTCTCCGGCACGGGGGGAGTCTGCTACCTCTACTTCCCGGCCCACCCGAGCCCGCGTCAGCGCAAGGCGCTCGCGGCGGTGGGCGTGCACTGACCTGGTGAGCGCGGCCGTGTGAGCAAGCTCATCACCGCAGACGCCGTCGCGGGTGGCAAGGTGGCCGCATGGACACGACCGCACCCCCGGCCACCGCCACCCGCACCGGCGGCCCCCAGGAAGACGGCCCGAAGATCCTGGAGCACGTCATGGGCTGGGTCCTCGTGGCGGTCGTCGCGATGTTCGTGACCCAGCTCGGCCTGCTCTGAGTCGGCCCGCTCACGTGTGCGGCATGTTCTGACATACTGCGGAGGTCCCGCCGACCGCCTGGAACAGGGCCGAAATTGAGTATGCCGCCGCAGCGTGCCGCCGTCCGTCCCCGGATGCGCGGTACCGAGCGCTCCGTGGCCCGTCGCGCCGAACTCATCGCCATCGGGCGGACGTTGTTCGCCGACACGTCCTACGACGCGCTGTCCATGGACGACATCGCCCGCCAGGCGCATGTCGCCAAGGGGCTGATCTACTACTACTTCCAGTCCAAGCGGGGCTATTACCTGGCGATCATCCAGGACTCCGTCGCCGACCTGGTCACCTTTGCCGCGAACGGCCTCGAGATGCCCGCCGTGGACCGGGTCCACCGCACCATCGACGGCTATCTGCGGTACGCCGAGCACCACCAGGCCGCGTACCGCACCATCGTCAGCGGCGGCGTCGGCTTCGACGCCGAGGTCCACGCCATCCGGGACGGCGTCCGCGAGGCGATCATCGCCACCATCGCCGAAGGGGCGTACGGCCGCAGCGACATCGCTCCGCTCGCCCGGATGGGCCTGCTCTCCTGGGTGTGCAGCGTCGAGGGCGCGACCCTGGACTGGATCGACCGCCCCGAGCTCTCCCGCGACACCATGCGCGAGCTGCTGGTGAAGACGCTCGGCGGCGCCCTGCGCGCGGTCGAGGAACTGGACCCGGCCTACCCGGCGCCGCGGCCGGCCCGTCGCGACACCTGACCCACCCGGCCGCTGTGTCGCCGTGTCGCAGGGTCGCCCTGTCGCCGTGTCGCCGGGACAAGGATTGGCATGAACGCGACGGCGTGCCGTACCGGGCTCACCTGCGGTTCGACCCGTACACAAGGTTCCGGCTGGATTCTTGAAGTAAGCGGTCGTTAACTGGTGACGGGAGGTCGCTGATCGGGCATACTCACAGCGCACAGCCGCTGGTCAGCCGCTTCCGAGACCCGGGAGCGGGCGCCTTCGGCATCACGGAACGACCAGGCGGAGCCGCCCCCACCCGAAGGGCCAGACCGCCGGTGCCCGACCAGGGAGGAGACCGACGCCATGTCCGACCGCGACCCGCAGCCGGTGGAGCGTCAGCTGCCGACGGAGGAGGCGCGGGATCTGCTCGCCCTCGTCCGGGACATCGCCCAGCGCGAGATCGCGCCGAAGGCCGCCGAGGAGGAGGACGCGGGCCGCTTCCCGCGCGAGGTCTTCACCCTGCTGTCCGAATCGGGCCTGCTCGGCCTGCCGTACGACGCCGAGTACGGCGGCGGCGACCAGCCCTACGAGGTCTACCTCCAGGTCCTGGAGGAGCTTGCCGCGGCCCGGCTCACCGTGGGCCTCGGCGTCAGCGTGCACACGCTCGCCTCCTACGCGCTCGCCACGTACGGCACCAAGCAGCAGCAGGTCGAGCATCTGCCCGCCATGCTCGGCGGCGGCCTGCTCGGCGCATACTGCCTCTCCGAGCCGTCCTCCGGCTCCGACGCGGCCTCGCTGCGGACCAAGGCCGTCCGCGACGGCGACCAGTGGGTGATCGACGGGACCAAGGCCTGGATCACGCACGGCGGCATCGCCGACTTCTACACCGTGATGGCCCGCACCGGCGAGGAGGGCCCGCGCGGGATCACCGCCTTCCTGGTCCCCGGCGACGCGCCGGGCCTGAGCGGCGCGCTGCCCGAGAAGAAGATGGGCATGAAGGGCTCGCCCACCGCGCAGGTCCACCTCGACGGTGTCCGCGTCGGTGACGACCGGCGGATCGGCGAGGAGGGCCAGGGCTTCTTCATCGCCCTGTCCGCCCTCGACTCCGGGCGGCTCGGCATCGCCGCCTGCGCGATCGGCCTCGCCCAGGCCGCACTGGACGAGGCGGTCGCCTACGCCACCCAGCGCCGGCAGTTCGGCCACCCGATCGGCGACTTCCAGGGCCTGCGCTTCATGATCGCCGACATGGCCACCCAGATCGAGGCGGGCCGCGCGCTCTACCTCGCCGCCGCCCGGCTGCGCGACGCCGGCAAGCCGTTCGCCAAGCAGGCCGCCATGGCCAAGCTGCACTGCACCGACACGGCCATGAAGGTCACCACGGACGCCGTACAGATACTCGGCGGCTACGGCTACACCGCCGACTTCCCGGCCGAGCGCTATATGCGCGAGGCCAAGGTCCTGCAGATCGTCGAGGGCACCAACCAGATCCAGCGCATGGTCATCGCCCGTCACGTGGCGGGACCCGAAAGCCGCTGAACTGCCCGGTGAGGACGGTCGGGGCCGCCAGCCTGATCCACTCCGGATCGTGGCGGCCCGGCAGCGTCCGGCCCCGGTCGGCCCACGTCCGCATGAGATCGCGGTAGATGGGCGGGTCCTGCGGCACGGGCGGCGGAACCGATTCTGCCGGGCGGGGGACGAAGATCCGGCGCTGACGCCCGGTGGCCGAGTGCAAGGCGGTCATGCCTGGGCAACGCGGCAGCGGCCGGACAGGTCACCACCCGGTGGAATCGAGCGTCAGTTCAGGCGCATCCGGTCCCCGCTCTGGCCTCCTACGGTCAACTGACGTACCGTCAGCCGACCATCGCCCAGGGGGTGACCGTGGCCGACGACCGTCCCGTACCGCTCGACGAGTACCCGGTGCACCAGGTACCGCTGTCCATGAAGCACGTGGCGACCGGCGACCGGAACGCCTACGACCGCTGCATCTTCCACGTCTTCGACCACGCCGGCCGCGCCCTGCTCATCCTCGGCCTCGGCGTCTACCCCAACCTCGGCGTGATCGACGCCTACGCCACCCTGCGCACGGGGGATACCCTGCACGCCGTACGCGCCTCCGACGCCCTGGGCGAGGACCGGATGCGGCTCGCCGTCGGCCCCCTGCGCATCGAGGTCCCGCGGCCGCTCCGGGAACTGCGCCTGATCTGCGAGGACGACCAGCTGTCGTACGACCTCACCTGGACGGCCGCCTTCCCCGCCCTCTGGGAGCCGCACCACCTCCAGCGCCGCGGCGACCGGCTCACCCTGGAGGGCCGCCGCTTCGTCCAGGCGGGTACCGCGGAGGGTGTCGTCCGGGCCGGGGGAGCGGAGTTCCGGGTCACCGCGGACGACTGGACCGGCACCCGGGACCGCAGCTGGGGCGTGCGGCCCCTGCCGGGCGAGGACGGCGGGCGGCTCGCGGCGGACCACCCCACCGAGGGCTTCCACTGGATCTGGTGCCCGGTCCGCTTCGACGACCGCTTCCTGATGGTCATCACCCAGGAGGACGCCGACGGCCACCGCTTGCTGAACGACGCGACCGAGGTCCGCCCCGGCCGGCGCGACCGCCAGCTGGGCTGGCCGCAGACCGAGATCGGCTACCGCCCCGGCACCCGTCACCCGCGGCGGGCGGTCATCCATCTGGGGGACGCACGGGAATCGCGCAAGCTTGACGTCGAGATCCTCGCCTCCTCGCCGCTCGCCCTCGGCGCGGGCTACCCGCCGGCGGACGACTGGCAGCACGGGACCTGGCGGGGGCCCGGCTGGACCGACCGGCGCACCTACGACATGACCCAGCCGCACCCCCTGGCCGGTTACGGCGTCACCGACCACTCCGCCCGCTTCCGGCTCGACGGGCAGACGGGTCACGGCATCTTCGAGCACGGCTCGTTCGGCCGGCACGACCCGAGCGGCTTCACCGGTTTCGACTCGGTCGCGCCCTGAGGAAGGGGATCCGCATGGCCACGGCACCGCGTCCCCGTACCAGCACCCGGGCCCCGGGGGAACTCGTCCGGCGCCTCACCGCCTGGCTCGGCACCCGGTTGCCCGGCGCCAGGGCGACCGGTGTCACCGTCCCGGCCTCCAACGGCATGTCCAGCGAGACCCTGCTGTTCGACCTGGAGCACCCCGAAGCACCCTGCCGGGCCTGTGTGTTGCGGCTCGCGGCGGACCCTGCCGCGTACACCGTCTTCCCCGAGTACGACATGGCCCGGCAGTACCGCACCCTGCAACTGGTGGCCGAGCACACCGACGTGCCCGTGCCCCGGGTGCTGTGGCTGGAGGAGGACCCGGGCCCGCTGGGGGCGCCGTTCTTCGTCATGGAACGGGTCGCCGGCCGCGTGCCGCCGGACGTCATGCCGTACACCTACGAGGGCAGTTGGCTGCACGGGGCGAGCGACGCCGAACGCGAGCACCTGGAGGCCGGGACGGTCGGGCTGCTGGCCCGCCTGCACGGCCAAGTGCCCGTCGCCGAGGCCCACTTCCTCGCCACGCCCGGTCCGGGCGACGCGCTGCGCCGCCATGTGACCGCCCAACGCGCCTACTACGCCTGGGTGGTCGACGGCCTGCCCCGCTCACCCCTCATCGAGGCCGCCTTCGACCGGCTGGAGCAGCTGTGGCCACGCGAGGTGGGCCCACCTGTCCTCAGCTGGGGCGACGCGCGCATCGGAAACATCGTCTACGACGGTTTCGACCCCGTCGCCGTCCTGGACTGGGAGATGGCGGCACTCGCCCCGCGCGAGGTCGACCTCGGCTGGATCATCTATCTGCACCGCTTCTTCCACGACCTCACGGTCGCCTCAGGACAGCGCGGACTGCCGGAGCTCCTGCGCCGGGACCGCGTCGAGGCCCGCTACGCACGCCTGACCGGTCACACGCCACGGGACATGGACTTCCACACCCTCTACGCCGCCCTGCGCCATGCGATCGTCATGCTTCGCATCGCCTACCGGCAGGTGCACTTCGGGGAGGACGCCGTCCCGGCGGACCCGGACGCACTGATCCTGCACCACGGCAGCCTGCGCGCCATGGTGCAGGGCACGTACTGGACGCGGTGAGGCGGCTCAGGCGGCCTGACGGCGCATCGCCGGCACGCGCATCGGGCGCGAGCCCGGGCCGCCGACGTGCGAGAACGGCTGCTTGCGCCAGTCCAGACCCTGGGGGAGCGTCAGCAGCAGGGCGGTGTCCTGCTCCTGCAGCGTGACGGACTCGTCCGCGGGGCGGGCGTCGGCGGCCGAACGGCCCGTACCCGCACAGACCGTGAGACCGAACGGGTTCCACGGCGAGGCGCACAGCGCGTGCTCGGGCAGGACCTGCTCGTCCGCCAGGAGCGCGATCGGCTGGGCGCAGTCCGGGCAGATCACCCGGTACATCTCGAAGGTGTCGTAGGCGTCCGGTTCGTCGTCGAGGGCGCCGGGTTCGACGCCCTCCGGCTCGGGCTCGACGACCGGCTGCTGCCGCTTGGACGCGGATCGACCAGGGCGATGGACACTCTGCATGGGATTCTCCCCCTAAGGCTGGGCCGTGACGGCGCTGCGGCCTCGACCACAGCAAGCACTTCCCGCCCGCCCTCGGCGGTAATCACGAGAGCATCACGGAGCCTGCCCGTGGTGTGTGGTGTTCGTCACATGCCGGGCGCAGGTGCGCCCTGCGGGCCCTATGCAGTGCTTTTTGTATCGAACCGGCCATGACCTGCGCTCTCGGCTATCCCAGGAGATCAAGCGCACTGTAGGTTTTGGCGCCATGGAGGAGCTGGACCGACAGATCGTGCAGCTGCTCGTCAAGGACGGGCGGATGAGCTACACAGACCTGGGCAAGGCCACGGGCCTGTCCACGTCGGCCGTGCACCAGCGGGTGCGCCGGCTGGAACAGCGTGGCGTCATCCGCGGCTACGCCGCGGTGGTCGACCCGGAGGCCGTCGGGCTGCCGCTCACCGCGTTCATCTCGGTGAAACCGTTCGACCCCAGCGCCCCCGACGACATCGCGGACCGCCTCGCCGGCGTCCCCGAGATCGAGGCCTGCCACAGCGTCGCGGGCGACGAGAACTACATCCTCAAGGTCCGGGTGGCGACCCCGCACGAACTGGAGGAGCTGCTGGCGAGGCTGCGCGGTCTCGCGGGGGTGTCGACGCGCACGACGGTGGTCCTGTCGACGCCGTACGAAGCACGGCCGCCGCGGATCTGACCGAGGCGTTCCGACACGCCCCAGGTGCGGCTCCGCCCCGGCGGCAGGAGAAACTGTCCGCCATGAGCGACCGCACCGCCGAGCCCGAGCCTGCCCAGACCGTCCTCCTGCGCCGAGGAGAGGTGCACAGCCCCGCGGACCCCTTCGCCACGGCGATGGTGGTGGAGCGCGGCCACGTCGCCTGGGTCGGCTCGGAGGGCGCCGCCGACGCCTTCGCCGAGGGCGTGGACGAGGTGATCGACCTCGACGGTGCCCTCGTCACCCCGGCCTTCACCGACGCCCATGTGCACACCACCGCCACGGGCCTCGCCCTGACCGGACTCGACCTGTCCGGCGCACCCTCCCTGGCGGCCGCCCTCGCCCTGGTCCGCGACTTCGCCGCCGCCCGCCCGGACGACCGCGTGCTGCTGGGCCACGGCTGGGACGCCGCCCGCTGGCCCGGCGGCCGCCCGCCGACCCGCGCCGAACTCGACCAGGCCACCGGCGGCCGCCCGCTGTACCTCTCCCGCATCGACGTGCACTCGGCGGTCGTCACCACCGCCCTGCTGGACCTGATCGGCGGCGACGTCCCGCGCGAGGACGCCCCGCTCACCCGGGACGCCCATCACGCCGTTCGCGAGGCCGCCCTCGCCGCCATCACCCCCGCCCAGCGCGCGGAGGCCCAGCGCACCGCCCTCGCCCACGCGGCCTCCCTCGGCATCGGCTCGGTGCACGAGTGCGGCGGCCCGCAGATCTCCTCCGAGGAGGACTTCACCGGCCTGCTGCGGCTCGCCGCCGAGGTGCCCGGCCCGCGCGTGGTCGGCTACTGGGCCGAACGGAACGTCGAGCGGGCACGGGACCTCGGCGCCGTGGGCGCGGCGGGCGACCTCTTCGCCGACGGCGCCCTCGGCTCGCACACCGCCTGCCTGCACGAGCCGTACGCCGACGCCGACCACTCCGGCACCGCCTACCTGGACGCCGAGGCCGTCGCCGCCCATGTCGTCGCCTGCACCGAGGCGGGCCTGCAGGCCGGCTTCCACGCCATCGGCGACGCCGCCGTGACCACCGTCGTGGAGGGCGTGCGTGCCGCCGCGGAGAAGCTCGGCCTCGCCCGGATCCGTGCCGCCCGGCATCGCGTCGAACACGCCGAAATGCTCACCCCCGAGACCGTCGCCGGCTTCGCCGAGCTGGGTCTGATCGCCTCCGTCCAGCCCGCCTTCGACGCGCTGTGGGGCGGCGAGGACGGCATGTACGCCCGGCGGCTGGGTGCCGGGCGTGCCCGTACCCTCAACCCCTTCGCGGCTCTCCTGCGCGCCGGTGTGCCCCTCGCCTTCGGCTCCGACAGCCCGGTCACCCCGCTCGACCCGTGGGGCGCCGTCCGGGCCGCCGCGTTCCACCACACGCCCCACCACCGGGTCTCCGTCCGGGCCGCCTTCACGGCGCACACGCGCGGCGGCTGGCGGGCCGTGGGCCGGGACGACGCCGGCGTCCTGGTGCCGGGCGCGCCCGCCGACTACGCGGTCTGGCGCACCGACGAGCTGGTCGTCCAGGCCCCCGACGACCGGGTGGCCCGCTGGTCGACCGACCCGCGCTCCGGCACGCCCGGCCTGCCGGACCTCACCCCGGGTCGTGACCTGCCGGTCTGTCTGCGCACCGCGGTGGGCGGACGGACGGTGTTCGTACGGCCGGGCGAGTGATCTACGGGGGTGGCGCGGTGGCGATCAGGCGCCGCCGCGCCGCCGCCCGACCTGCGCATCCTCCCCGAAGGCGGCCCCGTCCGGGACGTCGTCGCAGGCCAGGCGGCTGTTGACAGTCGACGGCCGGGGGCCGGTAGGTTCGGCCGAGTCCACCACCGGACGCCCGACCGGGGAGCGTTCGCACTCGGCGCGGCGCCGCTGGGTCAGGGACGGTGTGCCGCACCGGGCACCGTCGCTGGGAGCCAGGCTCAGCGCCCGCGCCGCCGAGGGAACGTTCCAGCCGGTCGGCAAGGTGTGACCCGGGTGGGGCCCGTGCGCTCAGTAGACAACGGCTTTCGGTCGATCCGCAGCCAGCGGGTCCCAGGTCGGCCCGAAGGGCGCCGGGCCCCCATCCGCCGCGGCGGGGAACGCGGCCCCGGCGCGCCGTCAAGGTGCCGAAACGCCGATTCTTACCCCGCTCTTGCGGAATCGACACCACCCTGGGAACGAGCCGGTGCGTCTTACCCGCCGGTGGCCACTATGGTGGACCCCTGCGTACGACCAGAAGGGGCAGCAGTGAACGACGGCGACGGGACCCTGGCGGCCAAGGCCCAGGAGAGGCACTTCGGTCCGCTCGGCACGGCCTTGGTGATCATTCCGACCTACAACGAGGCGGAGAACATCAAGACCATCGTCGGCCGGGTGCGCAAGGCCGTCCCCGAGGCGCACGTGCTGATCGCGGACGACAACAGTCCCGACGGCACCGGCAAGCTCGCCGACGAGCTGGCGGCCGAGGACGGACACGTCCAGGTGATGCACCGCAAGGGCAAGGAAGGCCTGGGCGCCGCCTACCTCGCCGGCTTCCGCTGGGGCCTGGAGCGCGACTACGGCGTGCTGGTCGAGATGGACGCCGACGGCTCCCACCAGCCCGAGGAGCTGCCCCGGCTGCTCACCGGCCTCAAGAGCGCCGACCTGGTGCTCGGCTCCCGCTGGGTGCCCGGCGGCCGCGTGGTGAACTGGCCCAAGTCCCGCGAGTTCATCTCCCGCGGCGGCAGCCTCTACTCCCGGCTCGCCCTCTCCCTTCCGCTGCGCGACATCACCGGCGGCTACCGTGCGTTCCGCCGCGAGACCCTGCAGGGCCTGGGCCTGGACGAGGTCGCCTCCCAGGGCTACTGCTTCCAGGTCGACCTGGCCCGCCGCGCGGTCAAGGCCGGCTACCACGTGGTCGAGGTGCCGATCACCTTCGTCGAGCGCGAGCTCGGCGACTCCAAGATGAGCAAGAACATCCTCATCGAGGCGCTGTGGCGGGTCACCGCCTGGGGTGCGGAAGAGCGGGTCGCCAAGCTCACCGGCAAGAAGAAGCGCGCCTCGTAGTCCCCGGCCGGCTCCGGCGGACCTCGTGGTCCCCGGCCGGACCCGGCCGATCAACCCCTTATCCCGTGCTGAGCTGCCACCAGGCACACTGGGAGCATGACGACTGGCGCTCCGACCTCTCCGTACACCGCTGCCCGCCCCCGGCGCTCCCGGCTGCGCAGGTATCTGCCGCTGGGCATCGCCGCCTGGCTGGTGCTGGAGATCTGGCTGCTGGCCCAGGTCGCGGGCGCGGCCGGGGGGCTCGCCGTGTTCCTGCTGCTCGTCGCGGGCCTCATGGCCGGCTCCGTGGTCATCAAACGGGCCGGCCGTCGTGCCTTCCAGAGCCTGAACGAGGCGCTGCAGCGGGGCGGTTCACCGGAGCGCGGCGGCGGCAACGGCCTGATGATGCTCGGTGGTCTGCTGCTGATCATCCCCGGCCTGCTCTCCGACGTGGCGGGCCTGCTCCTGCTGCTGCCGCCGGTGCAGAAGGCCGTGAGCCGGTACGCGGAGAACGCCCTGGACAAGAGGCTGTGCACGGCGGCCCCG
This sequence comes from Streptomyces sp. NPDC001852, assembly GCF_042891825.1. Lineage (NCBI taxonomy): Bacteria > Bacillati > Actinomycetota > Actinomycetes > Kitasatosporales > Streptomycetaceae > Streptomyces > Streptomyces sp. NPDC001852. The sequence goes on from NZ_JBIATN010000004.1 coordinate 441,193, forward strand.
GGCAGCCTCGGCGACGCCTTCCAGCAGGCCCGCATCCGCCGTCCCGACGGCAAGGTGGTGCAGGGCGAGGTCATCCGGGAGGACCGGCCCGGGCCGGGGGACGAGCAGGAGCGCCCGCCGCTGTCCCGCTGAGCCCGGCGGCCGTACGAAACCGCGGGCCGCGGGCAGACGAAACCCCGGGCACAGACGAAACCGCGGGCGCCGTACGCGATTCGCGTACGGCGCCCGCGGTTTCGTGTGCGCTGTATCCCGGCCCAGCCCCGCAGGACTACGCCGACTTACGGCTGTCCCGGGGGTGAACCGCGATGTTCATCGCCCCCGAGCGCAGAACCGCCAGGCGCTCCTCGAGGACCTCTTCGAGCTCCTCACGGGTGCGCCGCTCCATCAGCATGTCCCAGTGGGTACGCGCGGGCTTGGCCTTCTTCTCCTCAGGGCCGTCGCCGTCGACGAGGAGTGCCTGGGCTCCGCAGACCTTGCACTCCCACTCCGGCGGGATCTCCGCCTCGACCGAGAAGGGCATCTCGAAGCGGTGCCCCTTCTCGCATGCGTACTCCACGGCCTGGCGCGGGGCCAGGTCGATACCGCGGTCCGTCTCGTAGCTGGTCACCACGAGGCGCGTACCGCGAAGAGCTCGCTCACTCATGAATCGTGCCTCCCGGGCTTGTCGCCCACAGGACAGGTGTCGCTGTCGTCGTCATCCGGTCAACGTCCGGTCGGCGGTAAAGATTCCCGTTCCGTGTCCCGTTCCGGGTCATGCGTCGCCGTCGTAGCCGCCCCTTGTTCTACCCACCGGCGCCCGGTTTGTCACATCTGCTAGCAGATGTCACCCAGCGTTTCGGCATCTTTGACGCGCAGTAACGGTACGCCTGGCAGGCCAAAGGCGTACACTACCGCCCTTTCGCGTTGAGCGCTAAATCAGTGCTAAATCTTCTCCGGAACCGGGTTGCCCGCCTCGCCGATCGCCCGCCGCACCGGGACACGCGCCAGCAGCACGAAGCCGATGACGAAGAAGGCCACCAGCGAGATGATCGCGGACCGATAGCTCCCGGTCAGCTGGTAGGTCATCCCGAACAGCAGCGGCCCGAGCCAGCTCATCCCGCGGTCGCTCAGCTCGTACGCCGAGAAGTACTCGGCCTCCTTGCCGGGCGGCACGAGATGGGAGAACAGCGACCGGGACAGCGCCTGGCTGCCGCCGAGGACCAGGCCGATCCCGGCGGCCAGCACGAAGAAGAACACCGGTGTCCTCGCGGGCAGGAAGTAACCGGCCGCCAGCGTCACCGTCCACGCCACCAGCGAGCCCAGGATCGTCCGCTGGGCGCCGTACGTCCGCGCCAGCCGGCCCATCGCCAGCGCCCCGGCCACGGCCAGCACCTGCACCAGCAGCACGGCCACGATGAGCGTCGACTGGCCGAGTCCCAGTTCCTGCGAGCCGTAGACGGAGGCCTGGGTGATCACCGTCTGGATGCCGTCGTTGTAGATGAGGTACGCCAGCAGGAAGGCGAGCGTCAGCGGATGCCGGCGCATGTCCCGGACCGTCGCCGCCAACTGCCTCGCTCCGGGCGCCGCGCCGCGCTCCACGCGCGCGTGCCGGTCGCGCAGCCTGCGCAGCGGTATGAGCGTGAACGCCCCCCACCACAGGCCCGCCGAGGCCAGGCAGACGCGGACCGCGGCCGTCTCGGTCAGGCCGAAGGAGCCGTGCGCCGAGTACAGGACCAGGTTGGCGACCAGGACCGTGGAGCCCGCGCCGTAGCCGAAGGCCCAGCCCCGTGAGGAGACCGCGTCGCGCTCCTCGGGCGGGGCGATCTGCGGCAGGTAGGAGTTGTAGAGCATCATCCCGACGGACTGCGCCGCGTTGGCCACCACCAGTAGCGCCCCGCCGAGCAGGTACCGGTCGCCGTCCAGGAAGAACATGCCCGTGGTCGCCGCGGCCCCGGTGTACGCCGCCGCCGCGAGCAGCGGCTTCTTGCGTCCGGTGCGGTCGGCCGCGCTGCCCACGATCGGCATCACCACGACCGCCAGGATCACCGACAGGGACACCGAGTAGGCGAAGAAGGAGCCCGCCCGGACCGGGACGCCCAGGGGGTGCACATAGCCGTCGGCGTCCGCGGCCCGCTCGGCCACCGCGGTGAGGTAGGGGCCCAGGAAGACCGTCACCACGCTCGTCGAATAGACCGAACAGGCCCAGTCGTAGAAATACCAGCCGCGCTGCTCGCGCCGGAGGCCGGCGGCGTCGTCCGCCGCGGCCGTCCGCACGGTGTCCGTGCTCACCCGTGCCCTCGCTTCCCCGCTCAACTGCTCAAGTGCGAAGGCTCGGGCCGGCCGGCCGGGCGGTCAGGCCCAGACGCCGCGTTCCTCCATGACCTTGCGCAACGTGTCGATGTGATCGGTCATGATGCCATCGACTCCCAGGTCCAGGAGCCGGTGCATGCGCTCGGGTTCATTGATCGTCCACACGTGCACCTGCAGCCCCATCGCGTGGGCGGCGCGGACGAAGCGGTGGTCGACCACCGGGACGCCCGACTGGGCCTCGGGCACCTGGGCCGCGACGGCGGAACGGCGCACGGCGGCCGGCAGGCCCCAGGAGCGCAGCCGCAGGCTGAGGACCCCGCGGGTGCCGAACGAGGTGGCCAGCTTCGGCCCGGCCAGCCGCTGGGCGCGCAGCACACGCGCCTCGGAGAACGAGCCCACGCAGACCCGGTCCCAGGCGCCCGTGCGCTCGATCAGCTCCAGGAAGGGGCGCAGGGCGTGCTCCGCCTTGACGTCGACGTTCCAGCGGACCTCGGGGAAGGTCTCCAGCAACTCCTCGAACAGCGGCACCGGTTCCCGGCCGGCCACGCGCGCGTGCCGTACGTCGTCCCACGGCAGGTCCGCGATGCGGCCCGCACCGTCGGTGACCCGGTCCAGCGTCGAGTCGTGGAAGGCGACGAGCCGCCCGTCTGCCGTGGCGTGCACGTCGGTCTCGATGTAGCGGTAGCCCAGCTCGACCGCGCGCCGGAACTGCGCCACGGTGTTCTCCAGCCCGTCGGCGGCCCCACCGCGGTGGGCGAAGGGGATCGGGCCGGGATGGTCGAGGTAGGGGTGGCGTATGGGCGGCTTCGTGAGGGTCACGGCCGCAGTATGACCTGTTCCGGTGTCGAGGTGGCAAAGACCGTGCTGCCGCCCGATGCCGCCGGCACGGCGAACACCCGCAGGAACAGCTGCGCCAGCGGCCCGATCGACACCGCGTAGAGCACGGTGCCGACGCCGATGGTGCCGCCCAGCAGGAACCCGGTGACCACCACCGCCACCTCGATCCCGGTCCGCATCAGCCGGATCGAGCGGCCGGTACGCCGGTGCAGGCCGGTCATCAGCCCGTCGCGGGGGCCGGGACCGAAGCGTGCCGCGATGTAGAGGCCCGTCGCCGCGCCGTTCAGCACGATCCCGGCGAGCAGGAGCGGCACGCGTACGGCGAGGGAGTGCGCGCCCGGGACGAGGGCGAGCGTGCCGTCCATGGCGAGGCCGATGACGAAGACGTTGGAGACCGTGCCGAGGCCGGGGCGCTGGCGCAGCGGGATCCACAGCAACAGCACCGCCGCTCCCACGATGATCGACACCACGCCGATGGTCAGCCCGGTGAGCTCGGCGAGCCCCTGGTGCAGCACGTTCCAGGGCTCCAGGCCCAGTCCCGCCTCGACGAGCAGGGCGGAACTCGCGCCGTAGAGCGTGAGCCCGGCGTACAGCTGGATCAACCGCCGTCCGAGGCGGCGCGGAGTGGACACGAAGTACCCCCTGGGTGGTGGCGGTGGCCTGACGCATGTCACTCTGTGGCTTGGGGAGAATCGCCATCCATGGCCAATTCGGGGAAGGTGGACTGATCGTCATGGCGCAGTGGACCTCTGCGATGGGTGCCGCGCAGCTCGCCCGGCTGCTCAAGTCCCAGCAGGACCGCCCGGCCGGTCCCGGCACCCGCCGCCCGCCCGCCTACCGTGCTCTCGCCGACGGCATCCGCCTGCTGGTGCTCGAAGGCCGCGTCCCGGTGGCCGCCCGCCTGCCCGCCGAGCGCGAACTGGCCCTCGCCCTCTCCGTCAGCCGCACCACCGTCGCGGCGGCGTACGAGGCGCTCCGCGGCGAGGGCTTCCTGGAGTCCCGGCGCGGCGCGGGCAGCTGGACCGCCGTACCGGCCGGCAATCCGCTGCCCGCCCGTGGTCTGGAGCCGCTGCCCCCCGAGGCCCTGGGCTCGATGATCGACCTCGGCTGTGCCTCGCTCCCGGCCCCCGAGCCGTGGCTGACCCGCGCCGTGCAGGGCGCCCTGGAGGAACTGCCCCCGTACGCCCACACGCACGGCGACTACCCGGCCGGACTGCCCGCGCTGCGCTCGATGATCGCCGAGCGGTACACCGCGTGCGGCATCCCCACCATGCCCGAGCAGATCATGGTGACGACGGGCGCGATGGGCGCGATCGACGCGATCTGCCACCTCTTCGCCGGGCGCGGTGAACGCATCGCCGTCGAGTCGCCGTCCTACGCGAACATCCTCCAGCTGATGCGGGAGGCCGGCGCCCGCCTGGTCCCCGTCGCGATGGCCGAGGGGCTGTCCGGCTGGGACATGGACCGCTGGCGCCAGGTCCTGCGTGAGGCCGCGCCCCGTCTCGCGTACGTCGTCGCCGACTTCCACAACCCCACCGGCGCGCTCGCCGACGAGGACCAGCGGCGCCGTCTGGTGGACGCGGCGCGTTCGGCCGGCACGGTGCTGGTCGCCGACGAGACGATGACCGAGCTGTGGCTGGACGAAGAGCTCGCGGACGGCGCGATGCCGCGCAGGGTCTGCGCCTTCGACCCGGCCGGCTCGACGGTCATCACGGTCGGCTCGGCGAGCAAGGCGTTCTGGGCGGGTATGCGGATCGGTTGGGTGCGGGCGGCCCCGGATGTCATCCGCAGCCTGGTCGCCGCGCGGGCGTACGCCGATCTCGGTACGCCGGTGCTGGAACAGCTCGCCGTCAACTGGCTGTTCAGCACGGGGGGTTGGCAGCAGGCGGTGGAGCTGCGCCGGGCCCAGGCCCGCGAGAACCGGGACGCGCTGGTGGCGGCGATCCGGCGCGAGCTGCCGACCTGGGAGTTCAACGTCCCGCAGGGCGGGCTGACCCTGTGGGTCCGCGCCGGGGGCCTGTCCGGCTCCCGCCTCGCCGAAGCGGGCGAGCGGACCGGCGTCCGCGTCCCCTCCGGCCCCCGCTTCGGCGTGGACGGCGCGTTCGAGGGCTATCTCCGGCTGCCGTTCACCGTCGGGGGAGCGGTGGCGGAGGAGGCGGCGGTCCGCCTTGGGGCGGCGGCCCGGCTGGTGGAGAGCGGTGGCACGGGGGGTGTGGAGGCGCCGGGCACGTTCGTGGCGTAGGCCGGGCGCCTGATGGCTCGGGGCGCCGGGTCCTTCGGCGACCACGGCGACCCCGCACCCGGGAGACGGTCCGGAACCCCAACGGCGCTACCCGGCAGCCTCGGCAGGTACCGCCGGCTTCGTGAGATCCGTCGGCTTCGGAGCCTCCGCCGGCTGAGCCCCCACGGCAGTCGCCCGCGCCGGCAGCAGCTCCAGCACCGCCTGCCGGTCGGCGTCACTGGTCGCGTCGTCGTACGGATCCGGCGTACGCGGCACCTGCAGCCGGTGCACCGGACCCGACCCCAGCCGTGCGTACCCGCGCCCCGGCGGCACCTGCCCGAGCGGTCTCGTGTGCGGCGGAGCGCCCAGTACCGCCTCCACCTGCCGAGGCGCCGCGGACCCGAGCACGACACGCGCGCGTGTGTGCTGCCGTACGGCGTCGGTCAAGGCCTCCGCGCTGTCGAACTGTTCGGCCACGACGACGGTCACGTTCGCCGCGCGGCCGTGCCGCAGCGGCACCTCGAGCAGCGCCTGCGGGTCCTTGCAGCCGTCCGTGGCGGCGAGGTGGGCGAAGACGGACGGGCGGTCCAGCAGGATCCACAGCGGGCGTCGGGCGTCGGGCGGTGGCGGGTCGCCCGCCTGCCGGGCCAGGTTGACGGCGATGAGCCGCCGCTCGGTCTCCTGCGCCGCCCACTCCAGGCTCGCCAGCGCACCGGGCAGCGCGCACTCCACCGCCAGCACCCCGTCCCGGCCGGTCAGGCACGCGTACTCGCCGGTGCCGCCGCCGTCGACGATCAGGACGTCGCCGTACTGGAGGGCCTGCAGGGCGATGGAGCGCAACAGGGTCGAGGTGCCGCTTCCGGGGTGGCCCATGGCCAGCAGGTGCGGCTCGGTGGAGCGGATGCCGGTGCGCCAGACGACCGGCGGCACGTCGATCTGTTCCTCCCCGTAGGAGAGCGGCAGCGTGCGCTGGACCTCGCTGGGGTCGGTGAAGCCGAGGACGGTCTCGCCGGGTGTGGTGACGAAGTGCTGGGCCGGGATGTCGGCGGGCAGGGGCGGGAGGACGGTGACGGTGAGCTGGTTGCCCTCCTCGTCCCATGCGAAGTGGTACTCGCGGCCCCGGCCGGCCTTCGCGGTGAGCAGCTGCTCGATCCGCATGCGGGCCTCGGACTCGCCGTCCGGGAAGTACGCGGGGTAACGGATCACGAGGTGCCCGATGCGCCCGGCGTCGTCGAACTCGTGGGCGGGGAAGGCCTTCTGCCACTCCCCGCCGTGCGCGTACAGCGGTGCCGGGTCCTCGCGGCCGGCGAAGTACGGCACCAGGGCCTCGTAGAGGGACTGGAGCCGCTCGGTCTGCGACTCGTCGGGCCCCTCGGGGGCCGTCGGGGGGTGGTCACGGCCCTGCCAGGCTGCTGCCGCCATGACGGCGATGACGGCGAGGAGCGGCCCGTACGGCGCCAGCGCCACGGCGAGCATGACGGAGGCCACGAGGAACAGCAGTGGGCCACGCTTGTCCTGGGGGGTGTCCGCCCATCTGCGCCGCCCGGCCGAGGCCAGCCGGCGCAGCCCGCGCGAGACGGTGATGAGCGGGTGGAGGACATCGGTCGCGCTGTCGGCCGCCGTCCGGGCCAGCTCCCGGCTCCGGGCGAGCTGCGTCCGGGCGAGCTGGGCGCTGTCCTTGCTCAGAATGCGGGGGAGAGGGCGCCGGGCCACTGCTGTCTCCTGACGGTGAGTGCGGGCGGGACGGGCCGGGTCAGAACTTGATGCCGCCGAGGAGGCTCGCCAGGCTCTCGCCGCCCGCCTTGATGCTCGGGGCGATGCCCGTGTTGGCGAGGTAGAAGCCGAACAGGGCCGAGGTGCAGGCGTGTGAGCCCTTGAGGCCGTCCTTGCGGAAGAAGAGGAAGACGACGACGCCGAGCAGCATGACGCCCGAGATGGAGAGGATCATTTGAGGCCTCCTGGTGTCGAGGGGGGACAGTCACCCTGAGTTCTTCCAGGATCACAGCATGTATCCATACTATTAAAGGTGCAAATGGGTGAAATCCAGTCGATTTCACTCTGTCGGCGGAGCGCGTCACGGCCCGTCTGAGCTGGGCGGTTGCCTCAGACGGGGGCTGTCGGTGATCTTTACCTCGGGCACATCGGGTCATGTGCCGCGCGAGCCAGTACCCTGGCGATTCACTCGTACGGCCGCATTCCGCTCCCGCTGCCGTACGCTCCCTGAAGTCCCCGAAGTTCCGAGGAGAGGCGGTCCGGCCGATGAGTGAAGCCCCCGACCCCGAGGTCGTGGAGCTGGCGACCAAGATCTTCGATCTGGCCCGGCAGGGGCAGACCGAGGCGCTCGTGGCGTACGTCGACGCCGGCGTTCCGGCCAACCTCACCAACGACCGCGGCGACTCCCTGGTGATGCTCGCCGCCTACCACGGCCACGCCGACGCCGTACGCGCCCTGCTCGCCCGGGGCGCCGCGGCGGACCAGATCAACGACCGCGGCCAGACCCCCCTCGCGGGGGCCGTCTTCAAGGGCGAGACAGAAGTGATCAGGGCGCTCCTGGAGGGCGGCGCCGACCCGGCCGCGGGGACGCCGTCGGCCGTCGACACCGCCCGCATGTTCGGCAAGGCGGAACTCCTGGAGCTGTTCGGCGCTCATTGAGCGCATGTCCTGAACAGGTACGACACGGAAAACGGGGGAGGCGGTAAAAGGCCGCCGGAAATACGGTCGCGGCAGCACAAACCGCCGGGTCATCATGACGACGTGATTCACGGACGCGATGGCTGGGCAGGTGTTGCCGCACCGCGCGGGCCGTGATGCGGTCCGCATGGGCCACAGACGAGAGGCAGAGAGAGATGGTCTTCAGCAAGCAAGAGACGGCGGGCGCTCCGACGTTGTGTCACGCGGCCAGGTAGTGCGTGTTTCCCGGTTGCGTCGACGCTTGATGTGAGGCTGTTTCCCATGTTCGATCCGGTCATAGCGCCCAGCGGTACGCTGCTCGGCCTGCTCCAGCGGGGCCGCGGCGACGGCACGCTGCACGCGCTCACCGCCCCGCGCGCCGAAGCCCTCGCGGCCCTGAACCACTGTGTGCTGCGCGATCCCCGCCACGACTGGCAGGTGGAGAACCGCTCCCTGTACTACGCACGGCTCTACCTCGACCTGAACGGCGAGCTGGACGCGATCGAGGCGCACCTCTTCGACCCCGAGGACGTCCTCGACACCGAGGAGTCCCGCACCGGTCTCGCCCTGGCCGTCCTCGGTCACCTCGCCTCCTACGGCAGGCGGGACGCGCTCGAACTGCTGCGACGGTACGCCGCGCACGGCTCCAACTGGGCCTGGGCACTGGACGAGCTGGCCCTCAGGGACGACGACGCGGGTCTGCGTGCCCTCGCCGCGCCCGTCCTGGCCCGCTTCCCCGCCGACCCCGAGGGCGAGGCCGAGCTGGCCGCCGCCGTACGCGACGCCTTCGAGCCGAGGCCCTGGCGGCTGTGGGCCGAGGATCCGCGCCAATCGATCGCCACCCGCGTGCGTGCCGCCCACGAGACCGGCTGTTTCGACCGCTGGCAGCGCCAGATGAGCCCCAGCGGTCCGCGGCCCGGCTGGAGCGTGCGCGCCGTCTTCGAATGGGCCCAGCAGGGCATCGAGCGCGGCGCCGCCCTCCATGTCCCGGCCGCCCGCTGTCTGGTCGCCGTGGCCGGCCCCGAGGACCGGCCGGAGATCGTCCAGGCCGCCCGAGGCGGCATCGACGGGGCCCGCTGCACCGCGTTGCGCTATCTCGCCGACAGCAACGACCCCGACGCCCTCGACCTGATCGAGGCCGCCGTCGCCGACGGCACGAGCGTCGTCGTGGAGGCCGCCGTCGACGCCTTCGAACGGATGCGCAGCGTCGCCGCCGTCGACCGCGCCCGCCGCTGGGCCCAGCGCCCCGACGCGCTCGGCGCCGCCGCCGGACGCATGCTCGCCTGCCGCGGCGGCGTCCAGGACCGCGACCTCGTCCTCGGCGCCCTCCGCGAGGCCGTACGGGGCGAGGGCCCCGACGCGCCCACGCTGTGGACGCTCGTCGACGGCACCGGACGCCTCGGCATCGCCTGCGCCGCCCCGGTACTGCGCCACGTCTACCGCGAGACGGCCTCCTCCCATCTCCGCGGCCGGGCCGCCCGCGCCCTGGCCGCCACCGACCCCTCCTTCGCCACCGGCTTCGCCGTCGAATGCCTGTGGGACTGCGAGGAGACCACCCGCGAGCTCGCCGCCCGGCACGCCGAGACCGGTGACGCCCGGGTCGTGGAGCGCCTGCGCCGCCTGGCCGCCGATCCGGCCGAGGAGGCGGAGGTGCAGACGGCGGTGCGCAGCCGCTTCGGACCCGACGCCGCCCTCGGCTGACCCCACGCACGCCCACGGCCCCGGGCGGACGACGCCCCGCCGTGTGAACACCGGGTGTCCCGCAGGTCAGGCGGTCATGACGACCGTCTGACCTGCTCGGGTGTGCAGTCCAACGCTCACAGGACGTTCCCCGGGCGGAAAGATCGAAGTCGACGTGGCCACGTCCGGCGCGGCGACAACACCCGTATGCGTGTCGTCATCGTGACCGAATCCTTTCCCCCCGATGTGAACGGCGTGGCCCACTGCGCGCTCCAGACCGCCCGGCACCTCGTAGATCGCGGTCACCATCCGCTCGTCGTCGCCCCCGCCCCCGCTCCGGGCAGCGGACCGGACAAGGACGCCCCCTGCCGGGTCGTCCGGATCCCCTCCCTCCCGCTCCCCGGCTACCCCCAGGTCCGTGTCGCCCTCCCCAGCCGGCGGCTGGCCGCGGCGCTCGTCGAACACCGGCCTGACGTCGTACATCTCGCCAGCCCCTTCGTCCTCGGCGTGCGCGGGATGGCCGCCGCCGCCCGTCTCGGCATCCCCGCCGTCGCCGTCTACCAGACCGACCTGGCCGGCTACGCCCGCACCTACATGGGCGCCGGCGAGGCGGCCGCCTGGCGGCGGATCCGCTCCGTGCACGCCGCCGCCGACCGCACCCTCGCCCCCTCCAGCGCCGCACTCGGCGACCTGGAGGCGCACGGCGTGCCCCGGGTCCGGCTGTGGCCGCGCGGCGTGGACACCGTACGTTTCCGGCCAGATCTGCGCGACGAGGCGCTGCGCCGCGAACTCGCCCCGAACGGAGAGCTGATCGTCGGCTACGTCGGCCGGCTCGCCCCGGAGAAGCACGTCGAACTCCTCGCCGGCGCCTGCGGCCTGGACGGCGTCAAGGTCGTGGTCGTCGGCGACGGGCCCAGCCACGCCCACCTCACCGAGGCCCTGCCCGGCGCCGTCTTCCTCGGCCGCCGGACCGGCGGCGACCTTGCGCGGATCTTCGCCTCGCTGGACGTGTTCGCGCACACCGGCCCCTTCGAGACGTTCTGCCAGACCGTCCAGGAGGCCATGGCCAGCGGGGTCCCGGTCGTCGCCCCCGCCGCCGGCGGCCCGCTCGACCTGGTCGCCCACGGCCGCACCGGATACCTGGTCCCGCCGGGCGACGCCGGCGCCGTACGGGAAGCCGTCCGCGAACTCGCCGCCAACCCGGCGCGGCGGACCGCGTTCGGCGCCGCCGCCCGCACGATGGTCGAGGGCCGCACCTGGGCCGCCGTCGGCGACCAGCTGATCGCCCACTACGACGACGTGCTCGCGGCACGGAAGACGGCGGTGGCGGCATGACCGGCAAGTCCCTGCGCATCGTCCGGCTCGCCAACTTCGTCGCCCCGGCCTCCGGCGGTCTGCGCACCGCCCTGCGCGAGCTGGGCAAGGGCTTCCGGGCGGCGGGCCACCAACCCGTCCTGATCGTGCCCGGCGAACGGCACACCGACCGCGACACCGAGCAGGGGCGGGTCATCACCCTGCCCGGCCCGCAGCTGCCCGGTACCGGCGGCTACCGCGTCCTCACCGACAGGCGCCGGGTGGCCACCCTCCTGGAGGAGCTGGCCCCGGACCGGCTGGAGGTCTCCGACCGCACCACCCTGCGCTGGACCGGCCGCTGGGCCCGCCGCGCGCGCGTGCCCGCCGTGATGGTCTCCCACGAGACCGCCGACGGCGTGCTGCGCACCTGGGGTCTGTCCGAGAACCTCTCCCGCCGGGCCGCCGACGCCCTCAACACCCGGACCGCGCATGTCTACTCACGGGTGGTGTGCACCACGGAGTTCGCCGAGCGCGAGTTCGTACGCATCGGCGCGCGCAACGTCGTACGCGCCCCCCTGGGCGTCGACCTGACGGAACGCCACCCCACCCTGCGTGACCCGGGCCTGCGCACCCTGCACGCGCGCGGGGACGAGGCGCTGCTCGTGATGTGCTCCCGGCTGTCCGTCGAGAAGCGCCCCGGCACCGCCCTGGACGCCCTCGACGCGCTGATACGACGAGGGCGTCGGGCGGTGCTCGTGGTGGCCGGGGACGGGCCGCTCAGAGCCCGTCTGGAGCAGCGCGCGCGGGAGCACGGGCTGCCCGTGACCTTCCTCGGGCACGTCTCCGACCGGGCCGCGCTCGGCGCCCTCCAGGCGAGCGCGGACATCGCCCTCGCGCCCGGGCCCGCCGAGACCTTCGGGCTGGCCGCACTGGAGGCCATGGCGTGCGGCACGCCCGTCGTGGCGAGCGCGTCGTCCGCGCTGCCCGAGGTCATCGGTTCCGCCGGGGCGACCGCGGCCGACCGCGGCGAGGCGTTCGCGGACGCCGTCGAGCTGCTCCTGGACCGTGACGAGCGCACGCGGCGTGAGGCGGCACGCGCGCGTGCGGAGTGCTTCGGCTGGGGTACGGCCGTGGAGGCGTTCCTCGCGGCCCACGACGCGGAGGTGCTGGGCCCGGCCGGGGCCCGTCGCACCGTCACGGGGGGCGTGGCATGAGCCCCGTCCGCTTCGTCGCCCTCGGGGACTCGCTGACCGAGGGCGTGGGCGACCCCGTGGGGGAACGCTGGCGGGGCTGGGCCGCGCTGCTGGCGCCCGCCCTCGCCGAGGCCCCCGACGCCGTGGAGTTCACCAACCTCGCGGTCAGCGGCGCACAGACCCATGACGTGCTCCAGCGGCAGACCCCGGCCGCCCTCGACCTGCGCCCCGACCTGGTGTCGGTCGTGATCGGGGTCAACGACACACTGCGCCGCACCTTCGACATCCAGGCGGTCGCCGCCCACCTCGCCGAGGTCTACGCGGCCGTCACCCGCGAGGGAGCCACCCTGCTCACGGCCTGCCTGCCCGACCCCGGCGCGATGCTGGGCCTGCCGAGCGCCCTGGCCCGTCCGCTGGCCCGCCGGCAACGGGCCGTCAACACGGTCGTCCACGCGCTGTCCGAGCGCTACGGGGCCGTCCATCTGCACGCCGCGGACGGCGCCTGGATCGCCGACCGGGCCCTGTGGAGCGCCGACCGGCTGCACCCGGGCGAGCGCGGGCACCGGCAGCTCGCCGTGCGCTTCCACGAACTGCTCACGCGGGCGGGTCGGGCGACGGGGCAACCGCCGTCCCCCGAGCCGGAGTTCCCGGCGCCCACCCGGGCGGCGAGCCTGCTGTGGCTGGCCACGGCCGGCACCGCCTGGGTGGCCCGGCGCTGCAAGGACCTGCTGCCCCACCTGCTGCGCCTGGCCGCCGACGAACTGCACCACCGGGCCCGGGGCACCAGTGCCCGGCTCGACCGGAACGCCTCGGCAGCGGTCTCCGCGGCCCTGGCCGCCCTGACACAGGCCACCGACCGCGACGCCGAGGCTCAGCAGCGCCATGGGGGCACGCATCCGGCAGGGACATCCGCCGCCGCGAGGGCGGGCAGGAACGCGGGTACGGCCCGTAAATCCGTGACGGCGGGTCCGGCCGGCGAGGCCGTGACGGCGGGTGCGTTCGGCGCGGCAACCCTGGTGGATCCCGTCGGCGACGCCGAGACGGCGGGCAGGGGCCGTGTGGCCACGGCGGCGGATCCGGTCGGCGAGGTCGTCAGGGCAGGCCTGGTCCGCGCGGGCGTGGCCGTGGACGAGGTCGGTGAAGCCACAACGCCGGGTGCTGCCTGCGCAACCGTGGGGGCGAAGGCGGCGCGGACCACCGTGGGCACCGGGTAGTTCCCCGAGGGGCCGGAGGGCGGGCCGGAAACGTGGCCTTGTGCTTGTCCGGGGCTCACTGTGCCGGACTGTCTGTGTGGCCGTGGGGGCGAGGGCGGTGTGGGCCGCTGGTGTCAGCGCGGAGCGTCGGGTGGTCAGTGGTGCGCGCGGGCGTGGTGTCGGAGCCGGTCGGCGAGGTCGCCGTGCTCGTTTCGGCCCGTGCGGTTGTGGGGGTGCGGGTGGCGCGGGCCATGGTGGGCACCGGGTGAGTGCCGGGCGGGTCGGAGGGTCGGCCGGGACGGCGGCCTTGCGCTCGTCCGGGGGTGCCGAGGTGCAGGCCCGCCGGGGCGGGGCCCCGCACACCCACGGGGTTCTCCTGCACCGGCGCGGACCCGAACCCGCTGCACCCGAACGAACCGGACGTGCGCCCCCCGTTCAGCCGCGCTGCCGTACGCGCGCGTGCGCCCCCACGGGGCCGTCACCGCCGCGAGGCGGCCGCGCTGCCGTGCGCTGCCGACCAGCCGGGCTCAGACGATGCCGACCAGCCGGTACTGCTCGTCGCGGGCGTCGGTCAGGAACATCTGGCCCGGTGCGTGGGTGATGGCGAAGGGCGGCCGGGAAGCCGTCACCGCGGCCTGCGGGGTCACTCCGCAGGCCCAGAACACCGGGATGTCACCGGGCGCGAGGGTGACCGGGTCCCCGAAGTCGGGGTGGGCCAGGTCCTCGATACCGAGCGCCGTGGGGTCCCCGCAGTGCACCGGACCGCCGTGCACGGCCGGCAGCAGACCGCTCTCCCGGATCGCGGTGCGGATGTGCTCCGGAGGCACCGGCCGCATGGACACCACCATCGGCCCGCGCAGCCGTCCCGCCTCCCGGCACGCGCGCGTGGTGACGTACATCGGCACGTTGCGCCCCTGCTCGACATGCCGGACCGGCACGCCCGCCCGGGCCAGCGCCCACTCGAAGGTGAAGCTGCAGCCGAGCAGGAACGACACCAGGTCGTCCCGCCAGTGCGCGCGCACGTCCGTGGGCTCCTCGACCAACTCCCCGTCCTGCCACACCCGGTAGCGCGGCAGATCCGTGCGCAGGTCGGCGCCCTCGGCGAGGACGGTCGAGGTGGAGCCGGCGTCCGTGACGTCCAGCACCGGACACGGCTTGGGGTTGCGCTGGCAGAACAACAGCATGTCGTAGGCCCAGTCGGCCGGTACCGAGATCAGGTTGGCCTGTGTGTGGCCCGCTGCCACCCCGGCCGTCGGGCCCGCGAGGCCGTCCCGGAAGCGGGCGCGGGCGGTTTCCGGACTCCACGCCTGCGCGCGCGGGTCGACTGCGGTGACGGGGAGATCCTCGGTACGCGGTGTCTGCGTCATGCCGGCTCCTCGAGGGCGTGGGAAATGCCTCTCCCGCACGGTAGAGGATTGTTCAACGATCCTTCAATACCCATGTTGTTTCGTTCCGGAGGGTGCGATTGAATTCCGGCATGGCAGAGCAGCAGCTGACGGCACTGGCCGACGACCGTGCGCTCCTGGGGCGTACCAGCACGGCGGAACGGGTCTCGGACATCCTCCGGAGCCGTATCGCCGACGGGTACTTCCCGCCCGGCACCCGGCTGTCGGAGGACGGCATCGGCGGGGCGCTCGGGGTCTCCCGCAACACGCTGCGCGAGGCGTTCCGGCTGCTCACGCACGAACGCCTGCTGGTCCACGAGCTCAACCGCGGGGTGTTCGTGCGGGTCCTGACCGTCGAGGACGTCGAGGACATCTACCGCACCCGCTCCCTGGTCGAGTGCGCCGTCGTCCGCGGGCTCGGCGAGCCGCCGTACCGGCTGGAAGGGGTGGCCGCGGCGGTCGCCGAAGGAGAGCGGGCGACCGCCGGGAACGACTGGAAGGCGCTGGGCACCGCCAACATCCACTTCCACCGGGAACTGGTCGCCCTCGCGGGCAGCGAACGCACCGACGAACTGATGCGCAGCGTCTTTGCCGAACTGCGGCTCGCCTTCCACGTCGTCGACGACCCGCGCCGGCTGCACGAGCCCTATCTCGCCCGCAACCGCCGGATCCTGGAGGCGCTGCAGGCCGGCGACAAGCGCGAGGCCGAGCGGCTGCTGGAGACGTACCTCACGGACTCGCTGGAACGGATGGTGGAGGTGTACCGGCGCCGCGTCGGTGACGACCCCGCTCGCGCCTCCTGAGCCGCCGCGACGCCCGTCTTGAGCTTCCGTGACGCACGTCGCTTCTGGGTCGTTTGGGTCGATGTCAGACCCAGGACCTACTCTGTGCACCGTGACTTCGCCTGCATCGACGGACAGCGTTCCGCCCCAGCTCAGCGCGGGGCCGCGCCCGGCTCAGGGCCCGGCCGCCGACGAGGGGCTGGCGCGGCGGCTGCGCGCGCTCGCCTGCACCGCGCCGCTGCACGACCTCGACGCACGCAAGGCCAACCTGGCCGGTGAGTACTCGGTCTACGGCATGGCCGAGGTGGCCCTCGCCGCCATCGACCTGGTCACGCTCAACATGGACTTCGACACCGGCGCCGACCACGAACAGATCGTGGCCCGGCTGATCCCGCGCATCGCCGCCCAGGCCCCGCACCGGCCGGCCGCCGAGCACGAGCGCGTGGCGCGCTGGGTCCTGGAGAACCTGATCAACGTCGGCAGCGTCGACCGCGGCTTCCGCGCCGTCTACGGCACCTTCGCGCCGGACGGGACGTACGTCCGCCGGGACTACGACTTCAAACTGATCGAGGAGGTCCCCGGCCCCGGCGGCACGGTGTACCTGCGCACGACCGACGAAGCCGTCAACGTCCTGGTCGGCGCCCTCGACACCGACGTCACCAGCGCCCAGATCGCCGCCGAGGTCAAGCTGGAGGTGCTGATCAGCCGCGGCCGGCTCGCCGACGCCCAGCTCGCCGCCGAACAGGCCCGCTACCGCACGGTGCAGTACTCGGAGACCCTGCGCCGCGCCCTGGAGGCCACCCGGCGCAACGTCCGCGCGGTCGACTGGCTGGGCGCAGTGCCCGACATGATCGCCGAGGCCCTGGACCACGTGGCCGACCGCTACCGCCACGAGAACGCGATCCTCACCAACATCCGCAAGGCGCGGGACGAGACCGAGGAGCCCGAGCACAAGCGCCGCGCCGCGGAACTGGTCGACATCGTCAAGGACTGCATCCGGCGGCACACCCAGCTCCAGTCGCGGCTGCTGGAGGCCGGCCCGCTGTTCCGCGCCGAACAGGACCGGCAGGCCTTCGCCACACCGGCGACGACCTCCGGGATAGACCTGTACGGCCATCTCGTCGCGCCCGTCCTGCCGTTGCCCCTGGAGCGGGCGATCCGGGTCACGGACGCCTTCTTCGCGTGCGGCACCGGACTGCGGACGCCGGTGTCCGTCCGGGTGGCGGACCTCGTCGACATACTGCTGACGCCGCCGGTGGAGCGGGAGCACCTGGGCGCGGAGATGCCCGAGCCCGACCTGATCGCCACTCCGGACGACAGCCGGTTCAGCGAGGAGCAGCTGGCTGCCGCGATGGAATTGCTGGACCTGCCGGCCGACGCCCCGCGCAGGCTGTCGGGGCTGCTGGCCGAGGCCCGGCGCACCGGTGACCCCGATCTGGCCTACCTCGTGGCCCTGTTGGCGGTCCACGCGGCCAGTCCGGCGGTCGGTACCGCGTACCGGCAGGGTGAGCAGAAGCTGCTGTTCGCCGTGGACGACGGGACGGAGCTGGACGATCCCGAGTTCGGCGGGGCGGACCTGATCGTGGGAACCGCCCTGCTGGACGCGGCGGGGATGGCGGCCGACCGGACGGAAGCAGCATGAGTCAACAACAGCGCGACAAGGAGCCCCAACCGTGAGCGAGCACGTCGAGTGGAGTGAGGCGGAGTCGTCGGCACCGTCGGCGCCCGCCGCCGTCACCCCCGCCGACGCCGCCGACGCGGCGCGGCTCGTCGCCTTCGGGCTGCAGCCCAAGCTGCAGCCTGCGCGGGACCAGGAGTACACCGAGCTGCTGCGCCGCTACCGCGAGGACCCGGCGTTCGCGCGGCTCGCCGACGCCGTCGCCGCCGGCCTGGGCCTCGTCGTGCTGGAGGTGTCCCCGCGCGCGGGCATGGCCGTGACGGCCGCCGAGGACTCGGTGTTCGCCGTCCGCATGGGCGACTACGCGCGTCGCACCGCCGCCGACTCCGGCGACCGCTTCCTGCACGGGCTCGCCCATCTCGCCGTCGCCGCGCTGGCCTTCCCGCGCCCGGAGGACCTGGCCGACGACGCCTACATCGGCCGCGTCACCGTCAACGGCGTCGACGCCTTCGTCCGGCAGGCCTGCCGGCGCCTGGAGGAGCGGGCCGAGGAACTGGGCGAGAACACCGACCCGGCGACCGACGCGCCCGGACTGGAGGCCGCCTGGCGCATCTGGGCCAGACGCAGCGCCACCGGCGCCACCAAGGACGCCCGCCGCCCGGCCGCCTCCACCACCGGCATCGTGGCCAAGGCCCTCGCCTTCCTCACCGACTCGGGCTTCCTGCAGCGCACCGGCGACGACGGCGGCGGCACCTACCGCACGACCGCCCGCTACCAGCTCCAGGTCCGCGACATGGCCGGCGGCGCCGCCATGGCCGAACTGCTCGAACTGGGCGTCGTACCGGTGACCGACGGCACCGCCAGCCTGCTGCCGGCCGAGGACTCCGAGGACCTGGAACTGGTGGCCGACGCCGGGCTGCCGTTCCACTCCTGACCCCCGAACCACCCCACGTTTCCGCACACTTACGAAGACTTACGACGAGAGTCCGCCATGTACGAGCTGTCCCGGGTCCGCCTCTACTCCATCGGTCCCGCCGGTGCGCGCTACGCCGACACCGTGCTTGACCTGCGGGGTGTCGGCGAGCCCGTGCCCGACCCGGCGCCCACGCAGGCGGAGTTCTTCGAGGAGGAGCCGTCCGGCCCGCCGCGCCGGCCCGCGCCCGCGGGCGTGCTCTTCCTGGAGAACGGCGGCGGCAAGTCCGTCCTGCTCAAGCTGATCTTCTCCGTGATGCTGCCGGGCCACCGCAACACCCTCGGCGGCGCCAGCTCCGGTGTGCTGCGCAAGTTCCTGCTCGCCGACGACTGCGGGCACGTGGCGCTGGAGTGGCAGCATGTGCAGACCGGCGAGTGCGTCGTCGTCGGCAAGGTGAGCGAGTGGCGTGGGCGGCAGGTGTCCAACGACCCGCGCAAGTTCGCCGAGGCCTGGTACTCCTTCCGCCCCGGCCCCGGACTGAGCCTGGACAACCTGCCCGTGGCCGAGTCCACCGCCGTACGGCCGCCCGTCGAGGGCGCCTCGGGGGCCCAGGGACGCCGTCGCACCATGAAGGGCTTCCGTGACGCCCTGACGGAGGCCGGCAAGGCCTACCCGCACCTGGAGGTGCACTGGGAGGAGATCCACGACCGCTGGATCGAGCACCTCGGAGACCTCGGCCTCGACCCCGAACTCTTCCGCTACCAGCGGGAGATGAACGCCGACGAGGGCGAAGCGGCCGGCCTCTTCGCGGTCAAGAAGGACTCCGACTTCACCGACCTGCTGCTGCGGGCCGTCACCGACACCCGCGACACCGACGGCCTCGCCGACCTCGTCAGCGGCTTCGGCAACAAGCTCGGCCGGCGCGCCGAGCTGATCGCCGAACGGGACTTCACCGCCGGGTCGGTCGACCTGCTGGGACGGATCGTCGAGGCCGCCGAGGCGCGCTCACGCGCGCGTGACGTCCACGCCGGCGCCGAGCGCCGCACCCGCACCCTCGCCCGGCGGCTGTCCGCGCGGGCCGTGCGGGAGCGGGTGCGTGCAGCCGACCTCGCCCAGCGGGTCACGGCCGCCGCCTACGCCGTCACCCACTCCGAGGGTGCCCGCGAGCGCAGCGCCCTGATCGCCGCCGAACTCGCCTACCGGCACGCCTCCCTGGCGCTCGCCGCCGCCGAGAAGTCCGCCGCCGCGCAGAAACGGGAGCTGGCCGACGCCCGCACCCTGCACTCCGCCTGGCAGGCCGCGGAGGCCGTGCTGCGCCACCGCGCCGCCGCCGACCGTGTCGCGCGCGTGTCCGCCGCCATCCAGGAGGCCGAGCGGGACGCCGCGCCCGCCCTCGCCGCGCGTGCCAAGGCCGCCGTGGACCTCGTACGGGCCCTGCACGCGGCCGCCGAGGGCGCCGAGGCCCTCGCCAACGAGGAGGAGGAGCGCTCCGCCGCCCTCCAGGAGGTGGGCGACTCCGCCTACCGCGACTCCACCACCGCCGCGACCGAGGCACAGCGCGCCCGCAGCGAGGCCGGGCATCTGCGCCAGCGCCTCACCGAGGTCGAGCAGGAGACCGCCGAGGCGGTCCGGGCGGGCTGGCTCGACGACACCGCCCCGGACGCCGACCCGGCGCGGGCCGCCCTCGCCGCCAGCGACGCCGAGAAGACCGCCGTCGCCGCCTGGGACGCGGCCCGCGAGGCCGCCCGCAAGGCCACCGAGCACGCGCGGGAGGCCGCCTCCGCCGAGTCCCGCGCCGAGCTGACCGCGGCACGCGCGGCGGACGCCGCGACGGCGGCCGAGCGGTCCTACGAGGCCGAGCGGCGCCTCGCCGAGTCCCTGGCCGCCGAGGAGCGGCTCGCCGAACTGCTCAGCCTGCCGGGTGCGCCCGCCGCCGGGCAGCCCGGAGTGCCCGGCCCCCGGTCCGGGGCCGACGACGCGATGGGCACCCGGGGCAGCGGCGCGGAGCCCACGGGGCCGCACGCGCACGGCATCGGCCGCCCGCCCGCCGAGAGCCCCCTCGCCCCCGAGGAACTCGACCGCTTCGCCGACGAGTTGCGCGAGCTCCTCGACGACGCCGTCTCGGCCGCCGAACGGCACCTCTTCGAGCTGCGCACGGCCGCCGCCGACGACTCCCGGATCCTCGGCGCGCTCGGTGACGGCGGCCTGCTGCCGCCGGGCCCGGACGTCCTGGCCACGGTGGAGTTCCTCGGCGAGCACGGCATCCCGGCACTGCCCGGCTGGCGCTATCTCGCCCAGGCCGTCGACCCCGTCGACCACGCGCGCGTGCTCGCCGCCCGCCCGGAACTGGTCGACGGCGTGATCATCACCGACCCGGACACGCACGCGCGTGCCCGCGAGGCGCTCGGCGACGCCGCCCTGCTGCCCCGCTCCGCCGTCGCCGTCGGCACGGCCGCCGCCCTGCTCGCCCCGCCGCCCGCCGACAGCGCCGCCGCGGGGGACGTCTTCCTCGTGCCGCCGAACCCGGCCATGCACGACGAGCACGCCGCCGACGAGGAACGGCAGGCACTGCGCGCGCGGGCCACCGAGCGCGACGAGGAGATCCGCACGCTCGCCGCGCGCCTCGGCAAGGACCGTGAACTGGCCGCCCGGCTCGCCTCCTGGCGCACCGGCTGCCCCGCCGGACGCCTCACCGAACTGGGCGAGGCCGCCCAGGAGGCCCGCGCGTTCGCCGAGGAGACCGAGGCCGAGCTGGCCGAGGCCCGCGCGGTGCGCGCGCAGGCCGACGAGGTCGCCGCCGAGACCGCGCAGGTCCGCGACGAGCGGCAGGAGGCCGCGCAGAAGGCCCGCCGCGCCGCCGACGCCCTCGCCGGGCTCGCCTACCGGCTGCGCGAGCGCGCCGGCTGGCAGGCCCGGCTGCGGGAACTCGCCGACGAGGCCGCCGAGTCCGAGGCCCGCGCCCAGGCCTGTCTGGAGCGCGCCCGCGCCGCCGACGAGGACCGCCGCGCCGCCCAGCGCGCCGCCGACGACGCCCGCCGCACCGCACGAGCCCTGCGCGCCGAGCGCTCCGAGATCGCCGGCGCCCCCGACGACGTACCGGTCGAGGACGCGGACGCCCCCCAGGCAGTCCTGCCCGCCCTCCGCGAGGCCTACCGGGCCGCCTCCCAGGTGTACGAGAAGGTCGGCGTCGGCGCCGACCTGCGCGCCGAGCAGGCCCGCGCGGAGAGCGACGAGAGCGCCGCCCGCGCCGAACTCGACCGGCTCAGCAACAAGGTCCGCACCCGCGCCGAGCAGCTGCTGCAGTCACCCGACGGCTCCGACGGGCCCTCCCGGCAGGCCGCCGCCGCCCGCGCGGAGGAGCTGGTGCAGCTCCTGGAGACCCGCATGTCCAGCGCGAGCGAGCAGCTCGGCCGGCTGCGCGGCGAGGCCGAACGGCACGCCCCGGAGAACGGCGGGGCACACACCGAGCTGCCCGAGGAGCTCCTCCCCCGGGACGCCGAGCACGCCCAGGCGCTGCTGCGCACCGCGACGGGCGAGCTCGCCGCCCGCACCGAGGCGCTGGCCGAGGCCCGCGAGGCGCACGCGGAACTGCTGGAGGCCCACCGGGCCGCCGAGGACGCGGCCGGCGGCTTCGACGAGATCGCCGCGATGCTCCGCGACCTGCTGCGCGAACACGCCCCCGAGGAGGAGCAGGAGGAGCCGGAGCCGTACCCCGGCAGCCTGGAGGAGGCCCGGCACTCCGCGGCCGAGGCCCGCCGCTCGCTGCGCGGCTGTGCCGCCGACCTGTCCGCCGCCGAGGCGGCCGTGCGCGAGGCGAGCGACGTCCTCGTCCGGCACGCCAACTCCACGCGCTACGAGCAGGTCCGCACCCCCGCCCGGCAGCAGATCCGCGAGCTGCCCGCGTCCGCACTGCCGGAGCACGCGCAGAAGTGGGCGGACGCGTTCGCGCCCCGCCTGCGCGTCCTGACCGACGAGCTGGCCCAACTGGAGCGCAACCGCGACTCGATCGTGGACCGGCTGCGGGGCCTGGTGGAGTCCGCCCTCGCGACCCTGCGGTCCGCGCAGCGGCTGTCCCGGCTGCCCGAGGGACTGGGCGAGTGGTCAGGCCAGGAGTTCCTGCGCATCCGCTTCGAGGAGCCCGACCAGGCCACGCTCACCGAGCGTCTCGGCGAGGTCATCGACGACGCCACGCGTGCGGCCGTGAAGAAGAACTCCGACCTGCGCCGGGACGGCATGTCGCTGCTGCTGCGCGGAGTCGCGGCCGCGCTGCAGCCCAAGGGCGTGGCCGTCGAGATCCTCAAGCCCGACGCCGTACTGCGCGCCGAGCGTGTCCCCGTGGGGCAGATGGGCGACGTCTTCTCCGGAGGCCAGCTGCTCACCGCCGCGATCGCCCTGTACTGCACGATGGCCGCCCTCCGCTCGAACGACCGGGGCCGGGACAGGCACCGGCACGCCGGCACGCTGTTCCTGGACAACCCGATCGGCCGTGCCAACGCCACCTACCTGCTGGAACTGCAGCGGGCCGTGTCGGACGCGCTCGGTGTGCAGCTGCTGTACACGACCGGTCTGTTCGACACGACCGCCCTCGCCGAGTTCCCGCTGGTCATCCGCCTGCGCAACGACGCCGACCTCAGGGCGGGCCTGAAGTACATCAGCGTGGAGGAGCACCTCCGGCCCGGGTTGCCCCAGCAGCCCCAGGCCGGAGAGGCGGTGCACAGCGAGATCACGGCGACGCGCATGTTCAAACGCCCGGCCTCCGCAACCCCCTGAACCGGGGGCGCGGGACCGCGCCGACACGCCCCCCGGCTGCCTCAGGAGTGCGACAACTGCCCGGCGCCGCCCCTCCGGCGTATCCGCTCCTGCTCCCGCAGGGCCGCCCGCTCCTGGCGCCGGCGGGCGCGGCGCTCGCGGCGCAGCGACCGGGCCGTACTGCTCGGCTCGGAGACGACGCCGTACCGCTGGTTCCACACCTGACGGGTCACCCATACGTCGGCCACGGCCCAGGTGGCCACCAGGGTGCTCGCCACACTGCTGATCACCATGGGGAAGGCCAGCCAGGACTCGGCCATCGTGCACAGAAAGGCCACTATCGCCTGGATCAGCGTCACCGCGACGACCAGGACGGCCCGCACCGCCGCCGTACGCACCGGATCCGGCAGGGGATGCCGTCGGGCCGGCTCCTCCACCCACAACGGCCGGTAACCCTGCCGCTGTTCGCCGGCGGACTCATCCGCGCGCCCGCGCACCGGAATGTCGCGATCCGGCGCCTGCGGAACCCGCCGCACCGCAGAGCGCCCAGCCCCGCTCTCCTCGGGCGCTTCGCGCCACTCCGCCGTGTCCGTCACCGCGTCCCCTCCCCACCGCCGGGCGACCGCTCACCCCGGCGTCACAAGACTCCGACTCCCCAGTGGGTGCCCGGCTTGCGCTCATTTACGCCGCCCGAGTGCGGGATGCGGCACCTGTGGCCCATTCCGCACCCATTTCCCATAGGGAAGGACGAACGACGACGCCCGATGATTCCCGACCGGGGAAAAGATCCAGCCAACCGACCGGTCACCGCATCACCGTCCCGGCCGGGCGCGGAGGAAGGATCGCGGTGGCAATCTCCCGCAATGCCCGGACAACTCGCCATGTCTCGCCCCCGGAGCGGAAGTTCGCCCTCCGGACATGTCTTCGAGTTAACTGTGCGGCGGTAGTAGGCTCGCGCCGTTTGTTGACGGACATGTGCACCCCCGGTCGACGGGGGTCGAGCTGGGGGAGGCCATGCGCTTTCGCGGGAAGTCGATCCGCCGGAAGATCGTGGCGCTGCTTCTCGTGCCGCTGGTGTCCCTGACCGCCATCTGGGGCTTCGCAACGGTACTCACAGGGCGCGAGGTCGCCCGGCTGTTCCATGTGTCGGACGTCAAGGAGGGCATCGGCTACCCCGCCGAGGACACCGTCCGGGTGCTCCAGCAGGAGCGCCGCGAGACCCTCGTCTACCTCGCCGACCCGAGGGCCGCCGACGCCCTGTCCGCGCTGCAGCGCACCCGTACCGCCACCGACCGCGCGATCGCCAAGGTCCGGAAGAACGCCGGCGAGCAGGACGTCCTCGACGGCATGGACGGGCACGAGAGCGAGCTTCTCACCACGGTCCTGGACGCCTTCGGCGGCCTCGACTCCCTGCGCCGCGGCGTCGAGGCGCGCACGGTCCGCCGCGCCCAGGCCCTCGACCGCTACAACCACCTCATCGACCCCTGCCTCACCCTGCTGGCCTCCCTCGACGGGGCCGACAGCGTGGAGATGGACGAGCAGGCCCGCGCCCTCGTCAACCTCACCCGGGCCCGTGAACTCCTCTCCCGCGAGGATGCGCTGCTCGGCTCCTCCCTGGTGGTGGGCACACTCTCCCGCGACGAGACCCGCGAGGTATCCGACCTCGTCGCCCAGCGCAACCTGCTCTACGACATCAGCCTGCCGCTGCTCCCCGCCCGGGACCGCGGCCGGTACGAGCAGTTCTGGAAGAACGCCACCACGGCCCCGCTGCGCGCAGCCGAACAGTCCGTCACGAGCACCGGTTCCGGAACCCCGCGCGGCGTCACCGCCCAGGGCTGGGACTCCACCGCGGCGAGCGTCCTCGACGGACTCGGCACCCTCGACGACCAGGCCGGCGACCGGTTGCAGCACCGCATGCGGCCGGTGGCCGTCGGCGTGATCGTCCAGGCGGCCGTGGCGGGCGTCCTCGGCCTGGTCGCCCTCCTCCTCTCCGTCGTCCTGTCCGTGCGCATCGGGCGCAGCCTCGTCCGTGACCTGCGGCAGCTGCGCCTGGAGGCGCACGAGGCCTCCGGCGTCCGGCTGCCCAGCGTGATGCGCCGCCTGTCCGCCGGTGAGCAGATCGACGTCGAGACCGAGGCGCCGCGCCTGGAGTACGACAAGAACGAGATCGGCGAGGTCGGCCAGGCGCTCAACACCCTCCAGCGGGCCGCCGTCGAGGCCGCCGTCAAACAGGCCGAACTGCGGTCCGGCGTCTCCGAGGTCTTCGTCAACCTCGCCCGCCGCAGCCAGGTGCTGCTGCACAAGCAGCTCACGCTCCTCGACACCATGGAACGCCGCACCGAGGACACCGACGAACTCGCCGACCTCTTCCGCCTGGACCATCTCACCACCCGTATGCGCCGGCACGCCGAGGGCCTGGTGATCCTCTCCGGCGCCGCGCCCTCCCGGCAGTGGCGCCGCCCGGTGCAGCTGATGGACGTCGTCCGCGCGGCCGTCGCCGAGGTCGAGGACTACGAACGCATCGAGGTGCGGCGGCTGCCCCGGGTCGCCGTCACCGGCCCGGCCGTCGCCGACCTCACCCACCTCGCGGCCGAACTCCTGGAGAACGCCACGGTCTTCTCCCCTCCCCACACCGCGGTCCAGGTCGTGGGCGAGCGCGTGGCCAACGGCTTCACCCTGGAGATCCACGACCGCGGGCTCGGCATGACGGCCGAGGCACTGCTGGACGCCAACCTGCGCCTCGCCGAGACCCCCGAGTTCGAACTGTCCGACACCGACCGGCTCGGCCTGTTCGTGGTCAGCCGCCTCGCCCAGCGCCAGAACGTCCGGGTCTCGCTCCAGCCGTCGCCCTACGGCGGCACCACCGCGGTCGTCTTCATCCCCGACGCGCTGCTGAGCGACGAGGTGCCGGACACCAACGGCCTCGGCTTCCGCCTGGACCGGGACCGTCCGGCGAAGGGGCTGGGGCAGGCGGGCCGTGGCACCGGGCGGTCCGCCGCGCCGGCCCAGTTGTCCGGCCTGCCGACCTCACTGCTGGACGGCCCGGTCGAGCTGGAGGCGCCGGTGGATCTCGACGCCATCGACGACTTCCCCGGCGTCCTGGGGGACGAGGACAGCGAGAGCGGCGGACTGTTCCTGCCCCGTCGCTCCCGCACCCGCACCGACGACGAGGCACCGCTTCCCCCCGCCGACCGTGCGACGCGTGACGAGGCCGCCGACCGCAGGGCACACGATGAGGCAGGCGACCGCGGACCCATACCGCTGCCGCGCCGGCAGACCCCCAAGCTGGTCAGCTCGCACGGCAGGCCCGTCATCGACCAGCGCCCCCGCCGCGACGAACCGGAGGAGCAGCCCCCGGCCGCCTCCCGCCGCCCCGACACAGGCGCACTGGCCCCGCTGCCCTCCCGCCGGCGCACCACGACCTCCCGGCGTCCCGCCGAACTCACCGAACGTACGGACGGGGTCCAGGAACGCGACGCGACGCCGGCCGAAGGCACCGACCTGGTCCAGGAACCGGACGAGGCCCGCACAGAACGCACGGACCTGGCCCAGCAACGCGACGCGGCCCCCGCCGACGGCACCGGTCCGTCGCCCCGTGTCCCCGCCCTGCCCCGACGTGTCCGGCCGTCCGGGCCGCCCGTCGACACCACGCCCCAGGTCCCCGCGCTGCCCCGACGTACCCGGCCTCCCGAGCCCCCCGTCGGCGGCGGCCCGGGCACCACGGGCCGCTCCGGCGCCGGCCCGTTCGAGCGCACCGGCAGGGAATCCCGCCCCGCCGACACCGCCGACACCGCCGACACCAGTGGCACCACCGGCGGACACACGGCCACCGGGCCCCTGCCCCGGCGCACACGTCAGGCCAGCCTGGCCCCCCAGCTCAAGCAGGACACCGTACGGCGTGCCGGGCGCGCGGCGCAGCCCGCCGACCGCGATGCCGAGGAGGTCCGCAGCCGGATGGCCTCGCTGCAGCGCGGCTGGCAGCGCGGCCGGGAGGAGAACGCCGGGGGCGACACGGACCACAACGGCACAGCACAAGGAACGACTAAGGGGGACGGTCGATGACCGCACCGAAGGCGACCGGCCACACGGCGACCGACAAGGGGCAGCTGAACTGGCTCCTGGACGACCTGATCGACCGGGTCGCCAGCATCCGCAAGGCCGTCGTCCTGTCCGGCGACGGGCTCCCGACGGGGGTTTCCACGGACCTGACCCGGGAGGACAGCGAGCATCTGGCCGCTGTCGCATCGGGGTTCCACAGCCTCGCCAAGGGCGTCGGCCGCCACTTCGACGCGGGCG
Organism: Streptomyces sp. NPDC001852; assembly: GCF_042891825.1. NCBI lineage: Bacteria > Bacillati > Actinomycetota > Actinomycetes > Kitasatosporales > Streptomycetaceae > Streptomyces > Streptomyces sp. NPDC001852. The sequence goes on from NZ_JBIATN010000004.1 coordinate 468,312, forward strand.
GCGTCCGGCAGACGGTGGTCGAGCTGGACGACGCCTTCCTGTTCGTCACCGCCGCCGGGGACGGCAGCTGCCTCGCCGTCCTGTCCGACGCCGACTCCGACGTCGGCCAGATCGCTTACGAGATGACGCTCCTGGTCAAGCGGGTCGGCGCACATCTGGGCACCGCCCCGCGCACCGATCTGTCCGCAGGCGGGTAGTGGGATGACATGAGCGCAGACGGTCAGGGAAGAAGCCACTGGTTCGACGACGAGGCCGGGCCGGTCGTCCGTCCGTACGCCATGACACGCGGCCGCACCACGAGCCCGGCCCAGCACCGCCTCGATCTGATCGCGGTGGTCGTCACCGAACCCGGCACGGGCGATCCGGAGACGGATCCGACGCTGGCGCCGGAGCACGTGCAGATCGTCGGGCTCTGCAGGGACGCACCCCAGTCGGTCGCCGAACTCGCCGCCGAGCTCGACCTGCCGACCGGCGTGGTGCGGGTCCTGATCGGCGACCTCGTGCATGCGGAACTGGTCCATGTCACGCGCCCGGTTCCCCCGGCCGAACTGCCGGACGAGAGCATTCTGCGCGACGTGATCAACGGCCTCCGGGCGCTGTGACTCCGTCAGGCAAGACCCCCTCGAGCAGGAGAAGAAACCGATGATCCTCGGGCGTACTGAGCGCGGCAAGCCCCCGGTCGAGCCCGTCACGCTCAAGATCCTCGTGGCCGGCGGCTTCGGCGTGGGCAAGACGACCCTCGTCGGCGCCGTCAGCGAGATCAGGCCGCTGCGCACCGAGGAACTGCTCACCGAGGCCGGCCGCCCGGTCGACGACACCAGCGGCGTGGAGGCCAAGCACACCACCACCGTGGCCATGGACTTCGGCCGTATCACGCTGCGCGAGGACCTCGTGCTGTACCTCTTCGGCACGCCCGGGCAGGAACGGTTCTGGTTCATGTGGGACGAGCTGTCCGAGGGCGCGCTCGGCGCCGTCGTCCTGGCCGACACACGGCGCCTCGAGGACTGCTTCGCCGCCGTCGACTACTTCGAGCGGCGTGCCATCCCCTTCCTGGTCGGCGTCAACTGCTTCGAGGGAGCGGCCCGTTACCCCGTCGACGCGGTCCGGCAGGCCCTCGACCTGGACGACGGCGTGCCCGTTCTGCTCTGTGACGCGCGGGAGCGGGAATCGGTCAAGGAGGTGCTCATCGGAGTCGTCCGGCATGCGATGGAGTACGCGGCCGACCGCCGGGAGCCCGCCCTCGGCTGACCCTCGGGCACGGCCCGTACCCCCGCCGACCGGGGTACGGGCCGTGGTCCGTGAGGAGCCCTCACGCGCGCGTGCCGCGCACCACTACGCGCCGTCGCCCTCCGTGCTCTCCTCCAGCCAGCCGAAGCTCCTCTCCACGGCCTTGCGCCAGTTGCGGTACTCGCGGTCGCGCACCGACGGCTCCATCGTCGGTGTCCACTCCGCATCCCGCTGCCAGTGCGACTTGAGTTCGTCCAGGTCGTGCCACACGCCCGTCGCCAGGCCGGCCGCGTAGGCGGCGCCCAGGCAGGTCGTCTCCGACACCCGTGGCCGGATCACCGGGACGCCGAGGACGTCCGCCTGGTGCTGCATGAGCAGGTTGTTCTTCGTCATGCCGCCGTCCACCTTCAGGGTCGTGATCCGCACCCCTGAGTCCTGGTACATGGCGTCCACGACCTCCCGGGTCTGCCAGCTCGTCGCCTCCAGCACCGCGCGTGCGAGATGGGCCTTCGTGACGTACCGGGTGAGGCCGGTGACGACACCGCGCGCGTCGGAGCGCCAGTAGGGCGCGAACAGGCCCGAGAACGCGGGCACGATGTACGCGCCGCCGTTGTCCTCGACGCTCGCCGCCAGTGTCTCGATCTCGTCCGCGGTCCGGATGATCCCCAGCTGGTCGCGGAACCACTGGACCAGCGCGCCCGTTATCGCTATGGACCCCTCCAGGCAGTACACCGGCGCCTCCCCGCCGATCTTGTAGCCCATCGTCGTCAGCAGCCCGTTCTTGGACGGCACCGGCCGGTTCCCGGTGTTCAGCAGCAGGAAGCTGCCGGTGCCGTAGGTGTTCTTGGCGGTGCCCACGTCGTAGCAGGCCTGCCCGAAGACGGCGGCCTGCTGGTCGCCGAGCGCCGAGGCGACGGGCACACCGGCGAGTTGCCCGACGGCCGTGCCGTACACCTCGGCGGAGGACCTGATCTCGGGCAGCACCGCCTCGGGCACGTTCATGGCGGACAGGATGGCGGGATCCCACTGGAGCGTCTCCAGGTTCATCAGCATGGTGCGGCCGGCGTTCGTGACGTCGGTGACGTGCCGGCCGGCCTCGGTGCCGCCCGTGAGGTTCCAGATCAGCCAGGAGTCGATGGTCCCGAAGGCGATCTCGCCGCGTTCGGCCCGCTCCCGCAGTCCGGGCACATGGTCCAGCAGCCAGGCCGCCTTGGGCCCGGAGAAGTAGCTCGCCAGCGGCAGCCCCGTCTGCTCGCGGAAGCGGTCCTGGCCGTCCGTGCCGCCCAGTTCGTTGCACAGGGACGCGGTACGGGTGTCCTGCCAGACGATCGCGTTGTGCACCGGCTTGCCCGTGGCGCGGTCCCACAGGACGGTCGTCTCCCGCTGGTTGGTGATGCCGAGCGCGCTCAGCTGGTCGGCGCGCAGCCCGGCCTTGGCGAGCGCCCCGGCCACCACGGCCTGCACCTTGGACCAGATCTCGGTCGCGTCGTGCTCCACCCAGCCCGGCTTCGGGAAGATCTGGCGGTGCTCGCGCTGGTCCACGGCGACGATGGCGCCGCTGTGGTCGAAGACGATGCAGCGGCTGGACGTGGTGCCCTGGTCGATGGCGGCGACGTAGGTGTCGGCGGTGTCCGTCATGGCAGTCCTCTGGATCGCTGGGTCGGTTCGCTGGTCACAGGGGCGCGTGCGGGGTGGGAGGCAGGGGACGTTCGGGGTCGGCGAGGGACGGGACCCGGGCGGTCAGAAGGCCGCGTTGTAGAGGGCCCCGGCGAGTGCCCCGCCGATCAGGGGCCCGACGACCGGGATCCAGGCGTAACTCCAGTCGGAGGTGCCCTTGTTGGGGATCGGCAGGAAGGTGTGCACGATGCGCGGGCCGAGGTCGCGGGCCGGGTTGATGGCATAGCCCGTGGGGCCGCCGAGGGAGAGCCCGATGCCGACGACGAGCAGGGAGACGATCAGTACGGTGGTGCCGGACTGGCCGAGTCCCTTCGTCAGCCCGAAGGCGAGGATCGGCAGCACGAGCGCGACGGTCGCGATGATCTCGGTGACGAGGTTGGCGACCGGGTTCCGGATCTCCGGGATGGTCGAGAAGATCCCGAGCGTCGGCACCGGTTCGTCGGCCGTGCCCTCCGTCGTGCCCTCCCTGTGGACGTTGGCCTGGAACTGGGCGAGGTACACCAGATAGGCCAGTACGGCCCCGAGCATCGCGCCGACGAGCTGGCCCAGCAGATACACCCAGACCTTGCCCCACTTGCCGGTGTCGATGGCGATGCCGATGGTGACCGCGGGGTTGAGCTGGCCACCGGAGAGCGGAGCGGCGGTGTACGCGCCCGCCAGGACGCCGAAGCCCCAGCCGAACGCGATGACGACCCAGCCCGAGGCCCGCGCCTTGGAGTGTCTGAGAGTGACGGCGGCGCAGACACCGGCACCGAAGAGGATCAGGATCGCGGTTCCGATGACTTCGCCGACGAAGATGTCTCCGTTGCTCATGGCGGCTCCCTTGGCGCCGTGGGGGCGGTCAGCCCCGGCCCTCCGTGCAGGAACGTTCCGTTGGCGTCTTCGGTCGTAGGCAGGGAGCCCCGTTCCCCGCCCGGCGTCCGTGACGAGCGTGTCGTCGCAGCCGTATCGCCGGGGAAGGGACGAGCCGTGGAGCAGGACAGACCCGTGGCACTGTGCCTGATAACACCGAGAATGTACGGCGATGTCGACTGACACCGGGAAGTGTTCACCGGCGCCCCGGGGGCGTCAAGGTTGCCGACGGCGACGGTGACGGTGACTCGTCCCGCGGCCCGGCGACGACGGTGCCGGCAGCCCACTCGACGCCCAGGTCACACTGCCGGGACTCAATCGACCTCTCCGTGGGGGACGTTCACCGCCCCGGCTCGGCGGTCGCGTACCCGGCCTGCGCCGGTGCCGCCCCGGCGCGCCGGACCTCATGGCCGGGCAGCCCGGCCCGTCCGAGCACCCAGCTCGCGCCGCGCAGTGCCTTGGCCGCCTTCTTCAGCGGAGCGAGCTGGGCGGCTGCCTGGCGGTGGTCGCCCACGCTCCCCGGCGCGCACACCACGGTCGCCAGGGAGAGCGTGACCGGCCGGCCTCCCGCCGACCAGGGCGCGTCGAGCACCGCCTCGACCAGCGGGTCGAGCGCCTGCTCCTCGGTCAGCACCAGGAAGTCGTCCCCGCCGATGTGCCCCACGCGCGCGTGCCCCGAGGCCGCGTGCTGCAGCGCTCGCCCCACCGACCGGATCAACTCGTCGCCCATGGCGAACCCGGCACCGTCGTTGACCTGTTTGAAGTGGTCGATGTCCAGCCAGCTGAGCGCGAACGTCCGACCGTCCGCGATCCACCGGTCCACCTCGCTGGTGATCGCGTCCGAACCGGGCAGCCGGGTCAGCGGATTGAGCCCGGCTGCCTCCTCGACCCGGCTCTCGGCCAGGGCCCGCACCAGATCCGCGAGCCGTACGACGCCCACGCACCGGCCGTACCGGTCGACCACCGCGACATCGTCGGAGGTCCGGTCCCGGCCACCGATCGCGACCACGTCCAGCACTTCCCAGGCGGTGGCGTCGACGCCGACCGTACGGGGCGCGTCCCCCAGCTTGAAAGCCGGCCGGTCGGCGTACAGGGCGTGCCCGTAGCGACCGGACAGCGACAGCAGGAAGCGTGAGCGGTGCACCGAGCGCACGGGCCTGCCGGTCTGGTCCACCAGCAGCACACCGGAGACGTCCGGCGATCCGGTCAGCAGCGCCCGCACCTGCCCGGCCGAGGCGGTCACCGGCAGTACGGCGGCCGGGCGCACGAACTCCCGCACGGACGGCCCGGACCGGGGCACACCGACGGTGCCGGGGGAGGGGGGCGGAACGTATACGTCCGCGGCGGGGATCCGGGCGGGCGGCGCGAACAACTCGCCCTGGCCCAGCTGTGCCCCGGCCGACAGAGCCGCCGCGAACTGCAGCTCGGTCTCCACACCCTCCACCGCGACCAGGGCCCCCAGTTCCTCGCACAGCGTCCGCATCGCCCGCACCGCGGCCGGTCGGGACAGCAGCGAGGCATCGAGTTTGACCAGGTCGGGGGAGAGGTCGGTGAGCAGCCGGAGCGGTACGTCGCCGTCCCCGATGCCGTCGGCGCTGATCCGGAAGCCCTGCTCGCGCAGCGTGGCCACCGCCTCCAGCAGGGCCCGTTGCGGCACGTGCGTGTAGGGCGGGACCACGTCCAGTGTCACCTCCCAGGGCAGGCGCCCGGCCGCGCGCACGGCGTCGTGCAGCGGGGCCAGGCCGCCGAGGTCGGCGAGGGTGGCCGCGAACACGTTCAGGTGCAGCGGCAGCAGGGTTTCCTTCTGCGTCGCGGTGCGGAGTGCCAACACCGTGAGCCTGCCGTCGAGTTCGGGGTCCCGGCGGGCCTCGGCCAGGATGTCACCGGTCTCCGGGCGGGCGAGTGTCTCCAGTGCGGTGACCGCGCCCGTCCTCAGGTTGACCACCGGCTGGAAGGCGAAGCGGAGAGTGTCCGTCCAGGAGTGCACGTGAGGATGATGGCGCTACCCGCGTGCGCCCAGGCGCAGTTCATGAGACGTTCACGCAGGATTCCGGGCTGATCACAGAGCGTGGAAGACCTCTGTGACCTCACGTGTCACGCGACGCTTCCCTCCGATGCCGTCACCTCACCGTGACCACCGAGGATCCGTGCCCGAAAAGCCCCTGGTTGGCGGAGATCCCCACGCGCGCACCGGCGATCTGCCGGTCGCCCGCCGTGCCTCTCAGCTGCCAGGTCAGCTCGCAGACCTGGGCGACGGCCTGGGCCGGTACCGCCTCCCCGAACGATGCAAGCCCGCCACTGGCGTTGACGGGTATGCGGCCGCCCGGCGCCGTCGCGCCCTCCCGCAGGAGCTTCGCCCCCTCGCCCTCGCCGCACAGCCCCAGGTCCTCGTACCACTGCAGCTCCAGCGCGGTGGACAGGTCGTAGACCTCGGCCAGGGACAGGTCGCCGGGGCCGACGCCGGCCTCCTCGTAGGCGGCCCCGGCGATGGAGGCCCGGAAGGTCTCGTCGGGGGCGCCCACCGCCACGGTGGAGTCCGTGGCGATGTCCGGCAGGTCCAGCACCGTGTTCGGGAAGCGCGGGGTCACCGTCGACACCGCCCGGATCCGCACCGGCCGGGTCACCCCGTGCCGGCGCGCGAACTCCATGCTCGAGAGCACCAGGGCCGCCCCGCCGTCGGAGGTGGCGCAGATGTCGAGCAGCCGCAGCGGATCGGCGACCACCGCGGACGCGGCGACCTCCTCGGCGGTGACCCGCCTGCGGTAGCGGGCGTACGGGTTGAGCGCGCCCATGGCGGCGTTCTTCACCTTGACCAGGGCGAAGTCCTCCGGTGTGTCCCCGTGCACCGCCATCCGCCGCCGCGCGTACAGCCCGAAGTACGCCGGATTGGTCGCGCCCAGGACCCGGAAGCGCAGCCAGTCCGGATCGTCCGGCCGGTCACCGCCCGCCGGCCGGAAGAACCCCTTGGGTGCCGCGTCCGCCCCCACCACGAGGACGACGTCCGCGAGCCCGGCGAGTATCTGAGCCCGGGCCGTCGCGATGGCCTGTGCCCCGGAGGCGCACGCCGCGTACACACTGGCGACCCTGGCCCCCTGCCACCCCAGGGCCCTGGCGAAGGTCGCTCCCGCCACATACCCGGGATACCCGCCACGCACCGTGTCGGCGCCCACGACCGAGCCGACGTCGCGCCAGTCGACACCGGCGTCCGCGAGCGCCGCGCGGGCCGCCGCGGTTCCGTACTCCACGAAGGACCGGCCCCACTTGCCCCACGGGTGCATGCCCGCGCCGAGCACCGCCACGTCCGTCCTCACGCCCTCACCCCCGTCGGCCGCCACTGCCAGGTCGTCCAGGTCGTCTCCGCGTCCTCGTGGAGCACTCCGGCGACGACCTCCACCTCCATGCCCACCGTCAGATCGGCGACAGTGACCCCGGGAGCCGCCTGACCCAGCACCACGATCCGCTCGGCCTCCAGCTCCACAGCGATCAACGTGTACGGCTCCCACGGAAGTTCCGGGTCGCTCACATAGGGTGACGGCGGACGGTATCGGCTGTCCGTGTACGACCAGACGCGCCCTCGCCGCGACAGCGGCACCTCCTCGAGATCGCCGCCGTCGCACCCGGGATTGCGGCAGTGGGCGTCCTCGCGGGGAAAGAACACCGAGGCGCATGCCGCGCAACGGGTGCCGAGGAGCCTGAAGTCGTCTCCTGTGCCGACGAACCATCCGTCGACCACTGGCGCGCGTGTGTGAGGCATCGTCGCCCCTCCCTGCCGAGGTAATCTGACGGAACGTCAGAAGTGTGTCACGGACCTCCGGAATTGGGCAGTGCACGAGACATGACACGACTCACCAGTGCAGTACGCGGGCTGGTCACCGCTTTCGCCGCCCTGCTGGCCGTGACCACCGCCCCCGCGACCGCCGGGGCGACGACGGAGCCCAAGGCACCGAAGGACTTCGTGGCCCTGAGAACCGTGGATCCCACGATCATCCAGGAGATGCGCTACTTCACCCCGCACAACTTCGTCGGCGAGCGCATCGACGGCTACGAGCAGCCGATCTGCATCCTCACCCGCCCCGCCGCCGAAGCCCTCCACAAGGCGCAGCTCACCCTGCTGCGCAAGGGCTACACCCTCAAGGTCTACGACTGCTACCGGCCGCAGCGGGCCGTGGACCACTTCGTCCGCTGGGCCAAGGACCTCGACGACCAGGCGATGAAGGGCGAGTTCTACCCGAACGTCGACAAGACCCGCCTGTTCGCGGACGGTTACATCGCCGAGAAATCCGGCCACAGCCGTGGCTCGACGATGGACCTCACGATCGTGAAGCTCCCCGCGAGGCCGACGCGGCCCTATCACCCCGGGCAGCCGCTCGTGCCCTGTTACGCGCCCAAGGAGGAGCGATTCCCCGACAACTCCGTCGACATGGGCACCGGATTCGACTGCTTCGACACCCTCGCGCACACGCTCGACCCCCGCATCCAGGGCGAACAGCGTGCCAACCGCCTGCTGCTCAAGAGCACCCTGGAGAGCCTCGGATTCGTGAACCTCGCCGAGGAGTGGTGGCACTACACATACAAGCCAGAGCCCTACCCGGACACCTATTTCGACTTCCCCGTGTCCTCGAAATCGCTCATCGGCGCCCACTGAGCAGCCTTCGGAAGATGTCCTTCCTCTGATCGGATACAGTCCGCGCGTGTCCGAAACTCAGCACTCAACTGCCAACTCCGCACCGGACTCGCACTGTTCGGGTTGCGGAGCGCCCTACGGAGAGGGCGTTTCCGGCTGGCCGCGCACCTGCCCGTCCTGCGGGACCGTCGCCTACCGCAATCCGCTGCCGGTCGCGATCGCGCTCCAGCCCGTGTACGACACCAAGGGCACGGCCCTGGTCGTCATCACCCGCACCGTCGCCCCCGCCCGCGGGGGCACGGCGCTGCCCGGCGGCTACATCGACGACCGGGAGGACTGGAAGCAGGCCGTCGTGCGCGAGCTCAAGGAGGAGACCGGCATCGACGCGGGCGCCCGTGACGTGCGGCTCGTGGACGCCATGAGCTCGCCCGACGGGCACCTTCTGCTGTTCGGACTCCTCCCGGAACGCCCGGTGGAGGGGCTTCCGCCGGCCGAGGCCACGGACGAGACCGAGGGCTGGCGGCTGCTGCGCAGGCCCGAGGAACTCGCCTTTCCGCTGCACACCGTGGCCGTACGGGCCTGGTTCGAGGGCCGGTACGTCTGACCGGCGCGGCCCGGCCGGGCCCTCGCGCCGGACCGGGCAGGCAGGCTCAGCGGTGTCCTCGCCCCGCACCGGGCAGGCGGGCCCGGTGGTGTCCTCGCGCCGGACCGGATGACTCGGCCGAACCCTCGCGCCCGCGCACTGCGCTGGCAGGCTCAGCCGAGCCCCCGCACCCGCACCGGGTGGGGCGGCTCGGCGGAACCGTCCTCCCGGTGCCGGGCGACCACCACGCGAGGGCCCTGTCGGCGGGCGACGTAGCGTTCGATCTCCGGCTCGTCCCACGCGTCGCCCGTGTCCGGCACGACCAGTCCGCCGCCCGTCCGGCCCCGTGCGGGTGCCCATACCTCCAGCTCGAGGCCGCCGTCGGCGCCGCGCACGGGAATGACCGCACCCGCGCGCGCGAACACCGGTGTCCGTGACAGCGGCGCGTCGACGAGCACCTGCGCCGGCCCCTCGTACGCCTGCTCCGTCACGGTGTCGTACCAGCGGCCCCGCGGCAGCTGCACCGCCCGCCGGTCGGCACCCGGATCCAGCACCGGAGCCACCAGCAGACCGTCCCCGAGCAGAAACGCGTCCTCGCAGTCGCGCAGCGCCCGGTCCTCCGGCGCTCCCCACCACAGCGGCCGCACATAGGGCGCGCCGGTGCGCCGCGCCAGATGCGCCAGCGTGACGAAGTACGGCAGCAGCCGCCGCCTCTCGAGCAGCGCCACGCGCGCGTGCCCCAGCACCTCGGCACCGAACTCCCAGGGTTCCCGGCGCCCCGCCCGCAGACTCGCGTGGGTGCGGAACAGCGGCAGATACGCGCCGAGCTGGAACCACCTGAGGTACAGCTCCGGCGACGGACTGCCGTCGAAACCGCCCACGTCCGGACCCGAGTAGGGCACCCCGCACAGTCCGAGCCCCAGCACCAGCGACAGCGACGCCCGCAGTCCGGTCCACCCCGTCGCCACGTCCCCGGACCAGGTGCCCCCGTACCGCTGCATCCCCGCCCAGCCCGACCGCGAGAACAGGAAGGGCCGCTCGCCGGGTGCCAGCTCGCGAAGCCCTTCGTATCCCGCCCGGGCCATGCAGAGCGCGTACACGTTGTGCGCCTCCCGGTGGTCGCCCCCGCGTCCCTCCAGGGCATGCCGGGCCGAACGCGGCAGGGTCGGCTCCCCGAAGGCGTTGAAGGACGTCGGCTCGTTCATGTCGTGCCAGAAGCCCGCGAAGCCCTGCCTCAGCCGCTCCTCGTACAGCGAGCCCCACCACGTGCGCACGCGCGCGTGCGTGAAGTCCGGAAACACCGACTCTCCGGCCCACACCACACCGCGCACCGTCCGCCCGGAGGCGTCCCGCACGAACGCGTCCACCGCCGAACCGCTGTCGTACACCGCGTTGCCCGGCGCCGCCTTCACCGCCGGGTCGACGATCGACACCAGGCGGATCCCGTCGCGGCGCAGCTCGTCGGCGAGCTGCGGCAGCTTCGGGAACCGCTCCTGGTCGACGGTGAACACTTGGTGGTCGTCGTAGTGGTCGATGTCCAGGTGCACGGCGTCCAACGGCAGCTCGCGCTCCTGGTAGCCGGCGACGATCCGGCGCACCTCCTGCTCGCTGCCGAACCCCCATCGCGCGTGCTGGTGGCCGAGTGCCCACGCGGGCGGCAGCGCCGGCGCACCGGTCAGCGAGGCCCAGGTGTGCAGCACGCGCGCGGGGGTGCCCACCATCACCCAGCAGCGCAGCGGCCCGCCGTCCATCCGCAGCTCGCAGCGCCCCACCCGGTCGTGCCCCGACCCGGCCCCCTCCTCGCCCTCGCGCAGCACCACCCTGCCGTCCCACGTGGTGTCGTGGAACACCAGATGCGTGCCGGCGTCGGCCACCACGAGCTGCACCGGCATCGTCACGTACAGCGGATCGTTGCCGGGGCCGAACGCCCGGCCGGGGTCGGTGTTCCACAGCCGGTACGTGCCGTCCCGCAGCCGGGGCCCGGACGCCCGGCCGCCCAGACCGAAGAAGCGGGCGTCCGCCGCCACCTCCGACCGCTGCATCCAGCGCGCCGAGCCCCCGCCGACAGGCTCCCACCAGCGCGGTGGCAGATCCCGCCGCAGGGTCACGCCACCCGGCGTGCACACCTCCACCGCGCCGTGCCGCGAGACGGTCACCGTCACCCGCTCGGCGACCACCCGCCAGCCACCGTCCTTGTCCGGCTCCAGCACCGCACGCGGGTCCGGCTCCGGGCAGCTCCCGGCGAGCGCGTACGACGGCTGCGGCCCCGCCCCGTCCCACCCCCAGAACACCGCCCCGTTCACCGCGACGGTGATCCGCAGCTCGGACCGGCTGAACCGGATGACACCGCCCCCCGGCCCCGGCGCCACGCTCGTGACCTGCCCCGGCACCCGCGCGCGCTCGGCCCCCCGCGGCGGCAGCCCGGCCGCGTCGATCCGCCTCCTGCGCCACGCCGCCCGCACGGTACGCAACCCCTGCGCCGCCCTCCCCGAACCGACCACACTCACCGAACGCACCAGGTCACGACCGTCCATGCTGCTCACCCTGCCACTGAGCGCCCCACGCGCGCGTGCCGTTCAACTGCCGTTCACCCGTGCTGGGACCACATCTTCACGACACGGACTGTGTGGGACACACCCTGGTGCAGAAGTCGATCACATGGCATCGTCCCTGTCAGCCGCGTCACGCGCACACCCCAGCCCGTGCGCGGACCGACGCACACGACGCGCACAGCCCGGGAGCCGCCCCCATGACGACCGCGAACCCCCAGCCGCTCTGGCAGCCCGATCCCGAGCGGATCGCCCAGGCACGCATCACCCAGTTCCAGGCCTGGGCCGCCGAGCACCACGGCGCCCCGGCCGAAGGAGGCTACCCCGCCCTGCACCAGTGGTCCGTCGACCAACTGGACACCTTCTGGAAAGCCGTCACGGAGTGGTTCGACGTCCGCTTCTCGACGCCCTGCGCGCGCGTGCTCGGCGACCGCGCCATGCCCGGCGCCCAGTGGTTCCCCGGAGCCACCCTCAACTACGCCGAGCACGCCCTGCGCGCCGCGGCCACCCGCCCGGACGAGCCCGCCCTCCTGTACGTCGACGAGACCCACGAACCGCGCCCGGTGACCTGGTCCGAACTGCGCCGCCAGGTCGGCTCCCTCGCCGCCGGACTCCGGGCTCTCGGTGTCCGCCCCGGCGACCGCGTCAGCGGCTACCTGCCCAACATCCCGCAGGCCGTCGTCGCCCTCCTCGCCACGGCCGCCGTCGGCGCCGTCTGGACCTCCTGCGCACCCGACTTCGGAGCCCGCAGCCTCCTCGACCGCTTCCAGCAGGTCGAACCCGTCGTCCTGTTCACCGTCGACGGCTACCGCTACGGCGGCAAGGAGCACGACCGCCGCGAGATCGTCGCCGAGCTGCGCCGCGAGCTGCCCACGGTGCGTGCCGTCGTCCACATTCCGCTGCTCGGCACCCAGGCACCCGAGGGCGCCCTGGAGTGGTCGGCGCTGACGGCGGGGGACACCGAGCCCGCCTTCGAGCCGGTCCCGTTCGACCACCCGCTGTGGGTGCTGTACTCCTCCGGCACCACCGGCCTGCCCAAGGCCATCGTCCAGTCCCAGGGCGGCATCCTGGTCGAGCACCTCAAGCAGCTCGGCCTGCACTGCGACCTCGGCCCCGAGGACCGTTTCTTCTGGTACACCTCGACGGGCTGGATGATGTGGAACTTCCTCGTCTCCGGCCTGCTCACGGGCACGACGATCGTCCTGTACGACGGCAGCCCCGGTTACCCGGACACCGGCGCCCAGTGGCGGATCGCCGAACGCACCCGGGCCACCCTGTACGGCACCTCCGCCGCCTACGTCATGGCCTGCCGCAAGGCCGGCGTCCACCCCGCGCGCGACCACGACCTGTCCGCCGTGAAGTGCGTCGCCACCACCGGCTCGCCGCTGCCGCCCGACGGCTTCCGCTGGCTGCACGACGAGGTGCGCGACGACCTGTGGATCGCCTCCGTCAGCGGCGGCACCGACGTGTGCTCCTGCTTCGCCGGCGGCGTACCGACACTCCCGGTGTACACCGGCGAACTCCAGGCACCCGGCCTCGGCACCGACCTGCAGGCGTGGGACCCGAGCGGCAAACCCGTCATCGACGAGGTCGGCGAACTGGTCGTCACCAACCCCATGCCCTCCATGCCGATCCGCTTCTGGAACGACCCCGACGGCAGCCGCTACCACGACAGCTACTTCGACACCTACCCCGGCGTCTGGCGGCACGGCGACTGGATCACCGTCACCTCGCGCGGCACCGTGATCATCCACGGCCGCTCCGACTCCACCCTCAACCGGCAGGGCGTGCGCATGGGCTCGGCCGACATCTACGAGGTCGTCGAGCGCCTGCCCGAGATCAAGGAGTCCCTGGTCATCGGTATCGAGCAGCCCGACGGCGGCTACTGGATGCCGCTGTTCGTGCACCTCGCGCCCGGCGCCGTCCTCGACGAGGCACTCCTGAACCGCATCAGGCAGACGATCCGCGAGCAGCTCTCGCCGCGCCACGTACCCGACGAGATCATCGAAGTGCCCGGCGTCCCGCACACCCTCACCGGCAAGCGCATCGAGGTCCCCGTCAAGCGCCTGCTGCAGGGCACCCCCCTGGAGAAGGCGGTCAACCCCGGCTCCATCGACAACCTCGCCCTGCTCGCCTTCTACGAGGAACTGGCCCGCAAGCGCGCCTGACCCCCGCCGACGGCACCCTCATCCTCCATAGGTGGCCTCGGACTCGCCCAGTACGGTGGCGAAGTCCGAGGCCAGCCGCGCGGCATCGGCGGGCTCAAGACCGGCGGCCGTGATCCGCACCCCCGGCCCGGAAGCAAGGCGGAACCTCGCCCCGGCCGCGACCCACCAGCCGTACGACCGCAGTCCGTTCACCACCGCGGACTCGTCGCGCACGGGCACCCACACGTTCATCCCGCTCGCGGCGTGCGACGCGATGCCCCGTGCGGCCAGCTCGGCGGCCAGCGCGGCGCGACGCCGGGCATACGTCTCACGCGCGCGTGCCACCAACGCATGCGTGTCCCCGTCCGTCAGGAGACCGTGCACGGTCTCCTGCAGCAGGTGACTGACCCAGCCGGAGGTCAGCAGCAGCCGACCGTCGTGCCGGGCGAGCGTGACCGGATCACAGGCCGCGGCCGCCCAGCGAAGATCGGTACCGAGGAACTTGCTCACGGTCCGTACATGCACCCAGCGGGCCGGTCCGGCCCCCGTCACCGTGTGCAGTGCGGTACCGGCCACCTCGGACGCGTGGTCGTTCTCCACCACCAGCACATCGGGCGCGCCCCGCAGTACCTCGGCCAGCGCGTCGCGACGGGCGGCGGAGAAGTGTCCGCCGTACGGGTTCTGAGCGCGCGGACTGAACACCACGGCCCGGACCCCGGCGCCGAGCGCCCCGCGAAGGGCCTCGGGGCGGATCCCCTCGTCGTCCACCGCGACCGGGACGGTGCGCAGGCCCAGCGCCGCGACCAGATCCAGCAGATGGTGATAGCCCGGGTCCTCCACCGCCACGCCGTCCCCGGGACGCAACTCGACCGACAGCAGCCGGTCGAGCAGGTCCAGCGCCCCGTGCGCGAACGTCACGTGCTCCACCGGGACGCCATCCGCGGCCAGCCATGCGCGCACCGCCTCCTCGAGCCGCGCCAGCCGGGGCGCGGAGCGGTGGGAGCGGGCGCCGGGGGAGAGGCGTGACGGCGGCAGCAGCGCGGGCAGCAGCGCCGGGTCGGGATGCCCGCCGGCCAGGTCCCGCAGCCCTTCGGGTACCTTGGGCGGCCGCCGCGAGGCGACCGCCGGGGCCGGAGCGACCACCGTGCCGCCGCGCCCGCGCGTGACGACGATGCCCCGCCGTCGCAGCTCCTTGTACGCCGTGGCGACCGTGCCCGGGCTCACCCCCAGCTCGTCCGCCAGTCGCCGCACGGGCGGCAGCGCGCGCCCCGGTACCAATGCGCCCTCCGCGACGCCCCGTTCGACGGATGCGGCAATTCCCTTGGCCGTCGTACCAGTGATCTCATATTGTGTTGCCACGTTACCGAGTATGTATCAGTACATAACTCGACACAAGCTCCATCTGAGGGGGAACAGTGGACGCAAAGCCCGAGGCCGCCATCAGGCCCTCGCGCACACCAGGAGGCCGCGACGGACGCCGCATGCTCCTGATCACCTTCATCGACCGCATCGGCAGCGGCCTGTGGGCATCCGTCTCCGTCCTGTACTTCACCTACGTCTCCGGCCTCTCCGTCACCCAGATCGGCACCCTCGCCGCAGTCTCGGGCGCCGTCGGCATCGCCGGCGCACCCCTCGGCGGACGCATCGCCGACCGCTTCCCCCTCACCCGGATCCTGATCGCGCTCCAACTCCTGCGCGCACTCGCGTCCTTCGGCCTGCTCACCAGCGACCACTACCTCCCGCTGCTGGCGATCTCGGCCGTCGGCAGCCTCGGTGACCGCGCCTCGAGCGTCCTGACCAAGCTGTACTCCGCCCGCATCGCGAGAGCCGACCGCGTCCGCTATCAGGCCGTCAACCGCACCTGCTCCAACGCCGGCTGGGCCCTGGGCGGCCTCGCCGCCGCGGCCGCCCTCACCGTCGGCACCACCACCGCCTACCGCTGGCTCCTCACCGGCGACGCACTCTCCTTCCTGGCGATCGCGCTCCTCACCCTCACCTGCGCGGAACCCCCCTCCAGCAGCCGCGTCGCCGCCACCGGCACCGCACCTCGCGACGCAAGGCCGGCCAATCCCTGGCGCGACCGCACCTACCTCGGGTACGTGGCCACCGACCTGGTCCTCTTCCTCGACGACTCCGTCTTCCAGGTCGGCCTGCCCCTGTGGATCGCGCACACCGCGGGCGTACCGCACGGCCTCGCACCCCTGCTGCTCGTCCTCAACAACGTGATGGTCGTCGCCTTCCAGGTGCCGCTCGCCCGGTACGGCACCACCACGGCGGCAGCCCGCAGACTGCTCGTCCCGCTGTCCGCCGCCTCCGCCGCCGGCGGCGTCACCATGGCCCTGTCGGCCACCGGTGGCACCCAGGCCATCTGCCTGCTCACCGCATCCGCCGCCCTCTTCACCCTGGCCGAGATGCTGCACGCCGTCGTGTCCTGGGAACTCTCCCTGGCCCTCGCCCCGGACGCCGCGCAGGGCGCCTACCTCGGCGTACACGGCCTCGCCCAGTCCGGCCAGCGCAGCATCGGCCCGCTCGCCGTCACTGCCGCCATCGCCACCGGCCCGCTCGGCTGGACCGTCTTCGGCGCCACCATCGCCGCGACCTGCGCACTCCAGCACCGACTGGTCGGCGACCGCCTCCGGCGGAGCCCGTTGTCAGTGCCGCCGGTTACGGTGAGTGAGCACTGATCGACTGCGCACTTTGGGGGAAACATGGCGCACACCGACCACCAGACCATGCGACGCGTCCTGCGCCGTGAGATCGCCGGCACACTCGGCCTGCTCACCGACGAACACGACTTCCGCGCCATGCGGCGCTACCGCAGCTTCACCTTCGACGACCACGCGACCTACCTGAAACAGGTCGAGGCGGTCCTCAAAGCCCGCGCCGCCCAGGGCACCCACACCACACTCGCCCTGTTCGACCCCGAGGACTACGCCGCCTACTGCGCGGGCGCCGGCCTCGACCCGGAAGCCCCGACCAGCCGGACCCGCTTCACCGCGGAACTCGCGGCCACCGGCCCCACCATCCCCTACGACGGCCAGCCCCTCGCCACCCTCGTACCCGCGCTCGTCGACGAAGCCGTACGGCAGGCGACCTGGGAGTACGCCACCACCCTGCTGTCCCGCCTCGGACCCTGCCCCACCTGCGGCGAGGACATCGGCAGGGCCGCCTTCACCCGCGCCTCCGAGCTCCTGGTCCGCATCCTCGACACCGCACCGCCCGGTGACCGGCACCTCGTGTGCAGCGTCTCCGGGCCACCGGACACCCTCGTCTCCGTTCTGCACGGCGACCAGGACGGCGACGACGGCATCCACCTGGACGAGGCCGAGGCCCTGGAATTCACCAGCGTCCTCGCACTCGGCCTCGCCACCCGAAGCCCCGGCGGACTCGTCCTGCGCACCAGCGCCCCGGGCACGGCCGACCGCGTCTACGGCTGGCGGCTGCGCTCCGGCGGCCTCGAAGCACTCACCGCCTCCGAAGTCTTCGACGCCTACTGCACCGACATCGAAACCGGCGACCTCATCTCCCCGGAATCCGGCGTCGACTACTGCGAGCCCCCCGACCTCGGGGACAAGGACACGGCACCCGGCCACCGGCACTGAGACAAGCCGCGCGGCCAAGGCACCTCCCGGGCCGAGACACTCCGGAACGCACCAGGGGCGCCCCACCCGAAGGCGGGACGCCCCTGCACCCGGCACACACGACGCGCCGTCGGTACGGCTACTCGCCGGACAGCACCGCCTGAGCCGCGCTGCGCGCCTCCTCGGCACTGTCCGCGGCACGCGCGGCCGCCGCGGCCCGCTCGCACTGCGCCAGCGTGTACTTCGCCAGCGTCGCCCGGACATAAGGAATCGACGCCGCACCCATGGACAAGGAGGTGACACCCAGACCGGTCAGCACACAGGCCAGCAGCGGGTCGGACGCGGCCTCACCGCACACACCACAGCTCTTGCCCTCGGCCTTGGCCGCCTCCGCGGACAGCGCCACCAGGTCCAGCAGCGCGGGCTGCCACGGGTCCTGAAGCCGGGACACCGCGCCCACCTGCCGGTCGGCCGCGAACGTGTACTGCGCCAGGTCGTTGGTCCCCAGCGACAGGAACTCGACCTCCTGCAGAATCGAACGCGCCCGCAGCGCGGCCGACGGGATCTCCACCATCGCGCCGAACTTCGCCCGCAACCCCGCCTCACGGCATGCATCCGCGAAAGCCTTGGCATCCGCGCGGTCCGCCACCATGGGCGCCATGACCTCGAGGTAGACCGGCAGCCCCTCGGCGGCCTTCGCCAGCGCGGTCAGCTGCGTACGCAGGATCTCGGGGTGGTCCAGCAGCGTCCGCAGGCCCCGCACGCCCAGCGCCGGGTTCGGCTCGTCGGACGGCGTCAGGAAGTCCAGCGGTTTGTCCGCACCCGCATCCAGCACCCGCACGACCACACGACCCTCGGGGAACGCCTCCAGCACCTGCCGGTAGGCCTCCACCTGCTTCTCCTCGGAAGGAGCGTTCTTGCTGTCGTCCAGGAACAGGAACTCGGTACGGAACAGACCGACACCCTCGGCCCCGTCCTCCACGGCAGCCGGCACGTCCGCCGGGCCACCCACGTTGGCCAGCAGCGGCACCTTGTGACCGTCCGCCGTCGCACCCGGGCCGGTCGAGGCGGCCAGCGCGGCCTTGCGCTCGGCGGCCGCGGCCTCCAGCTGCGCCTTCTTCTCCTCGCTCGGGTTCACGAAGATGTCGCCGGTGCTGCCGTCGACGGCGATCACCGTGCCCTCCGCCAGCTCACCGGCACCCGGCAGCGCCACGACCGCCGGCACACCCAGCGCCCGCGCCAGGATCGCGCTGTGACTGGTCGGCCCACCCTCCTCGGTCACGAAACCGAGGACCAGCGAGGGATCCAGCAGCGCGGTGTCGGCGGGAGCCAGGTCCCGCGCCACGAGTACATAGGGCTGGTCGCTGTCCGGGACACCCGGCATCGGAACGCCCAGCAGCCGGGCGACGATACGATTCCGCACGTCATCGAGGTCGGCCACCCGCCCGGCGAGGTACTCACCGGCACCGGCCAGCAGCTCCCGGTACGCCGCGAACGCGTCGTACACCGCACGCTCGGCCGTGCTGCCGACGGCGATCCGCCGGTCCACGTCCGCCATCAGCTCGGGGTCCTGGGCCATCATGGCCTGCGCCTCGAGCACCGCCTGGGCCTCGCCCCCCGCAAGATTGCCGCGCGCCATCAGATCGGCGGCCACGGCGTCCACGGCCTGGCGGGCGCGCCCCTGCTCACGCTCGGCCTCCTCCGCCGGGATCTGCTTGGCCGGCGGCTCCAGCACCGCCGTACCCATGTGCCGGACCTCGCCGATGGCCACGCCATGGCTCACGCCCACGCCTCGCAGCGTTGTCTCCATCTCACCCGTCTCCGATAGTGCGGCGGGTCCCGCCGCCGCGGTGTTTGTCGTGAACGCCGTCCGGTGACGGCACTGCCGTCAGTTCCAGGCGAAGAGGCTGTCGCCGGCCTTCACGTCCCCGCTGTCGCGGAGGTCGGAGAGGGACTCGGCGGTGGCTTCGAGAGCGACGACGGGGCAGACCGGGGACTTGCCGGCGGCCTCGACCGCGGAGGGGTTCCAGCGCACGATGGCCTGGCCGCGCGTCACCGTGTCGCCCTTGTTGACGAGCACCTCGAAACCCTCGCCGTTGAGCTGCACCGTGTCGATGCCGAGGTGGGTGAGCACACCGTGCCCACTCTCGTCCACCACGACGAAGGCGTGCGGGTGCAGGGAGACGATGACGCCGTCCACGGGCGCCACGGCCTCGGAGGGCTCACGCAGGGGGTCGATCGCGGTGCCCGGGCCGACCATGGCCCCGGAGAAGACCGGATCCGGCACTTCGGCCAGTCCGATGGCACGTCCGGCGAGAGGGGACGTCACGGTGGTCATGGGAAGCCTCCCAAGGAGTGGAGCTGCTTACGGGCCGTCACTGCCTGTCCCGGACGGCGCTGGCAGCAGCGTATGTCATATGAAGTGGCGGTTCCGTATGGAAGCTACCAGCTAGTGGTCTAGACCACCAACCCCGTGGATTTGCACGGCCTTCGAGACTCCGTGTACAGTCGTACTCCTGCTTGGGGCGGAGGCGCGAGAGCGCCCTCACTCAGCCTCGGCAGCACCCAAACTCGTCAGATCCTATCTCTGGATCCGCTTCTGCATGTCCGCAGGAGGGTGGTCAGGGAGACGGAAAAACCCTGGTAGAGTTTGAAACACCGAAGGGAAGCGCCCGGAGGAAAGCCCGAGAGGGTGAGTACGAAGGAAGCGACCGTTCCTTGAGAACTCAACAGCGTGCCAAAAATCA